>DATNNX010000272.1:0-11324 GCA_035601615.1 Xanthobacteraceae bacterium
TCCGCACGGCCGGCAATGATGAACAAGCCTCTTCGGTAGCCACGCCGGCGGTGGAAGGCCGGCAGAGACCAAGGAAGCCCGGTCCGTCGTTGCTTTAAGCCGCGTCCCCCGTTGAGCGCGGGGTGTGCCGGTTTCGCCTCCGGCTGCCGGTCAAGTGGATTCGGAGCTCAGACGATCGCAGTACTCAGTCTGCGATCTTGCTCCGGGCGGCTGTCCGGCCTCTTGTCCGGATGCCCACCGACCGACACACGGCCACAGGCACGTGCGAAATTGGGCGATTGCGCACATAAGCGATGTGGACGCGCATTACAAGAATTTTTTTCAACCTGTCGCCACTGGTGGCAGATCGCCGAAGCGAGACGCGCGCTCCGGCACTCGCCCCGCTGCCGCTCGCGCATTCAGCCGCGGGCGGTGAACGGCTCTACGCGACGGGCGTTGCGGATGAACGAGACCATGACGGCGATGCCGCAGACGAAGAAGATGCCCTGCATCACATGCACGCCGTACGGGCCCAAATCCAAGTAGCTGGCGACCGCCCAGCCACCGGCGAAGGCGGCGCCGAAAACCTCCGCGCCGATCAGAATCGCCGCGCTGAGCACGGTCAGTACGTTCTGCCAGGCGATCTTGCGTCCCTCGCTGGGGCTCGTTGGGCGGTTCATGCCAGCGCTCCTATGCGCGGCGCAATCTGCGCAAACGGCTCATCCGAATCAAGCCTTGGGCTCGGAAGCGAGGCCACGAAATCGCCTAATTGTGGCGCGGCGCCGCGGCGCACGAGCCCCTCACGCGGCATCGCGCGCCTTCGCGTGGAGGAGCCCGGCCTCCGCCAGCGCCGCGCGGATGCGCTCGATCTCGACGTCGGCGAGCTTGACCAGCGGCGGCCGCACCACGGCCCGCGGCAAGCGGCCGAGCAGCACCAGCGCCTCCTTCATGCGGTTGTGCATGTCGGCCCAGGGGTCGGCGTAGAACACCCGCGCCAGCGGATAGATGCGGTCGTTGAGGCGGCGTGCTTCAGCGAGATCGTTGGCCCTCACGGAGTGGAACAGCTGCGCCTGCAGGTCCGCGATCACGCTGCCACTGCCGGAGAGGAGCCCGTTGCAGCCGAGCACGAGGGAGCTGAGCAGCCAAGCGCTGTGGGTGCTGAGCACGCTCACCGGGCGGGGCAGGCTCTGCAGGGCGCGAATGTGCATCTCATGCTGCGCCACGTTGCCCGCCCAATCCTTGATGGCGCGGATGCTCGCCACCTGGTCCGCCATCTTGAGGAGCGTGTCCATTGGGTAGCCCTGGCCCGTGGCGAGCGGATACTGGAACACGATGAGCGGCAGGTCGGTCGCGTCCGCGATGCGTTTGAAATGAGTAAGTGCCATCTGCGGCGATTGTCCCAGCGTGAAGGGCCCCGGCGGGAAGATCAGCAGCGCCGAGGCGCCGCCGTCCGCCGCCATGCGGGCGATCCGGGCCGCCTCGATGCTGCCATCCGCCCACACCCCGTTGACTAGCGGCAGGCGATCGCCGATCTCGTCCTGGGCGATGGCAAGCACGCGCCGCTGCTCCTCGAAGCTCAATGAGGCGACCTCGGTCGAATGCGCGTTGACGGTGATGGCGGAGATCCCTTTGGTCGCCGCGACGTCCCGCAGATGGGCCCGGAAGCTCTTTTCGTCGATGGAAAAGTCATCGTTGAAGGGCAGCAGCACGGCCGGAATGACGCCGTGGGGCTGGTAGCGGGGGTGACGGGGCATGGTCGACTCCTGGGCTTTCCGCCTGTGGCGAGATTAGCACGCGGGCGCGGCCGAAGTCGCGGGGGGAGACGTGTCGGCCGCAACGGCCGCTGGTATTGGTCATCGGCTGAGCATAACCTCACCCCGCACCAAAGCTGGGAGATTGCCATGAACGGCTATCGTCGGATCGTGCGGCATTTGTGGATGGTGTTGGCGCTTGTTTCGCCCCCGGCGTGGGGCGGCGCGGCTTTCATCTACGTGACCAACAGCGCTGGCGACAGCATTCACGTCATCGATCCCGCGACCAACAAGGTCGTGCAAGAAATCAAGGGCATCGAGGCGGCGCACGGGATCGCGCCCGCTCCCGACGGCGCGCGGGTCTATGTCAGTAATGAGGCCGACAGCACGCTCGACGTCTTCGACCGCGCGAGCGGCGCGCTCATCAAGAAAGTGCCGCTGAGCAATCATCCCAATAACATCGCGGTCAGCAAGGCCGGCGATCGCATCCTGGTCGGCATCGCGCGCGGGGCTGGCGCCGTCGACGTCATCGACGCAAACACGCTGGCGCGGACTAAGAGCATTCTGGTGAACGGGCGCCTGCACAACATCTACGTGACGCCGGACGGGAAACACCTCATCACCGGCTCGATCCCCGGCAAGCTTTTGACCGCGATCGATCTCGAGCGCGAGGTTCCAATCTGGGAGCTCGCGCTCGACAAGGGGGTGCGCCCGATGGCGATCGAAGCCGGCCCCGACGGCGCAACCAAGCGCATCTTCGTGCAACTCTCCGACACGAATGGGTTTGCCGTGGTGGATTTCGCCGCGCGCAAAGAAGTGGCGAGGATCACTCTGCCGGAGACGGCGGTCGAATTCGAAACCGATGCCGGGCGCGCCACGGCCCCGTCGCATGGCATCGGGGTCGCGCCTGACCGCAGGACGCTGTGGGTCACCAGCATCCCCAACAACGCGGTGTTCGTCTATGCGCTCCCCGAGATCAAGCTTGTCGGCGAGGTTGCGCTGCCCGCGCTCAAGCTTTCCGGACACGGTCCCATCGCCGCGGTGCCGAACTGGGTCACGTTCACGCCGGACAGCAAGACGATCTACATCTCCAATGCCGCCCTAAAGTCGGTCACCGCCATCGATACCGAGGCCATGAAGGTGAAGGCTGTCATTCCCGTGGGCGAAGTGCCCAAGCGCATCACCACGCTGGTGATGAACTAGAGGCGCCCACCCGTCGGCTGAGGCGGCGAGAGCGGTATCGCCGGCCGCTGCTCCTGCCGCGAATGCACGCCGAAGTTTCGGCGGCAGCGCGAACGGGACCGGGCGTTCGGACCAGCGAACGGGAGCTACAGCTTCTCCCCATTCACCCACTCGACCAGAATTTTCCAGCTCGGATCGTCCTTCGAGGCGAACTGGCGGCCGCCGGAGTGAAAGACGTTGCCGCCGGCCTCCGGCGCCAGCGGCTGCTGCAGAAGGCGGCTCGTCGCAGGATCGCCGGGGTTCACCAGGATCGAGGCCATCTCGAAGTTCTTGCGCGACTGCTCCTCGTTCCAGGTGCTCGTGCCGGGCGAAAGCCGCTCGAGCCGAAACGCATTGTTGCCCTCGGCGTGGCAGACGTAGCAGCGGGTATGCCCGTCGCGCTTTTGCAGGAAGATCGGCTGCACGCGCGCCTTGAAAAACGCGTAGTCGAGCGGCGGTGCCGCGCGCGGGGCCGAGGAGATGGCGAGCAGGGCGGCCGCCAACGCGAATGTCATGCGAGCGCCGGCCATCCCCATCCTCCCGAGCGTTTTTGCGTTTGCGCGCCTGGATCAGGAAGGCTAACGCAATTACGCAATTGTTGTCACCTGTCGGTCAGCCGAATGCCGCGCCGGCGTCCCAGGGCCGCACAGTCCTCGTCGGTTTTGAGCCCGATCGCGTGGATGCCATGGGCGGCGAGTTCCTCGTCGCGCTCCTCCGTATCGCCGGTGACGCCGACCGCGCCGATGACCTCGCCCGCCCCGTCGCGAATCTGCAACCCTCCACCCTCGGGAAAGATCTGCTCGCCGCTCGCGGCGATGAGATAGCGCATGAAGATGGGCTTTTGCTCGGCCCGGATCTTAACGAGCTTGGATGAGCGGCCCATGGCCAGCGCGGCATAGGCCTTGCCGTACGCCATCTCGAAACGGATCATCGAGCTGTCGTCCTCCTTCTTGAACGCCTTCACCTTGCAGCCGGGCTCGACGACGATGACCGCCAGCGGGCGGCAATCGAGCTCGGCGCCGCGAGCCAAAATCGCGTCGATGAGGCGGTCGGCCTGCGCAAGCGTAATGGCGGTCATGGGCCCTCCAGTGCCGGGTCGATGGGGATGGTTTTAACACTACGCCGAGCGAAGCGCGTGCCGAGCTTGGTTGACTCGCGATCGCAAGCTGTGACACCCGTCAGCGCGGTCGGCGCGGGGCGCTGGATCAGGAGGTTACGGATGGCCGAGGTCTCACGTCGCGACATGCTGGGCGCCGCCGCCGCCGGTGGCGTCGTCGCAACTGCAACGGGCACGGAGACCTTCGGACAGGGCCAGCCGCCGTTCGGGCCGACGCCGGCGCCGCTCGCCGGCAGCGAGCTGCCCTCGTTCCGATTCCAGCTTGGCGCCGTCGCGCCTAAGAGATGGGATGGCGGCTGGGCGAAGGAGGCGACGGTCGCGGAATTTCCGGTCTCGCAAGCGCTCGCCGGCGTGCTGATGTCGCTCGCACCTGGGGGCTTGCGCGAACTGCACTGGCACGCCAACGCGGCGGAATGGGCCTATGTCATAAAAGGCCAATGCCGCGTGACCACCATCAACCCGCAAGGCCAGTCGCAGATCGTCGACTTCAATGCCGGCGACGTCTGGTATTTCCCGCGCGGCTTCGGCCATTCGATCCAGGGCATCGGCTCGGAAGATTGTCTGTTCGTGCTGGTGTTCGACAACGGCTATTTCTCGGAGTTCGGCACGTTCAGCATCAGCGATTGGATTGGGCACACGCCGCCCGAGGTGTTGGCCAAATATTTCGGGGTGCCGGTCGCGACGTTTGCAAATTTTCCCAAACGCGAGGTCTATATCGCCAAGGGACCGGTACCGCCGCCGTTGCCCGCCAATCCGGCGCCCGGCTCGCTCGACAACGGCCCACTCAGTCATCGCTACCGGCTGCTGGCGCACCGCCCGGACGTTTATCCGGGCGGCACCAACCGGCTTGTGTCGCAACACCAATTTCCGATTTCGACGACGGTGACCGGCGCGCTCATGCAGATCAAGCCCGGTGCGCTGCGTGAGCCGCACTGGCATCCCAATGCCAACGAATGGCAGTACTACATCTCTGGGCGCGCGCGCATGACCGTATTCGGATCGCACGGGCGCGTTCGCACCGAAGAGTTCAACGCCGGCGACGTAGGCTACGTGCCGCAAGGCTATGGCCATTATATCGAGAATATCGGCAACGAAGACGTGGAACTGCTGATCGCGCTCAACAATGGCACCTATGAATCGATCTCCCTTGCCGACTGGATCGGTGCCAACTCCCACCTCCTGCTAGCAACCAATTTCGAGGTGCCAGAGAACACGTTTAAAGATTTCCAGACGCGCAACAGGTTCCTGGTGGGATGACGTGCTGCCGCGCGACGGAGATCTTTGCGCAATTGATGGACCGCTGAGCGTATGGGCAACGGCCAAGATGCCGTTGCCCATAGTTGGCATTCGTGCTCATGCCCGCAGCGTTTCCAGCACGCGCTCCGGCGTGAACGGCAGATGGCGCAGGCGTTTGCCGGTAAGCCGGTAGAACGCGTTCGAGATCGCGCCGGCGATGAAGGGGTTGCCGATCTCGCCCAGACCGGTCGGTCGGCTGTCGACGTCGACGAACCTGACGTGGAGCTCCTCCGGCAGGTCAGACATGCGCATGACGCTATAGTCGTGGAAGTTCGATTGCTCCACGGCGCCGTCCCTGATTGTGATGCGCTCATGCAGTACGCTGGACAACCCGTAGAGGATGCCACTCTCCACGTTCGCCCGGGCTGCAGCGGGTTGCACGATGACCCCGCCGTCGATCGCCGCCCACACTTTGTGCACGCGGATCTTGCCGCTGGTACGCTCGAGCGAGATTTCGACGGCACCCGCACCGAGCGAACCCGCACGCTCGGTGATCGAGATCCCGATTGCCCGCCCCTCGGCGCGCTTGGCCTTGTGGTTCGACATCTCTGCCAGCGTCTCGAACACCTTGCGCGCTTTGGGTGTTGCGCCCATGCGTTCGAACCGGAATTCGATCGGATCGACGGCTTGATCGACCGCCATCTGATCGACGAAGCTTTCGATCGCAAACGTGTTGAACACGTGACCGACCGCGCGCCAGTGCTTGAGCTTGATGCCGTGTGATACGCCACGCCGCTCGATCGCCTGGCTGGGCACCCCGTAATACGCAATCTTGATGCCGGTGACGAGGAGGGCCTCGCCATCGCCGACGACGCAGTGCTTCCAGCCCGTAACATTGCCGGACGCATCGGTTGCCGCCTCCAGGCACTGGAAGGATTGCGGCCGGAACATGCCTTGGGCGATGTCCTCTTCCCGCGTCCATATCAACTTGACGGGGCGGCGCACTGCCTTGGCGATGAGCGCGCATTCGGCGGCGTAATCACCAAGCGAGCGACGGCCGAAGCCACCGCCCATATAGCATTGGTGGAAATCCACCTGCTCAAGCGGCAGCGAAAGCGCCTTTGCCACCGCTTTCCGCGATTCGTCGGGAGCTTGACTGCCCTCCCAAACCTCGACCCTATCGCCGGCCTCATTGATGCGGACCACCGCGTTGAGCGGCTCCATTTGCGCGTGATAGGCGTAATCGCTGCGAAATTCGGCGTGATATGTTTTGGCCGCGGTCGCAAAAGCCGCAGTGACGTCGCCCTTCTGTTCGAGCTTGACCGCTTGCGCATTTGGATCGGCGTGGACCTTGACATAATCCTCGAGTGCTCGATCCGAATTGAAGCCCTCTGCCTTGGCCTTGCGCCATGTCACCTTCAGGGCATCGCGGCCGGCCTTGGCGGCGGCGAAGTGATCGGCGACGACGGCTAGGCCGTTGGCCAACGGGACGATGGCGATGACGCCGCGCATGGCCTTGACCTGGGCATCGTTCCAACTCTCCGGTGCGGCTCCCGACTGATCCTGCTTGCCTGGGTCCCAGATCCCCGGCTGAGCGCTGTGTACGGGCGAATGCAAGCTCGAGGCATAGAGCATGCCGGGCAATGTCACGTCGATTGCGTATTGGGCGGTGCCGTTGACCTTGGACGGAATATCGCGCCGGGGCACCGCCTTACCGATCAGCCGGAAATTTTTGCGCTCCCTGAGCTCCTTCGGATCGACCGTCGGCAGAGTCGGTGGAATCGTGCCAAACGCGGCGATCTCGCCATAGCTCATGCGCCCCCCATTGGCGGGGTTGATGACGACGCTCGGCTCGGTCTTGAGCGTTGCAGCGTCGACGCCCCACTTCTGTGCCGCGTTCGCAATCAGCACTTTGCGCACTTGGGCGCCGGCCATGCGCAGTTGCGTGAAATAGAGTTGGACCGCACGGCTGCCAACGATCCACATCAGGTTTTCGGTGCCGAACGGATCCTTGTAACCGTAAACCTTGGCGTCGGGCGGGGCCCATTCGATGGCAACGTTCGACCAGTCCGCGTCCATCTCCTCGGCCAGGATGAGCGGCAGTGAGGTCATCGAGCCTTGGCCCATCTCGGCTCCGGCGCTGAGGATGGTGATCCTACCGTCGGGCGCGATGCGGACCCATGGCGTGATCGGTGCATTTGCTAAGGCATTCGCCTGCGCCTGCGACATCAGGCGCACGCCGTCGTTCCCGACTGCCACGCAGAACGCCATTCCGCCCAAGCCCGCAATGACGCTGCGACGTGAGAGATCCCGATCGATCATAGTCATGGCTCAGGCCTCCCTCGCTGCGCGCTCGATGGCGGCGATGATGCGGTGATACGTGCCGCAGCGGCAGATATTGCCGTCCATGTGGGTGATGATCTCGGCGCGGGACGGCTTCGGATTCTTGGCGAGAAGCTCCGCTGCCTTCATGATCTGCCCCGACTGGCAGTACCCGCACTGTGGGACTTCTTCGACCACCCACGCTTTCTGCAATGGATGGGAGGATGTGGGCGACAGGCCCTCGATGGTGACAACCGTTTTGCCGGCGACCGAGCCCACGTCGATCTGGCACGAACGTTGCGCCGTGCCGTCGAGGTGGATGGTGCAGGCCCCGCAAAGACCGGCGCCGCATCCATATTTGGTGCCGGTCAATCCGACGTGGTCGCGGATGGCCCACAATAGCGGGGTGCTCGGGTCGGCGTCGACCGAGACCTGCCTATTATTCAAGGTGAACGAAACCATGTCTCCTCCTCTCGTTTGGCGCGTTCCTGCACGTGGATGCCGCTTTAGGTTGGCAGACAAACGTGCGGACGTCTTGATTGATCGTCGCTGAGGTCGAGTGCATCATCAGTTTAGCAATGCGGCGGCCCATTCACAGCGCAAAAAATTCAAAAGATGCACCGATTCTGATGTGCTCCGCCTCGTCGCTTAGGGTGCAATGCCGCCGTTCACGCCCCATATCAGCAGCATGCATCCCCAGACCCACGCTTTCGCCCTCGATACCGACGCCAACCCGTTGCTTGAGGACTGGGGCGGCCGTTTCGGCGTTCCCGCCTTCGATCGGATCAAGCCGGAGCATTTCCGGGCAGCCTTTGCACGCGCGTTTGCCGCGCATGCCGCCGAGGTCGCGGCCATTGCAGGCAACGCGGCCGCGCCGACCTTCGCCAACACCATCGCTGCGCTTGAAGCGAGTGGCGAGGCGCTCACGCGGACGGTCAATGTCTTCAACCTCTTGGCCGGTGCCCACAACAACGACGAGATTCTCGCGATCGAGCGTGAGGTCGCGCCGGTCAAGGCCAAGCACTGGGACAGCATCCACATGGACGCGGCCCTGTTCGGCCGCATCGAGCGTTTGCATCGCACACGCGATCAGCTGGCGTTGTCCGTGGAAGAGCGGCGGGTTCTCGAGCGCTATTACCTGAAATTCGTGCGTGCGGGCGCGGCGCTTAACGCCGCGGCCAAGGCACGGCTCGCCGAGATCAACGCGCGTCTCGCTACGCTCGGCACCACTTTCAGCCAGAATGTGTTGGCGGATGAGCAACGCTACACACTGGTCCTCGACGGTGAGGAGGACCTTGCCGGCCTTCCCGATTTCGTGCGGGCGGCGGCGCGTGCGACCGCCGAGGAGCGCGGTTTTCCCGGCAAACACGTCATCACCACCTCGCGCTCGAGCATCGAGCCGTTCCTCCAATTCTCGGCCCGGCGCGACCTGCGCGAGAAGGCATTTCGCGCCTGGATCGCGCGCGGCGACGACGGCGGCGCAACCGACAACAAGCCGATCATCGCCGAGATGGTTGCATTGCGCGCCGAGCGCGCGCGGCTGCTGGGCTATCCGAGTTTCGCGCATTACCGGCTGGACGACACCATGGCAAAGACGCCGGAGGCGGTGCGCTCACTGCTCGATCGCGTCTGGGCGCCGGCGCGTCGGCGTGCGAGCGCGGATCGGGATGCGTTGCAGACACTTCTGCAGGCGGAAGGCAAGAATTTCCCGCTCGCGGCATGGGACTGGCGCTATTACGCGGAAAAGCTGCGCAAGCTGCGCTGCGATATCGACGAAACAGCGATCAAGCCGTATCTGCAGCTCGAGCACATCATCGAGGCTGCGTTCTACACCGCAAACCGCCTCTTTGGATTGACCTTCGAGCCTCGCGCGGACGTGCCGGTATGGCACCCGGAGGTGCGGGTCTGGGAGGTGCGCGATGCGCAGGGACGCCATCGCGGTCTTTTTTTCGGCGACTATTTCGCTCGCCCCTCGAAGCACAGCGGCGCCTGGATGACGACACTGCGCGACCAGGAAAAGCTCAGGGGCGAGATCCATCCGTTGGTCATCAATGTGATGAATTTTTCCAAAGGGCGCGCTGGCGAGCCGACGCTGCTTTCCTTCGACGACGCCAAGACGCTGTTCCACGAGTTTGGCCACGCATTGCACGGACTTCTCTCCGACGTCACGTACCCGCTGGTCGCGGGGACGAGCGTGCTCAAAGATTGGTCGGAGCTGCCTTCGCAGCTCTACGAGCACTGGCTGGAACGGCCGGAACTGTTGCGACGCTTCGCGCGGCACTACCGCACGGGCGAGCCGATCCCGGAGGATCAACTGCGGCGGCTCGTTGCGGCGCGCACCTTCAACCAGGGCCAGGCGACGGTGGAATACGTGGCCTCGGCACTGATCGATCTCGACATCCATTTGCAGTCCGAGACCGATGAGGCCTTCGATGTCGCCGGCTTCGAACAAGCGGCGCTCGCGCGCATCGGGATGCCCGCCGAGATCGTGATGCGTCACCGGCCCGTCCATTTCCAGCACATCTTCGCAGGCAGCGGCTACGCTGCGGCCTATTACAGCTATCTGTGGTCGGAGGTGCTCGACGCCGACGCGTTTGCGGCGTTTGAGGAGGCCGGCGACGTCTTTGATCGGGAAACCGCGAAGAAGCTCCATGATCACGTCTACGCCGCCGGAGGCGCACGCGACCCGGCCGAACTCTACACGGCGTTCCGCAGGCGATTGCCCACACCCGACGGCTTGCTCAAACGGCGCGGCCTGAGCGAGGCAGCCACCCCAACGCCGGAATGATCGACCTCCACACCGCCGGGCATCGCCGTGGAATCGTGGCCGCGCCGCATCACGCAGCCGTCGAAGCCGGACGCGCGGTGCTGGCCGAGGGCGGCAATGCACTCGAGGCCACGGTCGCAATGGCGGCGAGCATCGGCGCGGTTTATCCGCACATGGCCCAGCTCGGCGGCGACGGCGTTTGGCTCATGCGCGAACCCTCGGGACGCGTGCGCGCGCTGATAGCTGCCGGCCGCGCCAGCGCCAATGCGCGGCGCGAAGTCTACCGCGAGCACGAGACGATTCCCCCGCGTGGCGGGCTCGCGGCGCTCACCGCGCCTGGCGCGATTGCGGGTTGGATGCTCGCGCTCGAGGCCGCCAAGACCTTCGGCGGGCGAATGGGGCTTGGCGATCTGCTTGCGCCCGCGGTCGCGCATGCGAAGGCGGGCGCAAGCGTGACCAAGAGCCAAGCGCGTTACACGTCCGAAAAACTCTCCGAGCTCGAACATGTGCCCGGCTTCGCGCAGGTTTTTCTGCTCGACGGCAAGCCGCCCAACGCGGGCGCAACGCTCAAACAAACGGCGCTCGCCGCCACGCTCGAGCATCTCGCCCGCGCCGGGCTCGACGACTTCTATTGCGGGGATGTCGGGCGCGAGATTGCCGGCGATCTCGATCGCATCGGCAGCCCGGTCACGCGTGGGGACTTGGAGCGCTGCCGCGCCACGCTCGTCGAGCCGTTGGCGGCGGCGCTGGATGATGACACGGTCTTCAACACGCCGCCGCCGACGCAGGGGCTTGCCTCGTTGCTCATCCTCGCGCTGTTCGGGCGCTTGCGCGCTCCACAGGGCGAGGGATTCGAGCACGTGCACGGGATAGTCGAAGCCACGAAGCGAGCCTTCGCCGTGCGCGACCGAGTGATCACGGATCCCGATCG
>DATNNX010000273.1:0-8145 GCA_035601615.1 Xanthobacteraceae bacterium
GACCGGCAGATTCTCAAGGAGCTGCAGGAGGATGGCCGCATCACCAATGTCGAGCTTGCGCGCCGGGTCGGCATCTCGGCTCCCCCTTGTCTGCGCCGCGTGCGCGCGCTCGAGGAGGCCGGCTACATCAAAGGCTATCGCGCGCTGCTCGACGAGAAGCTCCTCGGCTACGAGGTGACCGTCTTCGCCATGGTGCACCTGACGAGCCAGGCCGATGCCGATCTCAAGGCGTTCGAGGATTTCGTGCGCGCCCAGCCGCTGGTGCGCGAATGCTGGATGCTGTCCGGCGAGATCGACTTCATCCTCAAATGCGTGGCGCCGGATCTGAAAACCTTCCAGGCCTTCGTCGCCGAACTGACCGCCGCGCCGCACGTGCGCAACGTCAAGACCTCGCTGACGCTGCGCAACTCCAAAGACGCGGCCATGGTGCCGATGGAGCAAAAGGCACCCTGAAACGCGCAAGTGGGGGAAGGGCGTGCCGTGGCGCTGGTTATTGCGCAGCATAGGCGGGCGCGCTCGCAAAGGCCGGCATCACCTCGCGCGAAAACAGCTCGAGCGAACGCAGCGATTCCGCAAGGGTCATGTCCCCGAACGCGAGCCATGATACGAAATAATTGCTGCCGGTCTCATCGATCTCCGCGGCGATGAAATCGCGTACGGTGCGGGGCGAGCCGGCGACCGCGTTGTCAATGGCGGCAAGCTCGTCGAAGGAGGGCGGGTAGAGCGCCGCGATTCGCGGCTCGACGCCATGGCGCGCGAAAAGCCAGCGGAAATTGCTACGCCAGCGTGGATAAGCGCGGCGCGCGATCGCGAGGGCCGTCTCGTCGGTCTCCGCCACCACCACATGGCGCGCCACTCCCATCAACGGCTGATGCGTTTTGCCAAGGCGGGCGCGCTCGGCCCGGTAGCGGTCAAGGATGAGGCGCACAGTGGGGCGCAGCGCAATGGTCACGATGTTCACATCGTTCGCCGCCGGCCAATCGGCGTTCTCGGGGATGGTGATTCCGTACCAAAGCGGCGGATGCGGGCGCTGCAGCGGTCGCAGGATCATCGGCACGTTGCGAAACTGGTAATGCTTGCCTTCAAAGGTCAACTCATCGCAAGCGAGCCCGTTCAGGATGAGCTCAAAGGCTTCGTGATAGATCTCTCCGGTCTGCGTGAAGTCGAGCCCGTAGGCGCGGGTCTCGAACGGCGACACTCCACGTCCAATGCCGAGTTCGAGCCGGCCGCCGCTCATCTGATCGAGCATGCAGATTTCCTCGATCAAGCGCAGCGGATGATAGAAGGGCAACAGGTAGACGAGAGGGCCGAAACGCAATCGCTTGGTGCGCTGGCTCAGTGCGGCGAGGAAGAGCCCCGGCGAGGCGGCGCAGCCGAGCGGCGTCGAGTGGTGCTCGGCGAGGTGGTAAGCGTAGATGCCGCTTGCGTCGTAGGCTTCGCTCAGGTCGAGCCGGTCGGCGTAGAGCTTGGCCAGCGGGCCGCCTGCATGGTCCATGTGGTCAAACACGCCGAATTGCATGGGAATGCCCCGCGACAGCGCCTTGCCCCCGGTTAGCTCGGCCCGCCGGCTGACGCTCCCGGTCCAATGGTCAGCCGGCTAGCGCCACTCGACCTTCTTGATCTCGTAGGCCTTGGCCCCGCTCGGCGTCATCACCTCGACGCTCGTGCCTTTGCCCTTGCCGATCAGCGCGCGGGCGAGCGGCGAGGTGATGGAGATCTTGCCTTTCTTGGCGTCGGCCTCGGGCTCGCCCACGAGCTGCCAGACTTGTTTCTTGTCGGTGTCCTCGTCGATCAAGGTCACCGTCGCCCCGAACGTGATGGTGTCGCCCGAGAGCTTCGATACGTCGATGACCTCCGCGCGCGCGAGTTTGTCCTCGAGGTCGGCGATGCGGGTCTCGTTGTGCGACTGCGTCTCCTTGGCGGCGTGATATTCGGCATTCTCCGACAGGTCGCCGTGCGTTCGCGCGTCGGTAATCTGCTGGATGATCCGAGGTCGCTCGAACTGCTGGCGGTGCTTGAGCTCCTTCTCGAGCGCCGCGTAGCCCTCTGCCGTCATCGGGATCTTGTCCATTTGTTCCTTAAGCCTCCGACTTCAGCCAACAGACAATAATTCCAATCGCGGGCCGAAGCATCTCCGGCCACGCGACCCTGAACCTTTCCCTAACACCGTCAGGCAGCCGGCCCCGGTTGTCCGGATGCGGCCTTGCCGCCGAAATAGCTCTGCAGCGCGCGCACCTCGAGGTCACCCCCGAGATAAGCTTTGATTCCCTGCGCTGCGGCGACGGCCCCAGAAAGAGTGGTGTAGTACGGCACTTTATGCAAGAGGGCGGCGCGCCGCAGCGAGCGGCTGTCCGCCAGGGCGGTTGCTCCCTCGGTGGTGTTGAAAACCAGCTGAACCTCGCCGTTTGCGATGGCATCCACGATGTGGGGGCGGCCCTCCAGCACCTTGTTGATTCGGCCGGCCGGCAGCCCCTGCTCGGCCAGGTAGCGCTGGGTGCCGGAGGTGGCGATCACCCGGAACCCCAGCGAGACCAGAAGGCGAACGGCCTCGAGCACACGGGGCTTGTCCGCGTCCTTGACCGAGACGAAGACGGTGCCCGAGCGCGGCAGCCGCGCCCCCCCGCCGATCTGGCTCTTGGCGAAGGCGACGGCAAAGTTGCGGTCGATGCCCATCACCTCGCCGGTCGATTTCATTTCCGGCCCGAGCACGGTGTCGACGCCGGGAAAACGGGCGAACGGAAAGACCGCCTCCTTGACCCCGACATGGTCGAACGCCGCGGGCTTTAGCGCGAAGCTCGCCAGCGTCTCCCCGGCCATGATCCGGGCCGCGATCTTGGCCACCGGAACGCCGATGACCTTGGCGACGAAGGGCACCGTGCGGGAGGCGCGCGGGTTGACCTCGAGCACGTAGATGTCGCCGTCCTTGATGGCGTATTGCACGTTCATCAGACCGCCGACCTCGAGC
The DNA here is from genome assembly GCA_035601615.1 of Xanthobacteraceae bacterium. Classification (GTDB taxonomy): domain Bacteria; phylum Pseudomonadota; class Alphaproteobacteria; order Rhizobiales; family Xanthobacteraceae; genus VAZQ01. Next base: position 2,966 of record DATNNX010000273.1, read on the forward strand.
GCGAGCGCGAGCGCGCGCGTTTGCCGCTCGAGCTCGGCGATGGCGGCCTTCCCGAGCGAATGCGGCGGCAAGGCGCAGGCGCTGTCGCCCGAATGGATGCCCGCCTCCTCGATGTGCTCCATGATGCCGACGATGGTCGTGTCCTTGCCGTCGGCGAGGCAGTCCACGTCGACTTCGATTGCATCGGAGAGATATCGGTCGATCAGCAGCGGACGCTTGGGCGAGACGACGAGCTCCGAGGGCCGGTCGAGATCGGCGGCGAGGCGCGCGATGTAGCGGTCGAGCTGCGGGGCGTCGGCCACGATCTCCATGGCACGCCCGCCGAGCACATAGGAAGGCCGGATGACGATCGGGTAGCCGACCTCCTCGGCGATCGCGCGCGCCGCCTTCGGGCTGGTGGCCACGCCGCTCCTGGGCTGGCGCAGTTTGAGCTTGTCGAGCAGCTTTTTGAAACGATCGCGGTCCTCGGCGAGATCGATCATATCGGGAGAGGTGCCGAGGATCGGGATTTTTGCCTGTTCCAGCGCCTCGGCGAGCTTGAGCGGCGTCTGCCCGCCGAACTGCACGATGACGCCGCGCAGATCTCCGCTCGAACATTCGGTGGCGATGATCTCGAGCACGTCCTCGGCGGTGAGGGGCTCGAAATAAAGCCGGTCGGAGGTGTCGTAATCGGTGGAGACCGTCTCCGGGTTACAGTTGACCATGATGGTCTCGTAGCCCGCCTCCTTGAGCGCGAACGCGGCATGGCAGCAGCAATAGTCGAACTCGATGCCCTGGCCGATCCGATTCGGCCCGCCGCCCAGGATCACCACCTTCTTCTTGTCCGAAGGCGCAGCCTCACAAACCGGCGGCCCGGCGAACGGCGCGGCATAGGTCGAGTACATGTAGGCGGTGGGCGAGGCGAACTCCGCGGCGCAGCTGTCGATGCGCTTGAAGACCGGCCGCACGCCCAGCGTGCGGCGCCGCTGCGTCACCGTCGCGGCGCTAACCCCGGTGAGCTTGGCGAGCCGCGCGTCGGAAAAGCCCATGGCCTTGAGCCGGCGCAACGCGCCGGCGTTGCCCGGCAGACCATGCGCGCGGATCTGCGCCTCTGCTTCGATGAGGCCGCGGATCTCGCCGAGAAACCAGGGGTCGATCTTGCAGGAGGCATAAATGTCCTGATCGGAAAAGCCGAGCCGCATGGCCTGCGCCACTTTGAGGATGCGCTCGGGCGTCGGCGTGCCGAGCGCGGCGCGCACCGCGTTCTTGTCGTCCCCTTGCCCAATCCCCTCGATCGCGATTTCGTCGAGCCCGGTGAACCCGTTTTCGAGCGAGCGCAGCGCTTTTTGCAGGCTCTCCTGGAACGTGCGGCCGATCGCCATCGCCTCGCCGACCGATTTCATCGAGGTGGTCAGGATGGGCTCGGCGCCGGGAAATTTCTCGAACGCGAAGCGCGGGATTTTGGTCACCACGTAGTCGATGGTCGGCTCGAACGAGGCAGGCGTGGCGCCGCCAGTGATGTCGTTGGCGATCTCGTCGAGCGTGTAGCCGACGGCGAGCTTGGCCGCGACCTTGGCGATGGGGAAGCCGGTGGCCTTCGAGGCGAGCGCGGAGGAGCGCGACACGCGCGGATTCATCTCGATGATGAGGAGCCGCCCGTCCGCGGGATTGACCGCGAACTGCACGTTCGAGCCGCCCGTTTCCACCCCGATCTCGCGCAATACCGCGATCGAGGCGTTGCGCATGATCTGGTATTCCTTGTCGGTGAGCGTGAGCGCGGGTGCGATGGTGATCGAATCGCCGGTATGCACGCCCATCGGATCGAAATTCTCGATCGAGCAGATGATGATGCAGTTGTCGTTTTTGTCCCGCACCACCTCCATCTCGAATTCTTTCCATCCGAGCACCGATTCCTCGATCAGCACCTCGTTGGTGGGGGAGGCGTCGATCCCGCGCTCGACGACGTCGATGAATTCGGCCTTGGTGTAGGCGATGCCGCCGCCGGTGCCGCCGAGCGTGAACGACGGGCGGATGATGGCAGGAAGCCCAATCTCCTCGAGCGCGGCGAGCGCGTTGATCAGCGTCTTGACCTGCTTGGAGCGCGGCGTCTCGAGCCCGATGCGTTGCATCGCCTCGCGGAAGAGCTCGCGATCCTCCGCCTTGTCGATCGCCTGCGCGGTCGCCCCGATCATGGTCACGTCGAGGCGCTTGAGCACGCCCATCTTGTTGAGCGACAGCGCGGTGTTCAGCGCGGTCTGCCCGCCCATGGTCGGCAGCAGGGCGAACCCGCCGGGAACGACGTTGCGCTCCTTCTCGATGATCTTGGCGACGATCTCGGGCGTGATCGGCTCGACATAAGTGGCATCCGCGAGGTCGGGGTCCGTCATGATCGTGGCCGGATTGGAGTTGACCAGCACGATCCGATAGCCTTCGGCCTTGAGTGCCTTGACCGCTTGCGTCCCGGAATAGTCGAACTCGCACGCCTGCCCGATCACGATCGGCCCCGCGCCGATGATGAGGATCGAGGAGATGTCGGTTCGCTTGGGCATGTCGCTTCGCGATCAATGCGCGCTAGGCACAAAAAAAGGGCGCGCTCTTTGCGCGTCCTTCGGGCGGCGCAGAGCTTTGCGTCCCCGCGCGCGGGCCGCTCTTAAACCAGAATCGGCGGGCAGGGAAGGGCACCGACGGCTTCTCCTCGTCATTCCGGGGCGCGCCGAAAGGCGCGAGCCCGGAATCCCTACCCACGGCCAGTGGTTATGGATTCCGGCCCTCGCCGCTATCGCGGCTCGGCCGGAATGACGAACTGAAAGAGTTGACATCGGACAACACTCCTTCGTTCCCGCGGCGCGTTTTTTGCGCCCGGGGTTTGCAACTTTGGCTTCGCTACCCCCGAATTTAAGGGGTGGCGGAGCGCCGAGAGACGTACGGGTGCTTGCGAGGCACCCGTGGGGCGTGCGCATTGGCGCGCACGCCAGGCGCGTGCGAGGCGCCTTGCGTCCCATGACGCGGGACGCCCGCCTCTCGGCGCTCTCACCGTGGCGATTTTGGGCTCCGGGTGCCGCGCTTCTCTCACCGGAGCCTGCCTCAAGCTTTCGCTTCGGCAGGTTCGGTTCGGTTGCAGCAAGCTCCTTGCGTCCGGGTCGTAGTGCCCGGCGTCGGCTTTCCCTACCTCCCGAGGCGACGGTTCCAGAGCCGCTGCCGCGGGACGCCACTCCTCGCTCCGTATTCAGGTATGGCTCGAGAACACGCCCCGAATGAGCTAGGATGTGCCTTATGTAGCAAAGGTGCAAATAGAAGTCAAGAATTAAATTCATTTTGTGATGGGATGTCGTTGAAAAATTTTGCGGTCCCTGGCCGCGCGAAAGCGAATAGCCGCTAAGTGGATGGAATCGCTGGGAAAATGGCTTGCAAAGAAGGAGGAGCGCCGCGGGGTCGGCGGATCTGGATAGCGGCCGCCTCACGCCGGCCGCGCGATGAACGTCATGCGCGCCGCGTTGTGGCCGATATTGGCGGACGCGCGACGGGCCTCAAACCCGGCGCTGGCGAGCTTTGCGATCATCGCCGCCTCGCCATAGCGCGTGAGCCCGAGTTGCGAGCGCAGCCGCCAGTAATCTGAGAGCAGCGTGCGCAAGAGACCGACGATGGTTGCACCGAGAAAGCCGTTTGCCGCGGCAAAGCGAAGGAGCGCCGCCGCATCTCCCAACGCGGAAACATGCGGCGGGATGACGTCGCCCACGATGAGAATGCCTTGCTCGGTCAACACGCGTCGGAACGTCACGAGCAGCGCATCAAGCGCGTCGGGCGCGAGATACTGCGTGACCGAATGCAGCACGACCGCGTCGAGCGATTGGGCTGGCAATGCCGCGAGCTCCTCGGGCGCACACACCTTGATCTTGGCATGGGCCGCGAAGCGGCGCGCGAGGGCGGCGCGCACTTTAGGCGCGGCCTCGCACAGGATCAGTGTCCGCGCCGAGGCGGCGATGATCTCGGCGTGCAGCGCCTCGCCGCAGCCGTAATCGAGCATGGCGGCGCCAGGCGGCAGATGCGCGCGGATGTCCTGCGCGATCGTGCGGTAGTGCACGTCGCGATGGCGGGCGTTGACATAGATCGAGTGCTTGGAATCCCAGAAGGCGATCCAGTCGCCCATCGCGCACGTCCCCCGCTTCCCTTCGCGGCGGGCGGACTATAGGGCAACCGGCGCCGCCCGCCAGAGCGTGGTCAGCGGGCCGGCCTTGCCATGCACGGGATCGCTGTCCGGCAGCGGCACTTCCGGAATGGTTTTGCGCGCCTTGGCATGCTCGGCCTTGCTGCCGCGGCACAGATCGTAGTTGCCGCGCTTGGGATAGGCGCCGATGACGCACAGCTCGGGCGACGCCCACAGGCATTGGTGGCCGGTGCCGGCTGGCAGCACCGCGACATCGCCTGCCTCGAGCTCGAGCACCTCGCCCGCCGCGCCGCCGAAGCGCACCTTGGCGCAGCCGCGCGCTATTCCGAGTGCCTCGTGGATCTTGGAGTGATAGTGCACGTAGGGAAAAATGCCGTTGCGCCACATGTCGCCCCAGCCGTTTGCGGAAAACGTACTCTCGATGACGCGCTCGGGGCTATCTGCGCCGGCGACATCCATCGCGCCGCGATAGACCAGAAACGGCAGATGCGGATTGTTGGGTATGGAGCCGTCGTCGCCGAACATCAGCGCGAGCGGTTCATCCGGCCGGGTCGATTTGGGCATGGTGCCTCCTCGCAAAGGCGCTCCCGCGATATGAACGCGCAAACGGGCAGGCGGGTTGCGATCGCGGCTGGACGATCGGACCGAGGTCGAGGATTAGGGCGCGGACTCATTCACGCGCAGCCAAAGCAGCAGCAAGCTTACGGGAAATAGCACTCAATGCCGTTTTAGCGGCGTTGCACGAATTTGGGCGCGATCAGAGCAGAAGCGGACATGCCGCGACCGCGCGCGGCGTATCGATCGGTCGAGTTTGACCCCAAGCGGTCATACGGCGCCCTCTTTCGTTGCGATGCACGCCACCGCCCCACTCCAGACCTGCTATAGTCAGTCCGTGATCTTGGCCTTGGGGTAAGCCCCCATGAGGCGGCGCGACTTCATCACACTATTCGGTGGCGCGGCCGCGTGGCCGCTCGCGGCGCGGCATCGGTCAACGCTTCAGCGGAGAAGAAAAACGAGTACTAGAGTCAATAGGAGC
>DATNNX010000274.1:0-25162 GCA_035601615.1 Xanthobacteraceae bacterium
ACGCAAGGGATTTGATGCGCGCGTGCGAGAACTTTCCGTCGGTCACGCGATGCTGGAGCGACCGTCATTGACCGTGACACGTCGCAAGACCGGCCTAGGAGCCAGTCAAGTAAATTCCATGCCCTCATGACAGTCGTCCGAACGTTGCCAAACGAACTGAGGGTAAGGTGCTGCGGACCTATTTGTTCAGAGTCCAATCGACACACTCCGACCTCGATGGGTCGTCATCAGATCGTAGCCGTATATCGGCCCACTATGCGCGCGACGGAGATTAGTTTCCGGGGCGGGTTTACGCAACACAATGACTAAGATGTTGATTCCATGGTGGGCGCTGCAGGGATTGAACCTGCGACCTCTCCCGTGTGAAGGGAACGCTCTCCCGCTGAGCTAAGCGCCCGCAAGCCTCGGATCTAAAGCGGTGGCGCACCCTGTCAAGCGAACTCATGCTTGCGCCGCGCCGTCCGCGTCACTTGTCCGCGCGTGCCCCGCGCTGCGCGCTGCCTCGCCTCGCTTCTCTCTGCGGCGATGCCGCGCGCGCGGCGCGAGCCTGCAATGTACGGATGCGGTCCGCGAGCGTGCCTTTTGATCCAGCCGCAGCGGTCGCAATTGAGGGGCCATTTCCCGAAGCTGCCGCCGGCCGCCCGGAATTGAGGATCCCTTCAATCGGCGAGTCCGGGCCCTCCAGCGTGGCGGTCAGTCGCGCCACCTCCGCGGCGACCTCGTCGAGGCGTTCGCGCAGCACGGCATTTTCCATGCGCTCGTACGCGCCGACATTGTCGGTATCGCGTTTCACCGCCGCGATCTCGCGCTGCAGTCTGTCTCGCTCCTCTTGCGAACGCTTGAATTCACTCTCGATCAGAGCTTTTTCCGTTCTCAGCGTCTCCATTGCGACGCGATGGCGCTCTTGCGCCTCGGCCAGCTGGGCGCGCAGTTCGGCCTCGATCTTCTGCGCGGCCATCGCCGCGTTGCGCAAGTTTTCGGAGTGATATTCGCGATCCGTCTTCAACCGCGCCTGCTCGTCGAGTTGCGCGGCGAGCTCCTGGAGGCGAGTGCCCAGCGACTCCGATTCGGCCGTTTGCGCCACGAGCTGGCGATCGAGCTCGGCGACACGGTTGGCGAGATCGTCCGCGCGGGCGCGCTCCTCGGCGAGCTGTCTGGTCGATGTCTCGATTTCGGCGGTCTTGCTGTTGAGGTGATCCCACAGGGCCTTGGTTTCTTTGTCGTAACTTTCGAGCTGACCCTTCAATGCGTCGGCCTGTGCGCGCGCTGCGGTCAGCTCGACGCGCTGGCCGCCAGCCGTGACGGAGGTGTCATTGAAGCTGGCGGTAACGTGGGCGAGCTCGGCCTGCGCGCTCGCGAGCGCGCGCTCGGTTTCTTCGAGCGCAGCCGTTTTGGCGGCGAGTTCGCCCTGGGCAATCCCTAAGTCCTCGGTGAGCTGCTTTTCCTTGGCTTCGAGCGCAAGCAGCGCCGCCGCCTTCTCGCCAAGCTCGAACTTGATGCGCGCGATGGCCTCGCTTTTCCTGCCGATCTCCGCCAGTTGGCTGGTGGTCTTCGCCTTCATCTGCTCGACGGTCATTTCGAGCCGGCTCATGGCCATGGCAAATTCGGCGCGCAGTTGATCCTTTTCGGCGGCAAGCTCCGCCATGGAAACCGGCGTCGAGGCTTCAAGCCGCCGTAGCGTGAGGCGCACCGCGCGCGCATGGACCAATGGGATGACGCCGATCACGAGCAAGCCCGCGACCAGAAAGCCGATGCCGATATACATCATCGGTTCGATCATGACGTCTCCTGCACCACCCTTGATTGTTACCAGAATGTCTTGGGTCGATCACGCCTTATCCGGCCCAGCCCTACCCAGTCCCAGTCGCGCGAATAAGCATGGCCTATGCATTCGCGCGGCCGCTCGCAAAGCCGGCGGCGAGGCCATGCTCCGGTAGCGCTTCAACGGATGTTCAGAACGGGTTCCAGGTCGCCGTCGGCGTGAATTTGAGATAGCCGACATTGGCGCCGAGCCGCATTCCCACCCCCGTGCGAATCGGGACCACGACGATGTTGTTCATCGTCAGCGCCGTCATTCCCAAGCCGCCGACGAAGTAGGCCGAGCCGTCGATGCCGGCGAAGCGCTGGTAGATCGCGTCGGTGGCCGGCAGATTGTAGATCAGCATCATCGTGCGCGCGCCTTCGCCGCCGAAGTCGAAGCCGACTGATGGCCCTTGCCAAAACACCCTGAGGTCACCGGCATTCTTGGTGTAGAGGATGCCTTCGCCGTAGCGCAGCCCTGCAACCACCGCGCCGCCGGCTTCCTGTCCGAGCACGTAACCGTTGGGCAGCCCGAATTGGCTGCCCGCCTTCTCGACGATCTGCGCGAGGCCTCGCGAAATGGTGCCGAAAAAGCGGTGACCGGCATCGACGATTTCGTTCGAGGAGTACTGCGGGCCTTGCGGTTGCGGTGTCTGCGGTGATTGAGCCTGCGGAGCTTGAGGCGGCGGACTTTGGTATTGCGGCCCTGGGGGTTGTGCGGCGGGGGGATTGGTCGGCGGCGGAGGATTGGCCTGGGCCAAAAGGGTCGCGCTCGCCAAACCGAGGAGGATGAGGGTGAGAGCGACGGTCCGCGTCAGGGCGCGCATCGAATGCTCCGTGAATCGAGGCCAAGTGACACCGCTACCCACGAAGATACCTGGGCTTTGCGGCCAAACCGCAACCGAATCGCCCCATGACAGGCAAGACTATGGCCGCACGGCGGCGCCGCCAACTTTCTTCGCTGGCCGGCGCAGGGGAGGCAGTCGCTCGGCGTGCACTGGGCCGGACGACAGCGATTCATACCCTGAGGCGCGCCGCTGCTGACGGGTCGCCCCAGGCAATGAAGGCCGGAACGCGGAAGCTCTCGGCCACCCCTCCGTAGCTCAGTGGCGCGCCCGCCGCCGTGGTGACCAACCCGCCGGCGGCGGCTAGCACCGCATGGCCGGCCGCGACGTCCCACTCGCAGGTCGGCGAGAGGCGGGGATAGACGTCGGCGCTGCCCTCGGCCAGATGACAGAACTTGACCGCCGACCCGCATGCGTGCCGGTCGGCGACGGGTAACCGTGCCAGGAGCGCCTCGGTGCGGGGGTCGAGATGTGAGCGGCTGACCGCGGCGACCAAGCCTGTATCCGGCGCCCGGCGGGTCCGGATTGCATTACGCGCCTGTGCCGCGCTCGCGGGGGCGCCGGGGGAGAGGCGCAGCCGCTCGGCACCCCGGCCTTCGATCCCGCGCCACAGCAGTCCCTGCGCGGGGGCCGCGACAATGCCGAGGCGCGGACGCCCGCCCCGCACGATCGCGATATTGATGGTGAATTCGTCCCGCCCGGCAACGAGCTCGCGCGTGCCGTCGAGCGGATCGACCAGAACGAAGCTGTCGGGAAGGCGGTCGGGGCATGCGCGGCCTGCCGCCTCCTCCGACACGATGCACATACCGGGAAGAAGCCTGCCAAGCGCCTCCAGTATCACGGCCTCGGCCGCCTCATCGGCTGCGGTGACCGGGGTCCGATCTGACTTGGTGCGCGGCGCAAGCGAGCCCACGCGTACCGCGAGAATGGCAGCTGCCGCGGCCGAGACGATGGTCGTGAGCTCGTCAAGCAGCCGTTCATTACCACCCGTGATGTTGTCCTGCGGTCGCACGCTGGGCGGCTCCTGCGGTCAGTTCAAGCCTTGGCAGGTCGAGCGGCTGCGGTGTATCACACCGGCCGAGCGACGCCATGGTCCTGAGTCGCGTCCAGCACCCAGTTCGACGATCCCTCCATCGGAGACGCCCGCGATGTCCGTAGCCGTTGCCCTCGATGCGCTCGATCTCGCCGCGCTCCTGTGTTCGCGCGTTTGTCACGATCTGATCAGCCCCACCGGCGCGATCGTCAACGGGCTCGAGGTGCTGGAAGAAGAAGACAGTGACGAGGAGACAAAGACCTTCGCGCTCGATCTCATCAAGAGGAGCGCGAAAACGGCGTCGGCGCGCCTGCAATTCTGTCGCCTCGCCTTCGGCTCGGCGGGGGCGCCCGGCGGTTCAATCAATCTCGGCGACGCGCAAGCCATGGCGCAGGCCTTTATCCAGGATGACAGGACTAAGCTCGCCTGGAACTTGCCGCGCGAGCTGTTGCCGAAAAACCGGGTCAAGCTGTTGCTCAACCTGTTGATCATCGCGGGCCAGACGATCCCGCGCGGGGGCACGCTGACGGTCGATGCGGTCGGAGAAGGAGAGAGCATGGGCTTCCGTATCGCTGCCTCCGGACTCAACGCCCGCATTCCGCAAGGCGTGATTGCCCTGCTGCAAGGCACTTCGGAAAACGGATCTGTCGACGCCCACGCGATTCAGCCGTTCTACGCTGGCCTCCTCGCTCGCGCGTGCGGTCTCGAAGTCAGCCTCAAGGCGGAGGGCGAGGTTATCGTCGTCGCGGCCGTTTAGTCTGCGAGCCTCAGGCTAGCCGCGAACGAGTTTGTCCTCGAACCAACTCCACATGGTGGCGCAGCCGAGCGTGAGATAATCGCGCTGGCAGTGTTGCGCGCCGCCTTCCTCGCTCGTGAATACGCGCAGCGTCTTGTCCGTCGATCCGCAGGCATCGTAGAGCGCCCGCGCGTCGGCGAGTGGAATCTGCTCATCATCCGCGCCGTGTACAACCAGGAGCGGACAGCGCATTTTCTGCACGACGCCATCGAGCTTGAACGGCTCGAGCCGCCTCAATGCATCCTCCAGCATTGCGGCGCCTAGGATCCACATGACGTGGTGGCCGAGCACCGACAGCGAAGCCTTGAATTGCGCGTCGATCCGCCGCTTCCATACCGCGTGGTAGTCCCAGATCGCCCCCCAGGCGATGCAGGCGGCAAAGCGCGGCTCGAGCGCAGCACAGCGCGGCGCGTAATAGCCGCCGAGGCTGATCGCAACCACGCCGATCTTGTTGCTGTCGACGTCGTCGCGCTTTTCCAGGAAATCGATGCAGGCGCTACCGGCCTTCTCATAATCGTGGCGCAGGACGAGGCCGCGAAAGCGGATCGCTTCACCGGTGCCCGGCCCATCCATCACCAAGACCGAGATGCCGCGCTTGATCAGGTCCGGCACGCCGGCGAGGTACTGGATCTCTTTGGTAACATCCAGGCCATCGAAGAACACGACGCACGGTGCGCGCGCCGATCGCCTGTTCTGCGCGTGAACGAAATAGCCCGGCAGGCTTTTGTCTTCGAACGGCACCTCGACGATCTCGATCTTGACCTCCCCGAGGGCGACGAATCTGTGGAAGCAATCGACCGCGACGCGATAAGCCTCGAGCGCCGCCTTGTCCTTCGGAGTGCGAAAGCGTTCGCCCATCTGATAATAGTGACACGCGCGCAGGTAGAAGGCCGCGGCGGAGATTGCATGTCCCGACGCGGCGAAGCGCTCGGCGCGGGAGCGCACCTCGTCGGCGACCGCGACACACGCGTCGAACCAGGCTTGATCGTCCTCGGCGTCCTTGCCTGTGAGCGTGCGTCCGATCTTGTGCAACTCGCCGATGTCGGCGCCGCCGTAGCTTGCGCGTCCGAGCATGTTGACGAAGGCCGCCGACCACCGGTAGTTGCCGGGAAAGTACATGAAATATTTCGGCGGCTGCTCCATTGGGGGCATCGCTGGACCTCCGCGTGGACCTCAATCCCACGCCGGGGCGCGGCCTGCCGGATCAGCGATCCTGCCGTCCGTGCGCTTGAGCGCCGCGATCCGATCCATCTCTTCCTTGGTCAGCGCGAAGTCGAACACGTCGAGGTTCTCGGCCATGCGCGCAGCGTTCGATGAGCGCGGGATCGGAACGATGTTGCCCTGCTGGATGAGCCAGCGCAGCGCGATCTGTGCGAGCGTGCGACCTTTGCGGGCGGCGATGTCGGCGAGCACCGGGTCGCGCAACAGGCGCCCACGGCCGAGCGGGCAATAGGCGGTGAAGATCAGGCCGCGCTGGCGGCACGCCTGCGTGAGCTTGGTCTGGTCGAGATGCGCGTGGTACTCCGCCTGCAGATTGACCAGCGGCTCCGGGCAGAGCCGGATTGCTTCGTCGAGCAGCGCGATATTGAAATTGGCAACGCCGATCTGGCGTGTGAGACCTTGGCGCTTCGCTTTGGCGAGCGCGCCGACAGGCTCGCTGAGCGGGATCTCCGGGTTCGGCCAATGGATCATGAGAAGGTCGACGTAATCGACTCTGAGATTCTTCAGGCTCTCCTCGACCGAGCGCGCGAAGTCGTCCGCGCGCAGATATTCGTGCGACACTTTGGTGGTCAGGAAGATCTCGCCGCGCGGCACGCCGGAGGTGCGCATGCCCTCGCCGACGCCGCGCTCGGTCCCGTATTTCCACGCCGTGTCGATGTGACGGTAGCCGAGCTTGAGCGCGGTCGCGACGATCTCGCCGCAATCGCCCAACGAGGAGGTGCCAAAGCCGATGGCCGGCATCTCGGCGCCGTGCGCGGATAAGGTGGGGATGGAGGGGGCAGCCATGGGCGTAAGGGACAGGGCAGGGAGGTGCGGCAGCGCACTCTACGGGCCGCCCGCGCAGCGTCAATCACCCCGGGCACGGCAATGCCCGGGGTGTCGAGAGTCAGTCCGTATCGAGCGCTTGTCGCGGCGGTGCCGATCAGGCGGGAATGCGCGCCGCGTCGTCGGCGGCGGGCTCGCGCAGCACATAGCCGCGGCCCCACACCGTCTCGATGTAATTCTTGCCGCTCGAGGCGTTGGCGAGTTTCTTGCGCAGCTTGCAGATGAAGACGTCGATGATCTTGAGCTCCGGCTCGTCCATGCCGCCATAGAGGTGGTTGAGGAACATCTCCTTGGTCAGCGTCGTGCCCTTGCGCAGGCTCAGGAGTTCCAGCATCTGGTACTCCTTACCAGTGAGATGCACGCGTGCGCCGTCCACTTCCACCGTCTTGGTATCGAGATTAACAACGAGATCGGCGGTCTGGATCACCGACTGGGCGTGGCCCTTGGACCGGCGCACGATGGCGTGGATCCGCGCGACGAGCTCGTCCTTGTGAAACGGCTTGGTCATGTAGTCGTCGGCGCCGAAGCCGAGACCCCGGACCTTGTCCTCGATGCCGGCAAGGCCGGTCAGGATCAGAATGGGTGTCTTCACCTTCGAGACGCGCAGCGTCCGCAGCACCTCGAACCCGGACATGTCCGGCAGGTTCAGGTCGAGCAAGATGATGTCGTAATCGTAGAGCTTGCCGAGGTCGACGCCTTCTTCGCCCAGATCGGTGGTGTAGACGTTTAAGCTTTCGGACTTCAGCATCAGCTCAATCGATTGAGCAGTGGCGCTGTCGTCCTCAATCAGCAACACGCGCATGCCAGCCCCCTTCCTCCCGCTCCGGGCTCAGGTCGGCACGCCGCAGCGGCGGCCCTCGAAAACGCCTTCGGACAAACGGACGCAAAACATTAACGGCGCGCAGTTAACAAAACCTACTTCCAACGTGCGCGTGCCCTCTGCGGGAAAGCTCGGGCGAATCGCCCTAAGATACTGCACGGGAGCGGTTTTCTTTCCAAGCGCCATCTCATGTCTGACTTTAACAGTCGGCTCTAATCGATCGGGAGAGTTCTGCCCATGCGCCTCGGGCCGACGGCGGGTCCCCTGACGTCCCACAACGATGACCTAATGATTAACGACGCGGGTAAACACGAAGTTAAGAAACGCGGTGCGATCGCGCAGTTCATTCGTCGGCTCCGCACCGCGCTGTTGCTTTTGTGGAACACCTCGCCTGCCGCAGCGGGGAGGTAAGGAAGCAGCAACGAGTCTTGGGCAAGGATATCAACGCCTTGCGCGAACTTTCGGGGCGGCGGGAAGTCATTGTCCCCGCCGCGCTTCGCGAGGCTGCAAGGGGGGCGGCGCGCATTTCGATGCGGTGGCGCCGGGGCTTCGGGGAGCATGAGTCGATGAAGTCACGCGAGACACTCATTCGCCTGAAAAAGTTTCAGGTCGACGAGCGGCGGCGTCGGGTCGCCCAGATCGAGAGCATGATCAGCGAGTTCGAGCGCATCACCAGCGATCTCGAGCGCGAGATCAAGGTCGAGCAGGATCGCTCCGGTATTCACGATCCAGGTCATTTCGCCTATCCGACCTATGCCAAGGCGGCGATCCAGCGGCGCGACAACCTAAAGCGCTCGGCCAACGACCTGAAGGTCCAGCTCGAGGACGCCAAAGCGGCCCTGAACGAGGCGTTCGAGGAGATGAAGAAGGTCGAGTTGCTCGACGAGCGCGATCAAATGCGCGAGCGGTCCGAAGAAGATACCCGGGTCGGGCCCGAGGCGCTCGGCATGATGGGCAGCAGCGCGCGCGCGTGAGACGAACTCCTGCCGCGCGAGCGTATCGGTCCTGCCGAACTGCACGAACTCGGTGCCCTCGGGCGCTCGAAAATTCGTGTCTCGACGGACGGCAATCTCGACGGCCATAATCGGCCCTTGCGGGGGCGCTCGGCTTGATGGCCAGGAAGGATGCGGCCGTCGGGCTGACTCCTTTTCCGCCGCGGCCGGCCGGCGGCGCGCCTACAAGTCCTGGCTGGACGCTTGTATGTTTCGTTCCAGCGAGGAGGAACGCCTGTTCTCATGTCGACGGCTGTCGAAATCACATGGCTGCTTGCGGCGGTTGCCAAAGGTGACGCGGTGGCCTTCGAGCGCCTCTATGGAGCGACCTGCGCCAAACTCTACGGCGTCGTGCTGCGGATCCTGCGCCGCCACGACCTCGCCGGCGACGTCATGGGGCAAGCCTATCTGCAGATCTGGCGCGACGCTGGCGATTACGATCCGGCCCGTTCGAGTCCGCTCGCCTGGATGGTGGCGATCGCCCGCCGTTTGGCCATCGATGTCGCGCGCGGGCCGCAGCCGCCCGCGGCCGAAGGCGAGCCGGACATCGTCGAAGAGGATGAGGGCCCCGGCACCGTTCCGCGGCACGAGCTGACGGACGATCTCAAGCAGCTGCTCACCTGCATCGGACGGCTGGAACCGGACCGGCAGCGCATGCTGCTGCTCGCCTATTACGGCGCCTTCAGCCGCGAACAGCTTTCGGCCAAGCTCGATATGCCGATCGATCTGCTCAGGGCATCCCTGCGGCGAAGCCTGCTCGAGATCGAGGGGTGCTTTAAGTCATGAGCGAACTCGACCACATGGATGCGCTGGCCGCCGAATATGTGCTCGGCAGCCTCGATGTCGAGGAGCGCGCGCAGGCGCGCAATTTGCTCGAGGCGGATCCAACCTTCGCCGCCAAAGTCGAGCTGTGGGAGCGCCGGTTCGGCGAACTGCACCTGATGGTCGAGCCGGTCGAGCCGGACTCCGGCATTTGGGCGCGCATCAAGGCCAAGCTGCCCGAAGTCCAGCAAGGGATCCGGCCTCCGGAGCCGTCGATGCCGCCGTCGGTGCCGCCAGCCAGCCCCTCGCCAGCCGCGTCTGCGCCGCCAAGCCTCGACGCGATCGAAGCGGCAATATCGCAGGCGGCAACAACCCTGAGTGCAGAGGCGAGTTCGGCGGCCACGCAGGAGGCGCCGCTGGCGCTGCCATCGGAGGTGACGACTGTCTCGGAAGCGGTGCCCGCGGTGGCTTCGGAGACGGCTTCGGCGACTGGCTCGGAAGCGGTGCCCGCGCCGCCTTCAGAGACGGCTTCGGCGACTGGCTCGGAAGCGGTGTCCGTGCCGGTTTCAGAGACGGCTTCGGCGCCAATTGCCGAAGCACCGGCGGTCCCGAGTCCGGAAGCGACCAGAACGTCCGCTGTCGAGGCCGTGCCCAGTCCGCCAGTTGCACCAGCCATTGCCGCTGCTGCACCCCAGCCCACGCGAGATCAGGCGCTCGAGCGAACGACGGCGCTGGTTCGCCGGCGCCTGAGGCGCTGGCGAGCTTTTGCAATCTTGATGACGCTCGTGGTCGCGGCGATCGGCGCGCTCCTGGCAGCGTGGCGATTTGCTCCCGATCGCGTGCCGCCGAGCCTGCAGCCGCTCGAGCTGATGCGATATGTAGGGGTTGCGCTCCCTACCGGCCCCGCCCAGCGCAGGCCGGCCCCCCCGGAGTCGCGATTCGACGAATGACCGCGGCCGCGGATCGGACGCTTTCCGAGCGCGTGCCCCCCCGATGCGGGCCGCGGGCGTCGGCCGTCCTACGACCGGCGCTAAGTCGCGTGAACGTCGTCTCAGGCTTGGTATTTGAAGGACAGCGATACCCGGGTCCGAAACGCCGAAACCTTGCCGTTGTCCACCTTCATATCCATCTGCGTCACTTCCGCCACGCGCAAGTCGCGCAGCGTGCCGGCTGCCGTTTCCACTGCAGCGCGCCCCGCCTCCTCCCACGACTTCTCACTGACACCGACGACCTCTACGATCTTGTAGACCGCGTCTTTTTTCCTCGCCATGGCACCCTCCGATGTTTATGCGCGCACGCTTTCGAGCGGCCGCGCAGTGATGTTAGCAGCATCGGCGTTCCACACCCACCGCCATGAGGCCGCGCTCAAAGCTCGGCTATCTCACGGCCGAGCAGTTCGACCAGTGGGTGCGGCCGGCGGACATGACCCATCCTTGACAAAATAAATCGCGCGGCCGAGCGGCCGCGCGATGTGAACGCCCTCAAGAGCAGGGCGCGAGCTGTCGTCGCGCTAGCGTCTCGCCCCGCGCCTCCCGCCATCGAAGACGGCGCGGCAGGCGGGGCTGAGGTAGCGCCGATAATGGACCATGCATGCCCTGGTGCGGCCGATGTCCGGAAGATATGGCTGACACAGCCGCATCGCGTCCGGCTCGCAGGCCGCACGTTGCTCCGGGCTCCACTGCTGCGCAGCAGCGGGCGAAGACGCGAAGGCAAGCCCGAGGCCGATCAGCGCGGCGGCAGCCATGATCGGCCGGAGCTTCGGTAGTGCCGTGTCCATTATCGACCCTCCATGTGGTTTCTGCGCCGGTATCTACTGTTAATTCCGTGACCGTGGCAAGGAGCGCTGCTTTCAACCGGCGGCTCGGATCGGCACGCAAGTTCCCTCTCCGCGGTCTCCAACGCGATGCGCCAGCTTAGTCGCAAAGCCGAGCCAGTGACGGCAATAGAGGACAAATTACTCCCGTTATCCCGACTACATTAGATGGCGCGTGGGTCCCCTCACAGGCGCCCCGCGCTGCGGGCAACAATGATCCCCGCGGGGAATCGTACCATTCGACGCGTCGGGCATGTCACCAGCTCGGGATCTGCCGCGCACCAGCCGGGTTTGTTTTGCGGCGGCCCCAACGCCGGTTGCAATAGGCCAGTCCAGCATGATCGTCGATCTCAGCAACAAGCGAGCCATTGTCACGGGATCGACGGCCGGAATCGGCTTCGCGATTGCGTCCGGGCTTGCGGCCTCGGGTGCGACGGTGGTCATCAATGGCCGCAGCGCTGGCAGCCTCGAGGCCGCGCAAAAGCGACTCGCGGAGCTTGTGCCGGGTTCCAGGATAGATGCGATCGCCGCCGATCTTGCCGATGTCGAGGCCGTGGCGCATTTTCTGCAGCGCGCCGGGGATGCCGATATTCTCGTGAACAATCTCGGCATCTTCGAGCCCAAGACGTTCGAGGCGATCACCGACGACGATTGGTATCGGTTCTTCGACACGAATGTCATGAGCGGCATCCGCCTGTCGCGCTACCACTTGCCGAAAATGGTGCAGCGCGGATGGGGTCGTATCGTCTTCATCTCCAGCGAGTCGGCGCTCAACATCCCAGTCGAGATGATCCACTACGGAATGACCAAGACCGCGCAGCTTGCCATCGCGCGCGGGCTCGCCGAATCCGTTGCCGGCACCGGCGTGACCGTGAATTCGGTCTTGCCGGGCCCGACCCGGTCCGAAGGCGTTTCCGATTTCTTCGGAAAAATGGCAGAGGAGCAGGGCGTCTCCCAGGCGGAGATGGAGGCGCGGTTCATCGCCCAGCACCGCCCCACCTCGCTGCTGCGCCGGCTCGCGACTCCGGAGGAGGTGGCGAACATGGTCGTCTATGTCTGCTCGCCGCAAGCCTCGGCCACCACCGGCGCGGCGTTGCGCGTCGACGGCGGCGTGGTGCGGTCGATCGGATGACCACCCATTATTTTCCGTGAACCTGCGGCAGGCGCTAGCTCTCCCCGCAAGCGGCAGAGGTTCTTGAGCCCGCCGCCAGCTCAAATCAATACCGGTGGCTGATGGGCAGCTCCTCAGCCGGGAACAGCGTGATCACGCGGCAGCCCTTGTCCGTCACCACGACTTCCTCCTCGATGCGGGCGGCGGAGTAGCCGTCGGTGGCCGGGCAATAAGTCTCGAGCGCGAACACCATGCCTTCCTTGATCTCGGTCGGATGGTCGAGCGAGACCACGCGGGAGATGATCGGCCGCTCGTGCAGCGCGAGACCCAAGCCGTGGCCGAACTGCAAGCCGAAGGCCGACATCTCGTCGGGAAAACCGAACTCCGGCGCCGTCGGCCACACCTTGCAAATTTGATCGGTGGTGACCCTCGGCTTGATCAGCGCGATTGCCTTGTCGAGCCAATCGCGCGCTTTCTTATAGGCGTCGTGCTGCACCGGCGTCGCTCGCCCGACATTGAAGGTGCGGTAGTAGCAGGTCCGATAGCCCATGAACGCTTGCAGAATGTCGAAGAACGCCTGGTCGCCAGGGCGCAACATGCGATCGGTGAAATTGTGCGGGTGCGGGTTGCAGCGCTCGCCGGAGATCGCGTTGATCGCCTCCACGTCGTCCGAGCCGTGCCGGTAGAGGAACTCGTTCACTTTGGCGACGATGTCGTTCTCTCGCACACCCGGCTTGAGCTCTTCGCTGATGAGATGATAGGCGCCGTCGACCATGGCGGCCGCGCGGTTGAGGAGCGCGATCTCGTCGATGTTCTTGAGCTCGCGCGCCTCGAGCATCACCTGCTGCCCGTCCTTGATCTTGAGTCCCGCCTTCTCCAGCTCGAACATCATCGGCGGCTCGATAATGTCGACGCCGACCGGCATTTTGTGGACGCCCGCCTCCTTGAGCAGTGAGGCGATCTCCTTGGCGTGGCGCTCCATCAAACCGAACGCTGGATTGACGGTGCCGCGCAGACCGATGAGGCCGGCCTTGCAGTTCTCCGGCTTCAGCCAAGGTGTATAGAGCTTGTGGTGCACGGCGGCCGAACCAAAGTCCCACAAGATCGGTTCCTGGTCGCGCGCGAGCAGCGCCCAACGGCAGAGCTTGTCGCGCTCCCACTCGCCGATCTTCGTCGAGGTCACGTAGCGGATATTGTTGACGTCGAAGACGAGCAGCGCGCCGAGCTCGGATTTGTCCAGCGCCTGCTTGACCCGGCTCAGGCGGTAGCGGTGCAGCCGGCGGTAATCGACCCGCTCTTCGAAATCGACTCCCATCGTGCCGAGCGCCGGCAACGCCCGGCCCCAGTTGTAACGCGGATTGATATCGTCGGCGCTGATCTTGCGGACCGTCTCGTCCATGGGAGCCTCTCCTGCACGTTTTGTCTTTCGCGGCGGCGCCCCTGACGCCGCGGTGCCGCGATTATAGCAAGCTTTTCGTTGCGGCCGTCACCGGCGGCTTGCATAATTCGCTCAAAGAAGAAGCCGTTCACCGCCGCGGGAGGAAACGCCCCATGCTCGATGCCGCCGCGAAACCTACGCCGCGCCTCGATGCACGCGCGGCCGCCGAGGCGATCCCGCGCAGCTACAACTTCGCCGCCGATATCATCGAGCGCAATCTCGAAGCCGGGCGTGCCGACAAGCCCGCCTTCATCGATCCGCGCGGAACTTGGACCTATGGTCAGCTCGCCCAGCGCGTCGACCGCTTCGGCCACGCGTTGCGTTCGCTTGGAATCCGGCGCGAGGAGCGCATCTTGCTCGCACTCTTCGACACGATCGACTGGCCCACCGCGTTCCTCGGCGCGATCAAGGCGGGCGTTGTGCCCATTCCGGTCAATACGTTGATGAACGAGGACGATTACCGCTTCATGCTCGCCGACAGCCGCGCGAAGGCCCTCGTCGTATCGGAAGCGCTGTTACCGAAATTTGCCAACCTGATCGGATCCAGCGCGGATCTGATGCACGTCGTCGTCTCGGGCGAAAAGGGGGGCGAACATCGCCGTCTCGAAGATTTGCTCGCGAGCGCCGAGCGCGAAGCCTATACCGCGCCGACGACACGCGACGACATGTGCTTTTGGCTCTATACCTCGGGCTCGACCGGCAGGCCCAAAGGCGCGGTGCACGTACACGCCAATCTGCGCCTCACCGCCGATCTCTACGGCGCTGGCGTGCTCGGCCTCGATGAACGCGACGTCTGCTATTCGGTGGCGAAGCTGTTTTTCGCCTATGGCCTCGGCAACGCGCTGACATTTCCAATGGCGGTCGGCGCGACAACCATCCTCTCGCCCGACCGTCCGACACCCGAGGGAGTTGCCGCGATCCTACGCCGGCACCCGGTGAGCGCGTTCTATGCGGTGCCGACCTTCTACGCCGCCTTCCTCGCCAGTCCGGCCGCGCCCAAGCGCGCGGATTTGAAGTTGCGATGCTGCGTGTCCGCGGGTGAGGCCTTGCCGCCCGACGTCGGCCGGCGCTGGAAGGAGCGTTATGGGCTCGACGTGCTCGATGGCATCGGCTCGACCGAGATGCTCCACATCTTTCTTTCGAACTATCCCGGCGACGTGAAATACGGCAGCACCGGCAAGCCGGTGCCAGGCTACGACATCCGCCTTGTCGACGACGAGGGCAACGTGATCGCGCGCAAAGGTGAAATGGGCGAGCTGCAGGTGCGCGGACCGACCAGCGCGATCATGTATTGGAACGACCGCGAGAGGTCGCGCGAGACTTTTCTCGGTGAATGGACGCGGTCGGGTGACAAGTATCTGCAAGACGAGGACGGCTACTACGTTTATTGCGGCCGCCGCGACGACATGCTCAAGGTCGGCGGCATTTATGTCTCGCCGTTCGAGGTCGAAGGCGCGCTCTGCACGCATCCCGAGGTGCTCGAGGCCGCGGTGGTCGCCTGGGCGGACGACGATGAACTGATCAAGCCAAAAGCTTTCGTGGTTCTCAAGTCGCCCGAGAAGAGCTGCCAAGAGCTGGCGCGGGCCCTGCAGGACCACGTCAAGACGGCGCTCGCGCCTTACAAATATCCGCGCTGGATCGAATTTCGCACCGAGCTTCCGAAGACGGCGACCGGCAAGATTCAGCGCTTCAAGCTGCGCGCCGAGCGGACCATCATCCGATAACCCGCCGGGTGCCACCGCGCGCGATGAAAGCGCGCGGCGCGACGAGCCTGCGCGGTGCGGATTGACGGCGCGGCCGAGCTGCACTATAGTGCATGAATTATAATGCCTGTGATTGGTAAGGTTGTGGCGGTAAGCAAGGCGAGAGTGAAGGTGAAAAAGCCTGCGGCCGCGCCGCTGCGCGATGATTATCGCGCATTCGCCGCTGCGATCGGTCGCCTGTTGCGCCTCTCGCGCGCCAAGCGCGGCATGACGCGCCGCCAGCTCGCCCAGGCCTCCGGCGCCTCCGAGCGCTATCTCGCGCAGATCGAAGGCGGGCAGGGCAATCCGTCGGTCGTCATCCTCGAGTCGATCGCGCGCGCGCTCGACATTCCGATCATCGAATTACTCCCGCGCAGCAACGGGCGCACCGCGGCGATGGCCGAGATTCTCGATGGTCTCGCCCGCGTGCCGGTTGCAGAACTTCCCGCGCTTGCCGAACTGATCGAGCGGCGCGCCGCGCAGCACATGCAGGTCGAGCGCGGGCGCCGGATCGCACTCATTGGGTTGCGCGGCGCCGGCAAATCGACGCTGGGCCGCCGTCTTGCGGATGCGCTTGGCTGCCCGTTTATCGAGCTCGACCGGCTCATCGAGCAGGACTATGGCGCGCGCATTCCCGATCTGATCGAAATGGGAGGACTTGCAACCTTCCGCCGCTACGAGCGCACATGCCTCGAGCGCGTGATTGACGAGCACGAGGCGGCCGTGATCGCCACCGCAGGCGGGATCGTGTCGAATGCCGAAAGCTATGCGCTGCTCCTGCGGCGCACGCACACGGTGTGGATGAGAGCGCGGCCGGAGGAACATATGCGCCGCGTGATGGCGCAGGGCGATTTTCGCCCCATGGCGCACAATCGCGAGGCCATGGCCGATCTCGTGGCCATCCTCGACGCGCGGCGGAGCGATTATGCGCGCGCGCAGGCCGAGCTCGACACCTCCGACGACACGGTGGAGCAGAGCTTGGCGAAACTCGCGGAAATCGTCACGAATTTTACGGCCGGAGGTGAGCAGTGATCGTTTGCTCGGCGAAGCCGCGCGCGCTTTACCTCTTCCCGCAAGCGGGCAGAGGGATTCAGGCCGCGACCTGTGGGCCACGGCAACAGGAGCGGTTATGACGCTCGCCGACCAAGGCTTTCTCGAGCTGGGCCAGATGCGGCTCGAATACCGCATGATTGGACCGCGCCCCGACGCTGCGCCGACGCTCATATTGCTGCACGAGGGGCTCGGCTGTGTTGCAGGCTGGGGCAGCTTTGCGCAGGAGCTTGCCGCAGCGACCGGCAGCGGCGTGTTCGTCTACTCCCGCGCCGGGTACGGCAGCTCCTCGCCGGTGACATTGCCGCGCCCGGTCTCGTTCATGCGCGAGGAGGCGCTGGATGTGCTTGCCCGCGTGCTCGACGCGATCGGTTTCCGCCGCGGGCTTCTCGTCGGGCACAGCGATGGAGCCTCGATTGCCGCGATCTATGCCGGCAGCGTGCAGGATCACCGCGTGCGAGGGCTCGTGCTGATGGCGCCGCACTTTTTCACCGAGGAGATGGGGATTGCCGAAATCGAGCGCACCAAGACGGCTTTCGAGACCGGGCCGCTGCGCGCCAAGTTGGCGCGCTGGCATGCCGATCCCGATAACGCGTTCCACGCTTGGTGCGGGCCGTGGCTCAATCCCGAATTCCGCAAATGGGAGCTCGGCGATGAGCTCGCCCACATCCGGGTTCCGATCCTGATCGTGCAGGGCGAAGACGATCAATACGGCACGCTGCGCCAGATCGAGATGGCGCAGGAGGAGTGCTACTGCCCGATCGAGGTCGCGCTGTTTGCGGACACGCGGCACGTCCCTCACCGCGAAGCGCCCGAGGCGACGTTGCGCGCGACCTCGCAGTTCATCAATCGGCTGCTGCGCGAGCATCACGAGGCAGACATGAGCGCCGAAAACCGCGCCATCGCGATGTCGGCTGTTGCAACCCGCCGCAGTCGCAATCGCCGGACTTCGGCTTCCTGAGCCACGTTGCGAGGACATCCATGGCCGAGGCAGAACGCAAATTGAACAACGGCAAGAGCCGCATCGATTTCCAGACCGACCCGTCCAAATACCGGCATTGGAAACTCGCCGACGACGGCGAAGTCGCGACCTTGCTGATGGATGTGGACGAGAAGGGCGCCTTGTTCGAGGGCTATGAGCTCAAGCTCAATTCCTACGATCTCGGCGTCGACATCGAGCTGGCGGATGCGATCGAGCGGCTGCGTTTCGAGCACCCGCAAGTGAAGGTCATCCTGCTGCGCTCGGGCAAGCCACGCGTGTTCTGCGCTGGCGCCAATATCCGCATGCTCGCCGGGGCCACGCATGCGCACAAGGTCAACTTCTGCAAGTTCACCAACGAGACGCGCAACGGCATGGAGGATGCCAGCGAGGTCTCCGGCCTGTCCACGATTTGCGTGATCAACGGCACCGCCGCGGGCGGCGGCTATGAGCTCGCGCTCGCCGCCGACCATATCATGCTGGTCGACGACGGCAGTTCCGCAGTCTCGCTGCCTGAGCTGCCGCTGCTCGCCGTGTTACCCGGCACCGGGGGCCTCACTCGCGTGACCGACAAACGCAAGGTCCGCCGTGACCGCGCCGATGTGTTTTGCACTACCGAGGAGGGCATCAAAGGCAAGCGCGCCGTGGATTGGCGCCTCGTCGATGAAGTGGTGCCTGCCTCACGGCTCGAAGAGGCGGTGACAAAACGGGCGCGCGAATTCGCGGCGAAATCGCCACGTCCGGCTGCCGCCAAGGGCATTGCCCTCACGTCGCTCAAGCGCGAGCGCTCCGCGGACGCGGTCGAGTACAGCACGCTATCCGTCGAACTTGAGCGGGCCTCGCGCCGCGCGACCATCACGTTGCGCGGCCCAGAGGCGCCGCCGCCGGCATCCGCCGAGGCCATGGTCGAAGCGGGGGCGCAGTTCTGGCCGCTGCGTCTCGCGCGCGAACTCAACGATGCCATTCTCGACATCCGCGCCAACGAGTTCGAGGTCGCCGCAATCATCTTTAAATCGTCGGGCGATCCGGCGCAGGTGCTCGCCTATGAGGAGTTTCTCCAAGCCAACGCGAAGCATTGGCTCGCCCGCGAGATCCGAGCGTTTTGGAAGCGGGTGCTCAAACGGGTCGATCTGACCTCGCGTTCTCTCGTCGCGCTGGTCGAGCCGGGTTCCTGCTTTGCCGGTACGCTTGCCGAGCTCGTCTTCGCGAGCGACCGCTCCTACATGCTGATCGGCCAACGCGACGGCGACAACAAGCCGCCCGCGAGCCTGGCGCTTGCCGCGGTCAATTTCGGCGCCTACCCCATGTCGAATGGACTCTCGCGCCTCGCGAGCCGCTTCCTTGCCGATGCCGGCGCGCTTGAGAAGGCCAAGCGCGCCATCGGCGAGAGGCTCGATGCGGAGACGGCGGAAAGCCTGGGTCTCGTCACCTTCGCGCTCGATGACATCGACTGGGAGGATGAGATCCGCGTGTTTCTGGAGGAGCGGGCGAGCTTTTCGCCCGATGCGCTCACCGGGCTCGAAGCCAATCTGCGCTTCGGCGGCCCCGAAACGATGGAATCGAAAATCTTCGCGCGCCTCACCGCCTGGCAGAACTGGATTTTCCAGCGCCCGAACGCCGTCGGGGAGGAGGGCGCGCTCAAGCGCTACGGCACCGGACAGAAACCTGCATTCGACACGCGCAGAGTTTGAGGAGGCAGGCATGAGCGATATCGTCAACGTCGACTACTCGACCCAAATCCCGAACAACGTCAACCTCACCGACGATCGGCAAGTGCTGCGCGCGCTCGAGCGCTGGCATCCCGGCTACATCGACTGGTGGAAGACCATGGGGCCGGAAGGCTTCCAGGAGGCGCTCGTCTATCTGCGCACCGCGGTTTCCGTCGACCCCAAGGGCTGGGCCAAGTTCGATTACGTCAAGATGCCGCAGTACCGCTGGGGCATCTTGTTGGCGCCTCAGGAAGAGGGCCGCAAGATTCCCTTCGGCCAGCATTATGGCGAGCCGGCCTGGCAGGAGGTGCCGGGCGAATATCGCGCCATGCTGCGGCGCCTCGTCGTCATCCAGGGAGACACCGAGCCCGCTTCGGTCGAGCAGCAGCGCCATCTCGGCAAGACCGCGCCTTCGCTCTACGACATGCGCAACGTTTTTCAGGTCAATGTCGAGGAAGGCCGGCATCTGTGGGCCATGGTCTACATCCTGCAGAAATATTTCGGCCGCGACGGCCGTGAGGAGGCCGAGCAGTTGCTGCAGCGCCGTTCCGGCGACCTCGACAAGCCGCGCATGCTTGGCGCCTTCAACGAGGCGACGCCGGATTGGCTCTCGTTCCACATGTTCACCTTCTTCACCGACCGCGACGGCAAGATGCAGCTCGAAAGCCTCGCGCAATCCGGCTTCGATCCGCTCTCGCGCACCTGTCGCTTCATGCTCACCGAGGAAGCGCATCACATGTTCGTCGGCGAGACAGGTATCGGCCGCACGATCCAGCGCACCTGCGAGGCGATGAAGGCGGCCGGCATCGAAGACCCCTCCGGGATCACCAAGGTCCGTGACCTCGGCGTCATCGATCTTCCGACCATCCAGAAGAAGCTCAATCTGCATTATTCGTTGTCGCTCGACTTGTTCGGGTCCGAGGTCTCCACCAACGCGGCGAATGCGTTTAACGCCAGCCTCAAGGGCCGTTTCCAGGAGACGAAGATCGAGGACGACCACAAGCTCGAGAACTCGACCTATCCGGTGCTCAAGCTCGTCGACGGCGAGATCAAGCGCGTGGACGAGCCGGCGCTCACCGCCATCAACATGCGGCTGCGCGACGACTACACCGCCGACTGCCAGCGCGGCCTCGACCGCTGGAACAAGATCATCGATCGCGTCGGCGTGAACTTCCGGTTCCAGCTGCCGCATGTGGCATTTCATCGGCAGATCGGCGAGTTCAAGGACGTCAAGGCATCCCCGAGCGGGGAGCTGCTCGACGGATCAAACTGGAACAATCACAAGGACAAATGGCTGCCGTCGAAGGACGACGGCGATTTCATCCAGAGCCTGATGCGTCAGGTGGTCGAGCCGGGTAACTTCGCAAGCTGGATCGCGCCGCCGCGCGTCGGCATCGACAACAAGCCGGGCGATTTCGAATACGTGAAGCTCGCGGCTTGATGGCGGCCGCGTCGGCAACGCATCATTCCGCTGCGCTTCATGCTGCGCTGCGCCCGGACCTGGTCCGTATTTCACCGCGCGGCTGAGGGCGGACGATCGCGGCTGCCGGGCGGGCGATCCGGCGATCTCGTTCCGCCGGCGCCGGTCGTTTCGAACCAAGCGGGGTTCGCGATGCACGTCCCGCTCACCGAGCGGCCGCCGAGGATTTGCTGGCACTGCTCGAGGCTGTCATAGGTGCAGTTCATCGAGCCCGTTGGGCTCTGCAGGCAGAACGGCTACTTTTCTAATTGAGCGATCGTCTGATGCGGGGCGGCGATCAGCGCCGCGGCGCCGAGAATCGACAAAAGCGTCCGAGCGTGCATGAGGAGTTCCTCTCTGCGCTGCAAACGATGCTTGCGGTAGATTGTTCCGTCGATCGCGCTACGCGGCGACTGGCACGGCGCGGGCGGGAGCTACCGAGCGCCGGACGTTGCGCGCGACACGCGCGCTTGGATTACTCCGCCGCCTCGCCGCGCAGCACGCCGTCCCACCAGGGACAGACGCCTGGCGCGAGCTTGTGATTGCCCTCGATCACGTTGACCGGCTTGCGCAGGCCGCTCGCGGCCGCCTCGATGCGGATCGCGCGCGCCTCGGCACGCTTTTCCGGCGGCAGCCACAGCCGGTCGTGGCCCCACATGCTGGGTCCCCAGGTGACCTCTTGCGGCTGCCAATTCTCGACGTCGATCACGCGCCCGCCCCAGCCGTACTCCACCATGAACCCTGACGGGGAGTTGGAGTAGAACGAGGTGACCTCGTCGTTGATATGTCGGCCGAGCGTCACGCCGATACGGCCTTCCTCGCCCAGCGCGAGGTCGTAGCATTGCCCGACGTCGTCGAGGCTGTAGAGCTCCACCATCAAATGGTGCGTGGCGCTGCGCCCCGTCTCGATGAAGGCGATCGAGTGATGGCGCGGATTGGCGTGGAAGAAATAGGCGTTGAACGGCCGCACCATGTAATCGGAGAGGCGGAACCCGAGCACGTCGCGGTAGAACGGCACCGCGTCATCGATGTGTTTGACGTGCAGCACGGCATGACCCATGCCGAGCGGCCCGGTGCGGAAACCCGAGATCGACCGTCCCGGCTTGAACGGCTCGCTCGTCGTCTCGGCGCCATGGAAGATTTCGAGCCGATTGCCTACGGGATCGGCGAGCACGATGAGGTCCTTGACGCGGCGCTCGTCCGCAAGCGCGCGCGAGCCGCGCGCCACCTCGACCCCGGCTTTTTCTAGTCTTGCAGCAAAACTATTGAGCGCGGCGGCGTGCGCGACTTCCCAGCCGAAGAAGGCCACCCCCTCGCCACCGTCTTCGCTCACGACGACGCGCTGCTTGCGATCATCCATCCGCAGCGCGAGGGTCTTGCCGGTTCGCTCGAGGAGCTGCATCCCTAAAAACCGGGTGCCGAAGTTCGTCCAGTCCTCGAGGGATTTGGCGCGGATGCCGACATAGCCGAGACCTTGAATGTCCATGGACGGCCTCCGTCAGGATTCAATCCTGCAAGGGAATATGGGCCTCGGCGACGATCTTGGCAAATTTCGCAAGGTCGGCCTTGAACCGCTGCTCGAATTCCGCGGGCGTGCTGGCGACCGCCTCGTTGCCGGTGACGTGCAAGCGCTCGAGCACATCGGGCGCGGACAGCGCGGCCTTGGCGCCATGCTGGATCGCATTCACGATGTCGTGCGGCGTATTGGCCGGTACGAACCATCCTTGCCAGCTTGACGATTCGAAACCTGCGAGCCCGCTGTCGGCGATGGTGGGCACATCGGGCAGCGCCGCCGAACGTTTGGCGCCGGCGACTGCCAGCGCGCGTAAGGTCCCGCCCGTCACGTGCGGCAGCGTCGTCGCCATCGGCGCAACCGCCACCTGGATCTCGCCGGTGATGAGGGCTGGGAAAATTCCCGCGTCGCCTTTGTAGGGAACCGCCTGGATGTCGATTCCGGCCGCGGTCTTGAACATCTCCATGGTCAGGTGCAGCGGGTTGCCGGCGCCAGTCATGCCGTAGTTGAGCGTGCCAGGCTTCGCCTTCGCCAGCGCGATCAACTCAGGGACCGAGCCCGCCGGCAGTTTTGGGCTTGCCACCAGCACGAGCTGGGAGGCGACGAGTTGCGTCACCGGGACGAAGTCGCGCACCACATCGAACGGCAGCGAGCGATAGATGGCGGGGCTGATCGCCTGGCCATTCGTGTTCTGCAGGACGGTGTAGCCGTCGGGCGGCGACTTCGCGACCGCGTCGGCCGCGATATTGCCGCCCGCGCCCGGGCGGTTCTCCACGATGACGGGCTGGCCCAAAGATTCGGAAAGCTTGGCGCCGAGCATGCGCGCGAGCGCGTCCACCGCGCCGCCAGCGACGAAGGGGACGATGATGCGGATCGGCTTGCTCGGATAGGTCTGCGCGACGGCGCCGCCCCCGTTCAGCGTGAAGGCCGCGAGCGCGAACGCGAAGAACAGCCGTGTGATCGTTCGGAACATTCCGTTTGAAGTGCATTCAGCGAGCGGCGGCCCGAGTCCGGCCACGGCGTCGTCACTCCGCCGCGGCCCGCGCCGGGCTTGCTTGCTCGGCAATGAGATAATCGATGGCGGCTTGCACGCCGCCTTTTTTGTGCGGGATGCCGGCGAGCGCCAGCGCCATTTCGGTGATCGCCAGCGCGCCTGCGATCATGCCCTCGTTGACGTCGCCGAGATGGCCGATGCGGAAGTACTTGCCGGCGTAGCGGCCGAAGCTCGAGCCATAGGAGATATTGAAAGTGTCGAGCGCGAAATGGCGAAACGCGTCGGCATCGTGGCCGTCCGGCAGCAGCACCGCGGTGACGGTGGGCGAATAATATTTGGCCTCGCGGCACATGATCTCGAGCCCCCATGCGCGCACCGCGCGGCGCGTCGCCTCCGCGAGACGATGATGGCGCGCGAACACGTTCTCGAGGCCCTCCTCGTGTAGCATGGCGATGCTCTCGGAAAGCCCGTGCAGCATCTGCGTCGCCGGCGTGTACGGAAAGAAGCCGATCTTGTTCATGGCGAGCATGTCGTCCCAGGCCCAGAACGACTTCGTCAGCTGCGAGTTTTTCGCCGCCGCGAACGCCTTCTCGCTCACGGCGTTGAATGACATGCCGGGCGGCAGCATCAGCCCCTTCTGCGCGCCGCCGACCGTGACGTCGACGCCCCACTCATCGTGCCGGTAATCGGTCGAGGCGAGCGAGGAGATCGTATCGACGAAAAACAAGGCGGGATGCCCGGCGGCGTCGATCGCCTTGCGAATCTCCGCAATCGGCGACAGGCATCCGGTCGAGGTCTCGTTGTGCAGCACGCAAACTGCTTTGATCTCCTTGTTCCTGTCCTTGCGCAGATGGTCCTCGATCGCCGCGGGGTCGGCGCCGATGCGCCAGTCTGTCTTGATGAACTCCGGGCGCAGTCCGAGTTTTTCCGCCATGGTCTTCCACAGCGTGGCAAACTGCCCGGTTTCCACCATCAGCACGCGGTCGCCGGGCGAGAGCGTGTTGACGAGCGCGGCTTCCCATGCGCCGGTGCCGGTGGCGGTGTAGATCACGACCGGATTGGTGGTCTTGAAGATGGTCTTGACGCCTTCGAGACAGTTTTTGGCGAGCTTGGCGAATTCCGGCCCGCGGTGGTCGATGATCGGCGTGTCCATGGCCCGCAGCACGCGGTCGGGCAGCGGCGTTGGCCCCGGAATGTGAAGGAAGTGGCGGCCCACGGGGCGGGAAGAATTCTTCGACATCGGTCGATCCTTTGCAGGCGCGGTTTTTCGGGCGCAACGGACCCCGGGCCGCAGCTTGCCGCCATCAAGGACGAATGCGAGAGTCAGTCAAGCCTCTTGCGGCGCGGGAGTTGATCTGCGGCGGAGAGTAAGTGGAATGGCCCAAACTATCGTGCCGGGGCTCGAGCGGCGGCTCAAGGCGCATCTCCTGGGTGAGGTCGAGTTCGACGCGTTCACGCGCGGCCGCTATGCGACCGACGCCTCGCACTACCAGATCATGCCGATCGGCGTCGTCGCGCCGCGTTCGACCAAGGAAGCCGAGCACGCGATGGCGATTGCGCGCGAGGAGGGCGTGAGCGTGCTCGCGCGCGGCGCCGGAACCTCGCAAGCCGGGCAGGCAGTCAATTCCTCGCTCATCCTCGACTGCTCGAAATATCTCGACCACCTGATCGAGCTCGATGTGCCCGGCCGGCGCTGCGTGGTCGAGCCCGGCATCGTTCTCGATGAGCTCAACCGCCGGCTCAAGCCGCATGGGCTGTGGTTTCCCGTCGACATCTCGACCTCCTCGCGCGCCACCGTCGGCGGCATGGTGGGCAACAATTCCTGCGGCGCGCGCTCGCTGCGCTACGGCAACACGCGCGAGAACGTGCTGTCGATCGACGCGGTGCTCGCCGACGGAGCGCTGGCGCATTTCGGCCCGGTTGCGCCTGATCTCTCCGACCTTGCGCCCGCTTCGCCGCTCTTGCCGCTCGCGTGCGATCTCCTTGTGCTCGCTTCGAGCGAGGCCGACGAGATCGAGACGCGCTTCCCCAAGGTGCAGCGGCGGGTCGGTGGCTACAACCTCGACTCGCTCCTGCCCGGCCGCAACGAGCTCAATCTCGCGCATATCCTCGTCGGCTCCGAGGGCACGCTCGCGTTCTCCACCCGCATCGAGCTGAAACTTGCGCCCTTGCTCGGCGCCCGCGCGATTGGCGCCTGCCACTTTGGCAGTTTCGTTCAAGCCATGGAGGCCGCGCAGCACATCGTCAAGCTCGCCCCGAT
>DATNNX010000275.1:0-2900 GCA_035601615.1 Xanthobacteraceae bacterium
CCCGCTTCCGGCAAATCTTAAGTGACCAAACCCCGGCAGGCCGGGGTTTGGTTGGGGAGGGGAGCAGACCGAGCGTACGGCGCGATTGTACATCCAGCGCAAATGAAAATGTCTTAGCTGCTTCTTAACCATTCTGAGTAACCATGTCGGCTATCCGCTCGGGGTAACACGCACAGCCAACTGATCGGCGGCAACGCCGAAACGCTCGTCTGCTGCGCGGGTTTGTTGGGCGGCATGTGATTGCAGGGGATAGCAAAATGACGCTGGCCTGTTCCCAGACGGGATGGGCCGCCGCATCGCCGGCACAGGCCGCGGCGACCGAGACCTTCTCCGACGAAAGGTTAATGCGACGCATCGCCAACGGCGATCAGTTCGCCATGCGAACGCTTTTCGGGCGCCATCGCGTGGCGATCTATCGCTGGCTCTTGCGCCTCGTGCGCGACGAGGCGCTCGCCGAAGAACTCTTGAGCGATGTGTTCCTCGACGTCTGGCGCAAGGCCTCTTCGTTTGCGGGGCGCTCGTCGGTTTCGACCTGGCTCTTGGCCATCGCCCGCCACAAGGCGCTCTCCGCGCGCCGCCGCCGAACCCACGTTGAGCTCGACGGCGAACTTGCGTCCAGCTTCGCGGATCCCGCGGACGACCCGGAGCTTGTCCTACAGAAGAAAGATCGAGAACAACTGCTGCGCCACGGCTTGGCGCGGCTCTCGCCGCAGCACAGCGAGGTGATCGACCTCGCCTACTACCACGGCAAATCGATCAAGGAGATCGCCGAGATCGTCGGCATCAACGAGGCCACGGTGAAGTCGCGCGCGTTCTACGCGCGCCGCAAGCTCGCGCAGGTCGTCGCCAGCGCCAGCGCGGTAAGTACGTACCGCAATTCTGGCATGCGGCGATCGCGAGATTTGATCTAGATCAAAGCCGCGCATTGGGGGATGGGCTAGAAGGGCGTTTCTCGCGACGGGACGTTCAACCCGCGTCCCGTCACCAGTCCCAAACTAAGCCCCGCTGCCGCGGGGCTTTTGTTTTTGCCGCCCCGCTCCCCTGCCCTTGTGGGATCACAAAAGGGGGAGGGAGCAGACCGGCTTGCCGCACGCGCTGGTCTCGAAACGCGTGGACTCGCGCGCCATCGCGGCTCGGCGCTGAGCCGCATTCGCCATTCGTATTCACTTGTCAAACAGCCCTACTCTAAGCACACTTTCGGTGCGTTCCCTCCCCCGCTTGCGGGGGAGGGTTAGGGAGGGGGCACGCGAAAAGATTCGCGCCTATTCACCCCCTCCCCATCCCTCCCCCGTAAACGGGGGAGGGAGCAGACCGCGTTCGCCGCGCGCGTTCACTCTGCATCATGCAGACGACCTCTGCATCTTCGTGTCGCGGCGCGCATCGGCACGCAGCGCATCGGCAAGCGCATCGCGCAGCCACGGCGAGGCGGCCAACGCAAAGAATTTCGGATCGAGCGGCGGACGCGACGGCACGTCGAAAGCCCGGACCCAGGTGCCGTCTTTGAGCTGCACGAACTCGACCGGATCCCAGCACTTGACGTGCCAGCGAACGGTCCTTCGCGCCCGATAACCGAGCGCGGCGAAGTTGGCGGCCTCGACCGCCGCGTCTTGCGACGCTCCGGCCAGCATTCTGTTAAGCACTTGCCGCAGCCACGCCCAACCCTCCGGCGCTGCCCCCGCGCCGCATCGATCCACATCGCCGCCGCAGCACTCGCAGCGCCGGCAGCCAGCCTTGTCGCACGTCTCCCACAACCGCAGCCGTGCGTGGGCCTCGCGCAGGATCGGCACGAGTTCTTGCGCATCCTCTTTGCCGCCCGTTCGTTTAGGCTCTCTACTCATGTCAACACCTTTCCGTTCCCGCGGCGCGTTTTTTGCGCCCGGGTTTTGCTTTTGTCGCTTCGCTCACCCGAATTCGGGGTGGCGGAGCGCCGAGAGACGTACGGATGCTTGCGAGGCATCCGTTGGGCCTGCACTTAACGCGGCAGGCCAGGCGCTTGAGGCGCCTTGCGTCCCATACGGGGGACGCCCGCCTCCCGGCGCTCCACCGTGGCGATTTTAGGCTCCGGGTGCCGCGCTTCCGTCACCGGCATTTGCGCCGGATCAGTCACAGCGAGCTCCTCGCGCCCGGGTCGTAGTGCCCGGCAGTCGGCTTTCCCTACCTCCCGAAACGACGGTTCCAGAGCCGCCGCCGCGGGACGCCACTCCTCGCTCCGCATTCAGGTATGGCTCGAGAACACGCCCCGAATGAGCGAGGATGTGCCTATGTACATTAGCTTCAGGTCGTCGTCAAACAAAAAATGCACATTGCATTGAAATTTATTGTGAAGCCATAATTAACGCTCACATTGTAGCTGACATGTTACTGGCCACAAGTCCTAGTAGGTACCGCGGGGAAAGACATCGGTGCGTGGGACGAACCAAGTCTGCGCCCTTGCCCAGCTAAGTATGATACGGCACGCCGGCCGTGGGAGGACTTACGTCCCATGAAGCCAAGCGCCTGTTGCAGGGGCTCCGCGGCCTGGACATCGTCGGCGGGGACGTTGTGGAAGTTTCTCCACCTTTCGATTCCGCAGGGATCACCGCCCTCGCGGGTGCGCAGATGCTGTTCGAGATCCTCTGCCTGAGCGCGGAAGCGCTTGTACAACGCAGACAAAGCGGGCGCTTAATTGGCTAACGCGCGGACGAGGTGATTGAATAATGCATCAGGGCTAATGGCACAAACTGGCTTACCGAAACGCTATCGCTTGTCCGCTTTCGGCGGATTGTGTTGCAAAAGTCGCCGAGAATGGTCTGTGGAATTGCATTTTGAAACAAATGAATCGCGGCGGGTGTGCGTTTGAATCGATATTGCGTCTCGACTGCCGACCTTGAATCATTCTTTCGCGCTCAGATGCCCAAAAT
>DATNNX010000276.1:0-3382 GCA_035601615.1 Xanthobacteraceae bacterium
CGGTTGCCGGATGGGATTTGCACCCACTGGAAAGCGCCGCCTTTGCACGGCGCACACCCAATGCAGACATGACTGTTTTCTCTTTCGTCCCCATGCGGCCTCTTTCGAGTTTTCGCCGGCAAGATGCGCCTCTTGGTTAGGGCGCGGCAGGAGGCGGCGGGAGTTTATCGGCGATCCTCGCTCAGGAAGGAATGTCGAGGCGGTAGAGTTTCACTGGCACGGTTTTTCCGCGCACGACGACCTCGCCAACGGGCGCGAGTTCATAGGCCCCGTTCAATAGCTCCTTCGTCGCTCCGGAAATAAGCACGCGGGTGCCGTAGTCCTTGTTCAATTGCTCAAGACGCGCCGCGAGATTCACCGCATCGCCATAGACCGCGTAATGGACTCGCTTGCCGGAGCCGACATTGCCGGTGATGACCATGCCGGTATGGATCCCGATCCGCGTCACGAGTTCGACGCCGGCGAATTTGCGCCCCTGCAACACGCGCTGAATCTCAGCGGCCGTCCGCACCGCCTTTTGCGCATGTTGCGGGTCGGCGATCGGGATATTGAACGTCACCAGCATCGCATCGCCCAGAAACTGGTTCACAATGCCGCCGTTGCGTTCGATCGGCTCGATTAGGATCTGGAAATATTCGTTCAGCATGTCGACCAACCGTCCCGGCTCTATGTGCTCGACGATACTCGTGAACCCCTGGATGTCGGAATAGAAGATAGTCGCCAGGGTCTGCGTCGGCCGCAGCGAGCCCCGACCCGCGACGATCGCCTCGGCGACGCCTCGCGGCACATACTTGCCAAATATCTCCCTTAACATTCCGTAGGCGTCTTCGAGCTCGCGCGTGCGCTCCTTCACTTTGACCTCGAGCGCGTTGGCGTGCGAGCGGATCTCCTGGAAGAGCCGGGCGTTTTCGAGCGAGATCGCGGCCTGCGAGGCGAGCAATTGCAGCGTATGGATGCGATCCGCGGTGAAGGCGCCGCGCGTCAGGCTGTTCTCTGCATAGAGCAGTCCGACGAGTTCGCCGCGGTCGAGCAGCGGCATACACAAGGCGGAGAGGGGGCGCCGCTCGACGATGAACGGATCCTCGCCGTAGGTCTCGTCGCGAGTTGCGTCGTCGAGCACGATGCTTTCGCGCGTCCGGGCGACATAATTGACTAGACGCTCGGGTCCTCTGCCTGAACCGGCGAAGGGCAATGCATGCGAAGGATCTACGCGGCCGCTTCCGCTCGACTCTCCGTGGATGACGAGTTCGTTGCCGTGTGCAAGCAACAACAGGCCGCGTGTCGCTCCGGCGTTCATCACCGAAGCCTCTATGACCTCGGCGGCGACGTCCTTAACGAGAGTCTTCCCGGAAATCGCGTTGGCCGCGCGCGTGATGGCGGCGACATCGACCAGTCCCTTGGTCTCGCTCGAATACATCGCGGTCATCGAAGCGGTCGACGCGCCTTTGTCCCGTTCGACGCGAATGACTTCGGGGTGACGTCGCTCGAGGTGGTCGACCCACGCGAGCGAACCCCAATGGGAATAGGCATCCCGCGCCTCGAATAGATGAGCGCGGCCGGACGTAGCGCGACCGCGCGCGAGCTCGAATTCGCCGGCGAGTTCATGGGCAAGCGCTTCGTCCGGCAAGGCCCCGTGGCGGCTCGCGAGCTGGATCGCCTCCTGATAGGCGCGCTCGGCTTCCAATTCGCGGCCGCGAAGGCGCGCCAGTTCCGCGTTCACCAGAACCCATTTATGCAGATAGTTCTCGGGAGCATGCCTCGACCAGGTGCGCAGCCGACGCTGATTGCGGCGGATGGTGCGCATGGCCGCCAGGCGGGCGCCACCGGCCATTTTCGGGAGCAGCCCGATCAGCGCCAGCGACTGGTACGGCATGTAATAGGCGGAGAACGCCATGCCCATCACGACGTTGAAGTTCTCGTCAATCACGCGCGCGCTGGCGACGCAGCCTTCAAGGTCGCGCGCCATGAATTGCTTCAGGATCCGGTACTTGTAGTAATAGGCGAGGGCCATGCGGTCGCGTTCGGTCCAGTAAATGACTTCGGCCGCCTCATCGAAGGGAATCTCCTCCTCGATCGCCTTGGCGCCACGGCCCCGCAACTCGCGTACCGCTTGCCTCGCCATGCGGAACACGCGCTGTGTCTTCTCATGTTTGTGCTCCAATACGGCCGCGTAGCCCTCGTCCAGCAAGTCGGCCACTTTGTCGAGCGGCGTGCCGCTCATGAACGCGTAGGATGCGAATGCATAGCGATTGTATCCATGGAACTCGAGGTCGCCGGCTTCTAGCGACGCGTTCGCGCCGTCGCTGAAGTGCGGCAAGGTGTCGGAAAGCCGGCCGTTCCAGTGCAGAATGAAGCCGCCCAGAACCATCGAGATGCGCCCGCGAATATCCCGCGCGTCAAACAGCTCGATCGCCTTCAACGCCAGCTGACCGTAGGCCAGTCCGCCTGGCATGTCGTTCAAGACGCCGCAGTGAACCAATCCATACATGACATAGCCATAGGCCGAATGGGCGGCGTTGCCGTAGCGCGCCGAGAGCCGCACCATGCGCAGGGCGAGCAGCGGAAGCAGGTTCTGGTCCTCGAAATACGCGGGCGCGGTGGCCAGCATCAAAATTCGCATCGCCGCCAGCTTTTGTGGGTTGGTCATGCGGGGCAGCGCGAGCATGTCGTCGGGCTGCTTGCCCACGAGCGCCAGCTTGGTACGCGCGAGCTCAGCCAACACCTGCAGCTGGCTTGGGCGTCCAGGAATGTTTTCGCCGAGCAGTGCGAGCGCGCGGACGGCGGTCTCGAGCGCCTTGCGATATTGCAGCCGCGTGGTGTGCGCCAGCACGAGCTGCTCCAGGACCTCTACCTTTTCGAGCGGAAATTCGGTCCGCGCGAGCAGCTCCTCCGCGAGGCGCTCGGCTTCCTCAAACCGCCCGCAAAGATACATGGCCTCAATGCGACCCACGCTGAGCTCGTGGCGCAGGCGAGGATCGAAGCCGGCTTCGGCTAGTTCGAGGCCGGCCGTGAAATGCGATAGCGCCGCCTCGTAGGCATTGGCGCCTCTTGCCTTCTGACCGGCGCGCAGGTTGAGCTGCGCGAGCGCGGCGCGCTCATCGGACGAGGCGACCACCATCGTGGCGCGGTTGAGGTGAGCAACAATCTCGAACAGGCGTTCCTCACGCTGTTGGAGCGTCGAGCGCTCCATGATCAGGCGGCCGATATGATCGTGCAGCCGCGGCCGTTCGGCGGCAGGCGTCATGGCGTAGGCCGCCTGCTGTAGCCGATCATGGGTGAACCTGTAAGAAATGTCGGCGTCGCCAGACGTTTCGGTCCAGGGCGCGTATTTGTAGCCCTCGCCGATCGGGGCGATGATTTCTTGCGCCAGTGGTTCGGCGAG
>DATNNX010000277.1:0-12907 GCA_035601615.1 Xanthobacteraceae bacterium
ATGATCGGGCCGGTCATCTTCTGCACCGTCGTTCACGGGATCGGCTCGATGCGCGATCTCAAGAAGATCGGCCGGGTCGGCGTCAAGACGCTCGTCTATTTCGAAGCCGTATCGACGCTGGCGCTCGCCATTGGGCTTCTCGTCGGGGAAGTTCTGCAGCCGGGCAGGGGATTCGATATCGACCCCGCGACGCTCGATCCCAACGCGGTGGCTGGCTATGTCCGCCGTGCCAAGGAGGAGGGCATGGTCGCCCACCTGCTGGCGATCATCCCGGAGACCTTCATCGGCGCCTTTGCCAAGGGCGATCTCCTGCAGATCCTGCTGGTCTCGATTCTAACCGGTTTCGCCATTTCACATCTGGGCGACCTGGGCGAGCGGATCAACGCAGTAATCGATGCCATGGCGAAGATCTTCTTCAGCATGATCGGCATCATCGTACGCGCGGCGCCGATCGGGGCCTTGGGGGCCATGGCCTTTACCGTGGGTGCCTATGGCGTGGTCTCGCTGGTGAACCTGGTCGAGTTGATCGCGACGTTTTATCTCACGAGTCTGCTCTTCGTTCTCGTTGTGCTCGGCACCATCGCTCGTCTCGCCGGGTTCTCGATCCTGCGCTTCCTCGCTTACATCAAGGACGAATTGCTGATCGTGCTCGGCACGAGCTCCTCGGAGACCGTGCTGCCGCACATGATCCAGAAGATGCAGCGCCTCGGCGCCTCCAAATCGGTCGTCGGGCTCGTCATCCCGACCGGCTACAGCTTCAATCTCGACGGCACCAACATCTATATGACGCTGGCGACACTGTTTCTCGCGCAAGCGACGAACACGCCGCTTGGGCTTGGCCAGGAGCTCGGGATTTTGGCCATCGCCATGATCACGTCCAAGGGGGCCTCGGGCGTCACCGGCGCGGGGTTCGTGACGCTTGCGGCGACCCTTGCAATCGTCCCCGACATCCCGATCCAATCGCTTGCCATTCTGCTCGGCATCGACAAGTTCATGAGCGAGTGCCGGGCGCTGACCAATCTCGTGGGCAACGGTGTTGCCACTGTGGTCATCAGCCGCTGGGAGGGCGAGCTCGACGTGGTCAAGCTCAAAACCGCCATGGCGCATCCGATCGTGGTCGGCGAGGAGCTCGAGGAGCAGCCGGTTTAGCCGGTTTAAGGGTCCGCGGCTTTCATCGGTGCCGGGCGATGCGCTGATGGCTCGAGCGGTCGGGACCGGATCGGGATCGATCGAGCTGTCGCGAAGAGCCCCGGGGATGCCCGGGGCTCTTTGGTTCTCGAGTGCGGCCCGGATTAACCGCTCGCGACGGGCGCCGGCGCGGCGAGGAAATTGCGCATCACGTACCACAGCAGGTGCCGGTTCTTGCTGTAGCCCGCGCTGTGCGCGGTTTGCGGTAGGATGACGAACTGGCGATCGCCATTCGGCAGCTGTTGGAAGAAATCGAGAAGATCCTCGGTGGTCGAGTTGCCGTCGTGCACGCCGCGCACCATGAGCACCGGTGCGAATACCTTCTTGGGATCGACCAGCGGCAGATTGGCCGCCATGTCGAGATAGGTCCCGGTCGGGACGTCCTCGCCGAATTTGAGCTCCGCGGCGATGATTGCCTCGGGCACCGCCATGTCGTAGCCCGCGCTGTATCCGTCGCGGGTGAAGATCGAGCGGATCATCGCGGCATCACGCTTGCGGCGCGTGTTGTTGCGATAGAACTCGACTCGCTTTTCCCGATTCGCGATCTCCGGCGCGCCCGTGCCTTTATAGGTGAAGGCGACTAGCACCAGCCGCTCGACCCGCTCCGGCTCGGCTTGCGCGAAAGCGGCGGCGCGGATGGAGCCAGAGGAGGTGCCGTAGAAATGCATCTTCGCCTGCCCGGTTTCGCGCGCAACCGCCGGTATCGCGGCTTTGAGATCCTCGACGCTGCTGGTGATGTCGGAATTGTTGCCCGAGCTGCCCGAGTATCCGTAGCCGTCGTGGTCCATGGTCCACACGTCGTAGCCGTAGCGCGCGAACACGTTCATGAGCGAGTACTCGCCCCGGCCGGGGACGGTGAGATCGTATGACGAGCGCGCCGAATTCGACGAGCCGTGCACCAGGAACAGAATCGGAAGCGGCGTTTCGCCGGTCTTGGGCGTGCCGACCCGCTTGCGCCAGAGGTTGAGTGCAACGTCGCCCTTCTTGGCCCAGTATTCCGCGCTCCAGATCACTCCATCCCTTCCTTCTCCCGCGCCGGTGCTTTGCGCCTGCGCCGTCAAGGCGGACGCGAGCCCCGCCCCGACGCCGAGGCTTGCTCCCTTGAGAATCGTGCGCCGCGCGAGGGCCTGCTCCGGTGACATCGGGCTGTCGGTCATAGCGTCCTCCGATCTCGGCGCGAGCGCTCTGGGCGGCCGGGCGCTCGCCGTTTGCAACGGTTATGGGCCGCGATCTTATCAGAGCGCCGAGCGGGCCGGCAGATGGCAGAACGGCAATCCCGCTGCGAAGCAGGCGAACCTGTCGCAGCACAAGCCCTCGCGCGCCTCACCGCATTTTGCTACTCGTTTTCGTACCATCGGCTCGAACGCCAGAGCGGTGCCGTTGCAACGCGGGATTGGCAATCGGATGTTGCAACGACGATATGGTGGGAAGGTCCCCGGGAGAGGGCTAACGCGTCGAGCGATGGAGTTAAGACCACCGAATCGTGAGCATCGCGTGCTCGAGGCGCTGCATCGGGCGGCGGTGTTCTGCGACCAACGGATCGGCTGGAACCGCATCGGGGTCGCGCTCAGCCTCACCATCATCGCGGTGGCGGCGGTGGTTCTCTACCGCATCTTGCGTACGATCGACGCCGGTGAGGTCGTCGAAGCCCTGGTGACCGTCAATTTGCGCGACGTCACGCTCGCGGCTTTGTTCGTGGCGGGCGGATATTTGACCCTGACGTTCTATGATCTTTTCGCGCTCCGCACGATCGGGCGGACCGACGTGCCGTATTGGGCGGCCGCGCTCGCGGCCTTCACCAGCTATTCAGTCGGCCACAACGTGGGCGCGAGCGTATTCACCGGTGGCGCGGTTCGCTACCGCGTCTATTCGGGCTGGGGGCTGACCGCCGTCGAAGTCGCGAAAATCTGCTTCGTCGCCGGGCTGACCTTCTGGCTCGGAAATGCCACCGTGCTCGGGCTCGGCATCGCCTATGCGCCGCTCGCCGCCACGGCCATCGATCAACTCCCGGCGTGGTTCAACCGCAGCGGAGCCTTCCTGATCCTGATCGTGCTCGCGCTCTATGTCGGCTGGGTGTGGCGGCGCCCGCGCATCGTGGGCCGCGACACATGGTCCGTGAACTTGCCCGGCGGGCCGCTGACCCTTCTGCAGATCGGCCTCGGCATCCTCGATCTCTGCTTCTGTGCGCTCGCGATGTACATGCTGGTGCCGGACGAGCCCAATATCGGGTTCGTCACGCTCGCCGTGATTTTCGTCTCTGCCACGCTGCTCGGCTTTGCGAGCCATGCGCCGGGAGGGATCGGCGTGTTCGACGCGGCCATGTTGGTCGCGCTGTGGCAGTTCGACAAGGAAGACGTACTCGCCGGATTGCTCCTGTTCCGGCTGCTCTATTACATCGTTCCGTTCGCGCTTTCGCTCCTCGTTCTCGGCGGCCGCGAACTCGTGTTGGCGGTGCGCGGCGCCTCTCCGCCGCCGCTCGAGCCGATACCTTCGCTGGTGCCGACCGAGGTCGCGACCTCACCCGAGCCGAGCCAGGAGTAGGCGTAGGACCTGCCAAATCAAACTCACGTGAAGTCACATCAGCGGTATGCGGGCCGAGACCGTATTGACAGTCTAGAGCGTGGCCGCAGTAATGGTTCACGATCTCAGTCCATGATCCCGCTCACGAGGGTCGCGAGAAATGGGTGCTGGTGATTTGCGCTCTCTGCTGCGGGTAGCGTTACGCAGATGGCCGATGATCGCATCCCTCCTCGTCGGGCTTTGCGCGGCCGCGACCCATGGCACGGCCGACGGCGGCAAGCCGGTGGGGAGCACGATGCTCAACGCGCTCGCCGATTCCTCCCAATCGCTGTTCTTGCTGCCGACGTTGGACGGCCCGCCCCACGAGCTCGGCCGGCTTCGCGGTCGGGTCGTCCTCGTCCATTTCTTCGCCACCTGGTGCGAGCCTTGCCGGGAGGAAATGGCGAGCTTGCGCGAACTGCAGTCGCGGCTCGAGGGCCGGGCCTTTGCCATCGTGCCGATCAGCGTGGCGGAGGCCGACGGAGCGGTACGCCGGTTCTTCGCGGGCGAATCATTGCCGTTTGCAATCTTGCTCGACCGGGACCGCGCGGTTGCAAGGGCGTGGAATATTCACATGCTGCCTTCCACCGTCGTGCTCGACGGCGCGCTGAAACCGCGCTTCATCGCCGAAGGCGACGTCGACTGGGCGCGGCCGGACGTGACGAAGATCCTCACGGATCTGCTCATGGAGGTGCCCGGCTGAACGATGCTGATGTCGATTCATTTGCAAGTATCTCGAAGAGAGGGAGACGAGGCATGTTGAGACGAGAATTCTTGTGCGGCGGCGCGGGTTTGGCAGCGGCTGCGGCACTGCCGCGCGGCGCGCGGGCCGAACTCCCCTTCACCCCCCGCGCTGATGCGTGGCGCAAGTTCGAGGTCACCACGCGCGTCGAGATCGTCAAGCCGGCCACCAAGGCGCAAGCCTGGTTGCCATTGCCGGCAGTCGCCGAGCCGGGCTGGACGCAGCCGCTGGGCAATGAATGGACGACCAACGCGAAGTCGGCGGCGCTCATCCGCGACTCGAAATACGGGGCGCAGATGCTGCACGTCGAGTGGGCCGACAGCGTGCGCGCGCCCGTCGCGGAAGTGGTGAGTCGCATCGCTACGCGCGACCGCTCGGTCGATCTCGCCAGCCGCGGCGCCGCAGCGCCGCTCTCGGACGACCAGCGGAAACTCTATACCGCCTCGACGGAGCTGATGCCGACCGACGGAATCGTGAAAGCGACCGCCGACAAGATCGTGGGCTGGGCGTTCAGCGACGTCGAGAAGGCGCGCCGCATCTATGAGTGGATCGTCGATAATACCTTCCGCGATCCGAAGACGCGCGGCTGCGGCATCGGCGACATCGCCTCGATGCTGAAAACGGGCGACCTCGGCGGCAAGTGCGCGGACTTGAATGCGCTTTATGTCGGGCTGGCGCGCGCGGTCGGGCTGCCAGCACGCGACGTCTACGGCATTCGCATTGCGCCCTCGCGGTTCGGCTACAAGAGCCTCGGGACAAGCAGCGAGATCGTCAGCAAGGCCCAGCACTGTCGCGCCGAGGTCTTTCTGAACGGATTCGGCTGGACGCCCGTCGATCCCGCGGATGTGCGCAAGGTCGTGCTCGAAGAGCCGCCGGGCCAACTGGCGGTCGACGATCCCAAGGTGAAAGCGGCGCGCAAGACGCTGTTCGGCGCCTGGGAGATGAATTGG
Source organism: Xanthobacteraceae bacterium (assembly GCA_035601615.1). Taxonomy (GTDB): domain Bacteria; phylum Pseudomonadota; class Alphaproteobacteria; order Rhizobiales; family Xanthobacteraceae; genus VAZQ01. The sequence continues at coordinate 5,440 of DATNNX010000277.1, forward strand.
CTCGCCTACAACTTCGCCCATGACGTCGAGCTGCCCGGGTCCTCCGGACCCACGATCGGTTTTCTCATGTATCCGCAAGCGGAGGTGGACGGCGAACGGCTCGATTCGCTCGACCCGGATACGTTCAGGTACGTGATTAAGGCCAGGGAGATCACCGCGTAGACCGAGGAGCGTGGGATGGGATCGCGCGAAGCGAAGCCCATCCTGCGCACTACCTGCTACGACATGACCGCGCTTGTCGCGGGCATGCCTGTTCTTTGGTTCAAGAGATTTTAGACGCCGATGGCCGGGACAAGCCCGGCCATGACGCCCTGTGGTGGTTCGAGGGGACCGCGTTTCAGCGGTAGACCGCCGGCCTGCCGTAAGCCGGCGCCGGGTAGAACATCGACTGGAACATGGAGCCGCTGCGCGCGACGGGCGCCGCGGCCGCGGGCGGTGCGGACTTGCGCTGGTGCGAGGCGATGAGCTCCTGATCGCGTTTGCGCTCGGGCGCCTGCTCGACGCCGCCACGGCCGCTCTTGATCGCCGCCAGCGTGCGGCCATCGAGATTGTAGATATCACGCCGCGTTTGCAGTTTGCCGTGATCGTCGACGAAGGCGGTCTGATAAGTCAGGTGCACCCAGATCGGCGTCGGCTGCAGCTGAATGTCCTGCTCGCCGTTGCCGAACATCCGCGTGATCCGCGCTGCCGTCCAGTGCTCCTGCGGGCGGGCGATGTTGAGGAGGACCTCGGCATATTTCGCTGGATCCTGCACGCGCATGCAGCCATGACTGTAGGCGCGCACCTCGTGGGCGAAATAATACTTGTCCGGCGTGTCGTGCTGATAGACCAGGAACCGGTTGGGGAAATTGAACCGGATCCGTCCCAACGCGTTGCTCGGACCCGGCGGCTGCCAAATCGACACACCGCCGCCGCTGTAGCTTACGCGCAGCCCCATGCGGGAAAGCACGGTGGGATCCTGCGCCAACGCCGGCAGATATTCGTTGTGCACGATCGACGGCGGCACGTGCCAGGTCGGATTGACAGTGATGAATTTCATCGTTTCGCTCAGGAGCGGCGTCGGCATGCTGGGCTTGCCGATGACGATGCGGGTGGTCCACACCTGCGCGCCATCATGCATCACCTTGAGCGTGAAGTCCGGCTGATTGACGATCACATGGGCTGAGCCCAGGTCGCGCGGGTACCAGCGCCAGCGCTCCATGTTGGCGATGATCGTTTCGACCTGCCGGGAGGTATCGGCTTTCTTGCCGCCCGACGCGCCGCGCAGCTCGGCGAGCATTGCCTTGAGCTTCTGGTAACCTTCGTTCTGCGGACTGAAGGTGTCGAGCGCTTTGCCGGCGTCCGTGGTCGCGGCCAGCATGCTCAGGACATCTGCAGGTTCCGGAGCGGCCTGCGGCAGCTCGATGTTGCGGCTGACGCGGGTATAGAGGAAACGCCCCGCCTGCACGTGCCGGGCATAGGTGAGCACCGCCTGCGTGAGCTTGAGATCGGCTTCCGCCAGCGTGTCGCCTGTGAGACCGGCAAAGTTCGGCGTCTTATAGTCGCTCGCCTCGAGCCCATCCGAGTCGGCGTTCTTCAAACGCGCGATCGCGGAGGTGGCGCGCGCGTTCTCGAGGCCCTTGTCGAGCCACAACGGCAGATAGTTGCGGCTCTGGTAGAACGCCTCGGCGGCAGCGCGCTCTTTCTTGTTGCCGAAGATCCGGTCCGACGGCGCGGCGAAGAGGTCGCGAATCTTCTCCGCGATCGGTCGGTCGGCGGGATCGAGCAAGGCCATCGGGTCAACCACCACCGCCTGCTCGGCTGTAACCGTCGACTCCGGCGCGGCCGCCGGTTCAGTGGTGGTGGTGGTGACGACCGGTTCCGTGATTGTCACGGATTCGGCGGTGGCCGCTGGAGCAGGAGAAGAAGCTTCGGTTGAGGTCTGCTCGGCAGGCGATTCCGCGCCGGGCGCCGTTTTGCTCTTCTCCAGCGCGAGGCCGCCGAGCGGAATGGCGGCGAGGATCGCGGCCAGAGCCGTGCCGGCCAGCATGTGGTGGTAGCGAAGGCGAGTCATGAGAGGTTCTCCCCTGAATGAGGTTCTGGCCCGGTGCGGGCGCGATTGAGGGCGAATTGGAAGCGGGAAAACGCGCACTGCCGCCGCGCAACGGCGCAAGCCGCCGGCGAGGCACAATCGCAGTCAGATCCCGCTGTGGATGTGCATGGCGCCCCCCTTTTCCCATCGACCGCCACCTCGGCGCGTCGCCGGAGGTAGCTCCCGACTATTGGTCGCGCCGGGGGGTCGGTAGGTTCAAACGAGCAGGGGAAGGATTGGGAAGGCCGGCGGCGGCCGGAATGGTTAACAATTTCCACCTGCCTTCCGAGGCTGCCGATCCGGAAGGCACCTATGGGGCGTAGGTATCGGAGGATTGCGGGGCGGAACGCCCCGTTGATGTCCGGGGATACCGGCCCGACGGCGCCGACTGCGGCAGCTATTGCGGTCACGCTCGGGCAGGGCCCGTCGGCTTGTCAGACGGCGCTTCGCTATTCGCGCCACCTCCTTGCCTTGCGAGCGCGAGCGATCTTGTGGAAAGCTGTGCAACCCAAGCAACGGAGGGCTTGCCGATGGAAATCGTTCCGCTGCGTCCCGGCTTTGCCGCCGAACTGCGCGGGGTGACGCTTGCCGACCCCGCAGCCGATGAGGGCGCGTACGACGAGGTGCGCGCGGTATTCGAACAGCACTCGGTCATCGTCTTTCGCGACCAGGAGGTGACGGACGAGGGCCAGCTCGCTTTCTCGCGGCGGTTCGGGCCGCTCGAGATCACCAAGGTCGGTTCGCTCGGCGCTGGCACCAACCTCGTGATCCTCAGCACCATCGACGAGAACGGCAACGTCGTGCCGGCCGACCACCGGCTGGCGCTGCGCAACAAGGCCAACCAGCTCTGGCATACCGACAGCACGTTTAAGCGCGTGCCGGCGCTCGCCTCGGTGCTCTCCGCGCGCGTCATCCCGGCGCGCGGCGGCGAGACCGAATACGTCTCGACCCGCCTCGCCTTCGAGCGGCTCGATCCGGCGCTACGCGAGCGGCTCGAGAATTCCTTCGCCTGGCACGATTACGCCCATTCGCGGGGCAAGATCGCGCCCGACCTCGCCAGCGCGGAAGAGCGCGCGGCGCTGCCGCCGCAGTGCTGGCGCATGGTGTGGAGGAATCCCGTGAACGGAAGCGGCGCGCTCTATCTTGCCTCGCACGCCTATGCGATCGAGGGCATGGAACAAATGGCGGCGGAAAAGCTTCTCGCCGAGCTGATGGATGCCGCGACCGCGCCGGGCTTGAGCTACGCGCACAGTTGGCGCAAGGGCGACGTCGTAATGTGGGACAACCGCGCGACCATGCATCGCGGCCGGCCGTGGCCCGCGCATGAGGCGCGCTTGATGGTGCGCACGACGATCTCGGCGACCGCGGCCGATGGGCTCGAGAGCGTCCGCCCGCCGTCGCGGCAGGCGGCGGAATAGGCGCGTGTCGTCGGACCGTAGCGGAATGTTGGTCGCCGTACGGGAAGCGGCGGCCAAACGTGACGCGATCAGCTGGTCTGGCCGCCTGCTCCACATTCATATCGCTGCACGAGCATCGCTTCCGATGCAGGAGCTCGACCAAGCGATGCTTGTCGCCGGCCGCGGCATCGACGGCGATCGATATTTCAGCGGCACCGGCACCTATTCGATAAAACCCGACGCGCGCGAAGTCACCCTTATCGAGATGGAGGTGCTTGAGGCGATTGCCCGCGGTGATCCTCCAGCCCCGGGCGAGAAGGTGGAACTTATGCCCGCGGATCATCGCCGCAACCTCACGACGCTTGGCGTGCCGCTGAGCCACCTCGTGGGCAAGCGCTTCAAGGTCGGCGCGGCGGTGCTCACGGGCGGACGGCTGAATTTTCCTTGCAAGTATCTCGAGAAGCTCTTGCGGCGGCCGGTCTACACCGCACTGCTCAACCGCTCCGGCCTCAATTGCCGGATCGAGATCGGCGGTATCATTCGCAAGGGCGATCCGATCATGCCGCTCGAGGACTGAAAGGCGCGGTGCAACTACCGCAATCTGGTCGGGATTGATTCGGCCTTATTAGTGCGAGGCAACAACCCGGGTGTCGCTTCGCTCCATCTTGGCCAAGCTGTGCGCCGCCTCACGCCGGGATGTAGATCCACGACAGGACAAGAAATGTTGCGAGAATTGAGTACAGCAAGACGGCCGCGCTGTCTGAGGTCCAGGTCATGACGCATCTCCCTTCGTCCCAAAGCTGTACGAGGGATATCTCAGGCAGCGGCATGGCGTCTGTGATCCGCATCACTGTTCTGCGTTTTTTTCGGCCCTAGCCTGAGACCTGACGGAAACTGAATTTTCCGCTGTCCATACAGGGATTTGTGCGCTACACCCGCTTCTCGCGCGGCAAGCGTTCGTCGTGAATTGAGCGGGAGAAATACTCATGAAAACGCTCCACGTTATTGCGTTCGCATTCGTTTGCGCCGCAATCTCGGTTGCAAACCTTCCCATCTCTCAAGCTTCGAGCGACGACGAAGACAAAACGATTGCAGACAGCCTCGCCGCCATGCTGCGGGCGGGCCGTACGGTGGTCTCGCGCAATCAAGACCGAATCAACAACCCGGCGATCGGGGACAAGGGTCTCGACGGCAAGACTGTGCTCGAGCAGGCGCTGAAAATTTATGAAGAGAATACCAAATCTGATCCGCTGCAGATCGATCCTTCGTCACGCCACGGCCGCCTGTTGCGCGCCCAGATGGACGCCATTGCCGAGGTCATGGATTCGAATCAGAAGACGATCAATCAGCCCGGCGTCGGCTTCAAAGCATTTATCCCGGCCACCTTCGGTCGCTTGGTCAACGAAGGTTTTGCCAAACGCGTGAGAAGCGAGGCCGAAATGAAGGTCACCGCGCCACTCGACCTCGTGCGCAACCGCAAGGCTCGGCCCGATGAGTGGGAGACCGAAGTGATCCGCGACAAGCTTTTGCCGGCGAGTTGGCCGAAAGGGCAGCTGTTCGCCACGGTCGCAACCAGCCGCGGGCGCCCCGCCTTCCGCGTCGCGGTGCCTGAGTATTACGCTGCGTCTTGCCTCTCCTGCCATGGCGCCCCGAAGGGGCAGATCGACGTCACCGGGTATCCCAAGGAAGGTGCCAACGAGGGCGACCTGGGCGGCGTCATCAGCATCACGCTCTATCGCTGAGCGAAAGGTGGACCGCCGGACCTCGCACCAAACGCGGCTATGCTCGCAAATCTCAGCATAAAGGTCCGGCTGCTGCTGCTGTCGAGCGCGCTGATCATCGTGATCACGGCGTCAACGCTCTATCTCACGCGCAAGCTCGCTGACAATTCGGACGCCGTCACCCGCAACGCCGAGCTCGCCAAGCTCATCGATGTTGCACAGGACGTGCGCAACACGTTCGGCGAGTACCGCTACTGGATCACCGACCTTGCCGTCAGCCTGCTGCGCCAGTCCGAGATCAACGCCAAAGCCACGCATGACCGGCTGATCAAGCAGCTCAATGTTCTCGCAAGCCGTAGGCCCGAGACGGCGGCGGCGCTGAAGGAGGAGATTGCCAAGTTCGACGAATCGGCCAACCGCGCGGTCGAGCAATATACCGACGACCAACGCGTCATGGGCAATACGTCGTTCGCCGAAGCGCGCCTGCATAGCGTGGCCATCAACGACCGCCTCGCGGCCCTGGTCGACGATTTGAACGGCGAGGTTGTCCGGGCACGCGATCAGGTCGTCGCGGATGTCGCACGGACCACGGAAGTGGCCTACGTCATCGTGGCAATCGTGATTGTGCTCGGGATGGGCCTCACCTGGATCGTGCTCCGCTCCATCCTGGTCCCGCTCAATGCGGTGGTCGCGGCGATCGATGGTGTCACCGCCGGCCGACTGAATACTCCGATTCCGAAGGTGAGGGGCGGCGAGATCGGCGCGATGGCGAGAACGCTCGAGCTGTTCCGCGAGAGCATCGTCGAGCGTGAACGGCTCGCCGCCGAGACCGAGCGTCAGCGGCGCATGATTGCAACCGCCATCGAGACCATCTCCGAAGGCTTCGTGCTTTACGACCCGCAAGACCGGCTCGTGCTGTGTAACAGCAAGTTCCGCGAGCTCTATCCAAAGATCGACGACCTGATGGTGCCTGGCACGCCGTTTCCGACCATCCTTCGCGCCATTGTCGACCGCGGGATGGTCGATCTGGAGGGGCGCACGCCGGAGGAATGGATCGCCGAGCGGCTCGCCCATCACGCCAACCCAGAAGGCTCGCCCGAATACCGATACAATCAGATTTGGGCCCGCATAAGCGAGCGCCGCACCCCGGACGGCAGCACCGTCGGCGTCTTCACCGACATTACCGAGCTCAAGCAACGCCAAGCCGAGCTCGAGCAGACGATGGAACAGGCCGATTCCGCTAACCGCGCCAAGTCGGTGTTCCTCGCCAACATGAGTCACGAGTTGCGCACGCCGCTCAACGCCATCATTGGCTACAGCGAAATGCTCCAGGAGCAGGCCCAGGAGCAGGGGATGACGGATTTCGCCCCGGACCTCAACAAGATCCAGGATGCGGGCCGGCATCTTTTGAGTCTCATCAGCGATATTCTCGATCTCTCCAAGATCGAGGCCGGAAAGCTCGAACTCTATTTGGAGGATGTCCCTCTGCCGGCGCTCATTGAGGAGGTGCGGGCCATCGTCGGCCCGCTTGCCGCAAAGAATTCGAATCGCCTGCACATCGACTGTCCACCGGACATCGGCGCTCTTCACACCGACCGCACCAAGCTCAAGCAGTGCCTGCTCAATCTGTTGAGCAATGCGACAAAATTCACGTCCAACGGCGACATCTCGCTCGCGCCGAAGCGGCAGGAGGCGGCGATGTCGTTCATCATTCGCGACACAGGGCTTGGGATGACGCCCGAACAGCTGTCCAAGCTCTTCCAGAACTTCGTGCAAGCCGATGCGTCCACCACCAAACGATACGGCGGCACCGGGCTCGGACTCGCGATCACCAAGCGTTTTTGCCAGGCTCTCGGCGGCGACGTCTCGGTTGAGAGCGAGCCAGGCAAAGGCTCGACATTCACCATCATGCTGCCGGACCGGCAATCCAAGGCGGAGCCCGCGGAAATCGCAAATCCGCCGAGCGTCATCCCCGAGCCCGGCGATGCTCCATTGGTGTTGATCGTCGACGACGATGCATCCGCCAGAAGACTTCTGGCGGCAGTCCTGCGCAAGGAGGGCCTTCGAGTCGCCGAAGCGGAAGCGGGCGAGACTGCAATCACGCTCGCTCGGCGGATCAGGCCGGACTTGATCACGCTCGACATCATGATGCCGAAGATGGACGGCTGGTCGGTTCTCACCACGCTCAAGTCCGATCCCGACCTGGCCGCCATTCCGGTGATCGTGGTGACGGTCACGACCGACCGCGGCGTGGCGCTTTCGCTCGGCGCGGCCGATTT
>DATNNX010000278.1:0-22136 GCA_035601615.1 Xanthobacteraceae bacterium
CGAAACGTTGTAACCCGGCCGGCGCGCCCTCGACCGCCATCGGCACCGGTAGTGCCCAATCCGGTGTTGGGCCCTCGGCGAACAAATCGACTTGGGCTGTGGGCGGCGCCGCGACATCGACGATGACGCGGGGTCGAGGGCCAGCCTGTTCACGCCGAACCGATTTAACGGCGAGGGATGAGTCCTCCCCCAGGGAGGCCTTTTTCGGAACCCGTGCTTCGGCCGCGGCCAGCGCGGCGTCGTGCGAGGAGGGGCCGCCCATGAGTACCAGCTCCACCTGTCCTTCCGCCGGCACGCACAACGTCTCGCATACCGCATAGTCGAGTTTGAGACGGAGCTTGACCGGCTTTGCCCTGTTCTGCGGCACGATCGCCAGCGGCAGGATGAGGTCGCCGGTATATCCGATCGCGACCAGCCCTTGCTCGGAGATGCGCTGCGGTGCAGGCCAGCGCACCTCGACGGACTTGGCGTTCTGCGATCCCGCGAAATCGAAACGCGGCGGAACGCCGGCGTCGCCGGGATAGCGCCAATACGTGTGCCAGCCGTTCTTCAGCCGGATGGCGATGCCGGCGCGGATCGCGGCTTGTTCCGGCGCGGGCGACGAGCCCGCGATGAGGCGCACTGCGCTGCGGGTGTCGCCGTCCCAGGGCGAGGCATCGTCGGTGGCGCTCGCGCTGCTTGCGGCGATCAGGCTCATCGCCCAGATGCCGAGAAGCGCGGCGCTCCGCCGCAGCCGATCGAAGATCATGGTCGCTTGATTTTCGGGGTGAAACTTCTCACGTGCCACTGAATTCATCGTGAGCCGGCGCGTGATCGGAACCGGATGGTGGAACATACACGAAAAAGACATAGATCTTACAGTGCGTCCGCTCGAATCGTGGCACAAAGGATGCATGAGATTGCGGGGCGCCGCGTTTGCAATTGGCGCCCAATCAGGTAGCATTTCCACATGAAGTTTCCTCGCAAGACAAGCATGCAAGACGAGGATGAGGCGCCGTCCGGCGCCGAATCCGAGCCGCCGCGGCCCGAGGCGATGACACCGGAGAAAGCGGCGAGGTCCAAGCCGCACGCGCGCAAGGCTGCCAAGCGCGGCTATCTCGACGGGCAGATGCTGATCGCGATGCCGACCATGGGTGATGACCGGTTCGCCCGCAGTGTGATCTACGTTTGCGCGCACTCCACCGAGGGCGCCATGGGCATCATCGTCAACCAGCCGGCGGCGCACATCAGCTTTGCCGACCTCCTGGTGCAGCTCGAGGTTGTCCCTGCGGCGGAGCTGATCAAGCTGCCACGGCGCGCCGGCGGCGTGAAGGTGCTCAAGGGCGGTCCGGTCGACACCCAACGCGGTTTCGTCCTGCATTCGAGCGACTTCTTCATCGAGAACTCGACGCTGCCCATCGACGAAGGCATCTGCCTGACCGCAACGCTCGACATCCTCAAGGCGATTGCGCGCGGAGCGGGGCCGCAAAGCGCCATTCTCGCGCTCGGCTATGCCGGATGGGCGCCGGGCCAACTCGAGAACGAGATTCAGCATAACGGCTGGCTGCATTGCGCTGCCGATGCCGAGCTGATTTTCGGTCAGGACATCGGCGGCAAATACGAAAAGGCGCTGAGGAAGATTGGCATCGATCTCGGCATGCTCTCGAGCGAAGCTGGGCACGCGTAGCGCAGCCACGTCAAGTCAACTATTTCGACGACCCGTTCGGTTGTTCATTCGTCGAGCAGCGATGGCGGCGAGAGCCGCAGTCCACAGGCGCAGGCAACAGGAGCACGGAATCCGGACTTGCGGGCTTGCTCGCGCCCCGGAGACCATCCAATCGTTTTGAAAGCTGCTACTGAACGGTCTGCGTGCGCAGCGCGAGATCGCTCTCGTTTCTCGCGCCCTCGTCCTCCAAAAGCGCCTTAGCGTCGTCCGCGCTCATCGGCTCGCCGAAGTGGAGGCCCTGCGCGTACTCGCAACCGAGCTGATAGAGCTCGACCGCATCAGAATCCGTATCTGCGCCCTCGGCCACCACCTCCATGCCGAGGTCGTGCGCGAGCGAGATGATCGAGCGCAGGATCACCGGACGTGATCCCTTGCCGTTAATGCGCACGAACGACGGATCGATCTTGATGAGATCGAACGGAAACCGTTGCAGATAGGCGAGCGAGGCGTGACCGCTGCCGAAGTCATCGAGCGCCAGCCCGGCGCCAAGATCGCGGATCCGCTGCAGCATCTGCGCCGAGTGCTCGGGATTCTCCATTACCAGCGATTCCGTGAGCTCCAGTTTGAGCGTGCCGCGCGCAAGGCCCGCCCGCGCGATCACCGTGCGCACATCGTGGATCAGGTCCTGCCGCAGCAGTTGACGTGATGAGACGTTGACCGTGGCGAACAGCGGGTCGCGCCGGCGCACGACGCGTTGCCAGCTGCTCAGCTGCCGCGCCGCGCGCTCGAGCACGAACATGCCGAGATCGACGATGAGGCCAACCTCCTCGGCCATGGCGATGAACTCCGCGGGCGAGGCGTCGCCTGCTTTGGGATGCCTCCACCGCGGCATCGCCTCGAAGCCCGCAATCGAACGGTCCTCGAGGCGAACGACCGGCTGGTATAGGATGGCGATTTCCTCGCGCTCGAGCGCCCGCCGCAGCTCGGATTCGAGTGTGACGCGATCGCTCTGGCGCGCCCGCATCGAGGTTTTGAACACTTCGATGCGGTCGCCCCCAATGCGCTTGGCGTGATACATCGCAAGCTCCGCATCCTTGAGGACCTCCTCGGTGCGGCGCGGCTCACTGTCGTAGAGTGCGACCCCGATCGAAGCGGTGAGAAACAGCTCTCGGTCGTTGAATGTGATAGGGGCGCGCAGTCCTTTGCGTAGCGTCTCGGCGAAGCCGATGACGCGCTCGGTTTCGCGTTCCGACAGCAGAATGATTGCGAACTGATCGCCTGCCAGCCGAGCGAGCGTGTCCTGCGGTTTGATCAGCCGGCCAAGCCGCCGTGCCAACGTCAGCAGGATCGAATCGCCCACCGCAACGCCGAGCGAATCGTTGACCTGCTTGAATCGGTCGAGATCGATCACCATTACGGTCGGCTTGATGGCGGGATTGGCTTTGGCGAATGCGAGTACGCCCTCCAGTCGGTCGAGAAACAGCTCACGGTTGGGCAGCCCGGTCAAATTATCGTGCACCGCGTCGTGGAGGAGCCGCTCCTCTGCATTCTTGAACTCGGTCACGTCGGTAAGCGTGCCGACGAGCCGCACCACCTCGCCGTCCGAGCCCACCACCGGCCGCGCCTTCAGCGTGAACCACAGATAATGGCCGTCCGGCGTGCGCAGGCGGAAGTCTTGGCTCAACCGCCCGCGGCGTTGCTCGAGAACGCTGTCGAGCACGGCACGGAAACGGTCGCGATCAAGCGGGTGCAGCACATCCAACCAACGTGCCGCCGGGCCCTCGAGCGAGCCGCGCTTGAGCCCGAGCAGCGTCTCGGTCTCCGGGCTGGTGAAGACCTTATCGGCGGAGACGTCCCAGTCCCAAATCATGTCCCCGGCGCCGGTGAGCGCGAGCGCGCGACGCTCGACGTCGGAGACGATGCCGCTGGTCACGCCGCCGGCGAAGGCGTGCTGCATCACGGTAAACCCGATCAGCATCACGATCAGGACCAGCCCACCGAGCAGGGCCGGGCCGACGATGTCGTTGGTGATGACGGCGCTGACCGTGAGCGCCGCCGTGATCACCCATAGCACGAGCAACAGCCATGTCGGGATCAAGAGGACGGCGCGGTCGAAACCATGGAACGAGAGATAGACGACCAACGCGAAGCCGAGCAAAGCGACAACAAACAGTGACACGCGCGCGATACCCGAGGCGATTGGCGGCTCGTAGAGGGCAAGCGCAACGAGCGCCGCAAGAAACGCGAGCCAGGCCAAAGTGATGTGGGCGTAGCGCACGTGCCAGCGATTGAGGTTGAGATAGGCGAACAGGAATACGATCAGTGTCGCGGCCAGGATCGCCTCGCCCGATGCGCGCCAGATTTGCTCGGAATCCGGCGAGAGCGCGAACACCTTGCCCCAAAAGCCGAAGTCGATGCCGATATAGACGAGCACCGCCCAGCCGAGCGCGGCGGCAGCGGGGAACATCATGCTGCCCTTGACTACGAACAGAATGGTCAGGAACAGCGCCAGCAGTCCGGCGATTCCGATGACGATGCCGTGGTAGAGCGTGATGCTGTTGACCTTGTCCTTATAGGCTTCAGGCTGCCACAGATAGAGCTGGTTGAGCTGGTCGGTGCGCAGCTCAAGCACATAGGTCATCACGCTGCCGGGATCGAGCGTGATGCGGAAGATGTCTGCGGTGGCGCTGTCTTGGCGCTCGGGACGCTCCCCGCTCGACGTGATGCTGGCAACGCGGGAGCGGCCGAGATCGGGCCAAAACACGCCCGAGCCGACCATGCGGTAATGCGGCACGACAATCAGCCGCTCGATCTGTTCGTCGCCGGAATTGGCGAGGGCGAATACGGCCCAATTGGTATTTCCCTCGCGCGCACGCACGTCCATTCGGCGGATGATTCCGTCGGGTCCGGGAGCGGCGGAGACAAGCAGGCGGTCGGCCTCGGTGCGATAACGCTCGGCAGAATCGGTGAGATCGATCGCCTGCGCATCGGTGCGCACATTGATCGCCTCCACCGCGCGTGCGGAAGAGGCGCCAAGGGCAAACACGGCCAGCATGGCCGTGACGCAGGCGCGGACGAAATGCAACCGACGTCCTCCCAGCTCCACCCCTGTCGATCCCCTCGCCGGGCTTTCGCCGGACTGACGCAATGCCCAAGGCAAGGGAGCTTTACGTCGATTTACGTCGATTTCGCGGCCCGCGAGGCTCGCGAAAGGGGTGCGAAAGCGCTTGCGCGCGCTCGCCCCCTCAAGAACGAAAAAGCAATGATTTCAGGCAGTTGCGAATGTCAGGACGATCTTGCCAATATGCGCGCTCGTCTCCATGCGCGCGTGTGCGACAGACGCCTGGACGAACGGGAAGGTGCTGTCGATCAGCGGCCTGACCTTGCCCGCCGCGATCAGCGGCAGCACATGTGTCTCAACGGCCTTCGCGATCGCGCCCTTGTCCGCGACCGAGCGCGCGCGCAGCGTCGAGCCCGTGTGGGTAAGCCGCTTGAGCATGATGCGGCGGAAATCGACGCTCGCTTTGGAGCTGCTCTGAAAGGCGATTTGCACCACGCGCCCTTCGACGGCGGCGGCCTCGTAGTTGCGCTCGATGTAGTCACCACCGACAATGTCGAGGATGACGTCGGCGCCCCTGCCGTTGGTGGCGGCCTTGGCCGCGGCCACGAAATCTTCCGCCTTATAGTTAATGGCTAGGTCGGCGCCGAGGCGGCGGCAGGCGTCGCACTTTTCCGCCGAACCGGCGGTGGCGATCACCTGGGCGCCGAACGCTTTGCCGAGCTGGATGGCGGCAGTCCCGATGCCCGAGGAGCCGCCGTGGACGAGCAACGTCTCGCCTGCCTTTAACCGGCCGCGCTCGAAGGCGTTGTGCCACACGGTAAAGAAGGTCTCGGGGATGGCTGCAGCGGCGACCAGCGTGAGCCCTGCAGGGATCGGCAGCGCGTGACTTTCGTGCGCGGCGCAGTATTCGGCATAGCCGCCGCCCACTACCAGCGCCATGACGTTGTCACCGAGATTCCAGCGCGTCACGCCCGCACCGAGCGCAACCACTTCGCCTGCGATCTCGAGACCTGGGATATCGGTCGCGTCGGCGGGCGGCGGATAAAGGCCTTGGCGCTGCATCACGTCCGGCCGATTGACGCCCGCGGCCGTGACCTTCACCAGCACCTCGCGTTCGCCGGGGCGAGGGAGCGGGCGCTGCTCGGGGATGAGCATGTCCGCTCCGCCGGGCGCGCGGATCGCGATCGCGGTCATCTGGGCGGGCAATGCGGGCATGGCAAAAGTCCTTGGCTGACACGGCTTGCCGCGCTTTGCTTAATTGGGAGGCGCGGATGTGACAATGGCCGCCTCGGAGGCTATTTTCGCGGGGTTCTCGAGCGGAGGCGAGCGATGCCGGTAGTTGATGAAGACGACCGCCCGAAAAAAAAGGTCGTGCATGAGATCGGCCAAGATCTTGTGCTGCTCTCCGTTAAGGAGCTTGAGGAGCGCATCGCGGTCCTCAAGGAGGAGATCGGCCGTCTGCAAGCGGCAATCGCCAGCAAGCAGGGCTCACGCACCGTCGCGGACCAGTTCTTCAAGAAGTGAGCCGGCCCCGCGCGTTCGACTTGGCGCGGTGCGGCGATCTAGCGCCGGCTGGACCCCGCGCGACAGGCTGCGTTTGCGGGGCCGTAAATTGTTTAAAATCTTAAGACCTTGTTAAGCTTTCACGATCATTACTGGGGACGTCCATCTTCTGGACATTGAGTGGCTCCTGTCCACTCTGTTTGACGCCTCCCTGTTAGAACTTCGAGCCGCCGTTCGGCGGCTCTTTTTTCGTCGTCTCGTTTCGGACGAACGAGATCGCGTTTTCCCGATCTGTTCTCGCGCCGCGACGCGTAGCCGTCCGGCAACTATGCGTGAAGCTTTGTTCGGCCGGCGCTGGACAGGGATCGGCGCCTGCGCAATCATTCCGCTCTCGCCAGGGGCTGGCGCAAAAGCAAAAGCGTGTGCGTAGCGTGAGGCGTGGATGATGTCCGAGAAGTCGGTCAATCCGGCCGTTTCGTTCGGCGAAAGGCTCGCAGCTTCACAAGCCTTCGCCGACCTGTTCCGCGACGGCATGACGCTCGTTGAGCAGACGGCAGCGTATCTCGACGGCCCAGGCCGGCGGGAATCGAAAAAGCTTTCCGGCAGCGCGGCGCTCGCTTATGCGACCGAGAGCATGCGGCTTACGACGCGACTCATGCAGCTCGCGTCCTGGCTCCTGCTCCATCGCGCGGTCAAGGAGGGCGAGATGACGCTCGCCCAAGCCAACAAGGAGAAGGCCAAGGTGAAGCTCGTAGGTGCCGAGCACAATGACGAGCAGAACATCAAGCTTTTGCCGGAACGCTTGCGCGCGTTGATCGAGCGGTCCAAGGCGCTGCAAAGAGCGGTGAGCCGGCTCGATGCCACCATGCACGCAACTGCGAGCCGCGCCGATCGCGCCAATCCGGTCGAGCGCCAGATCGACCTGCTGAAAGCCGCGTTCGAGCAGGAGCGATAAACGCGCATTGGTGGATCGGAATCTTGGCAGGCCGACAGGCCCCCGTGAAACGCGGAACCGATGCTACTTTGTCAGCCGGCTTGCTATGAAAAAACCGCCCGCGGACGGAGGTTTTGACGGCGCCAAGTAGACGACGCGCTATTTCTTGAGCCCGATGCCGGCGAATTTCTTCTGGAACCGCGAGAGACGCCCGCCGCGATCTACTAGTTGCTGCTGACCGCCTGTCCAGGCCGGATGCGACTTCGGGTCGATGTCGAGGTGCATCGTGTCGCCCTCCTTGCCCCAGGTGCTGCGGGTTGCGAACTCGGTGCCGTCGGTCATCACGACCTTGATGGTGTGATAATCCGGATGCAGATCGGGCTTCATGGCAGTCATCCTGCGCGCGGTGCGCGTCTGTTGAACTCAGGGCATCGGAAGGCCGCGGCTCTATAGCTTAGCCGGACGGCGGAAACAAGCCGCAGCCCGAGCGGCCGGCGCCCGATTGCCACTCGCTATCCGAGAAGGCATTGTCGCGCCGGCTTCGGCCACTGTCGTGGTTCCAAATGGCCGATGAAATGAACGTCGTCGAGCGAGATGCTGTACGCGCCGTCGGGCCGGCGGTCGACGAGCCGCAGCGCACCGCCGTGCCCGCCTCCGAGCACCAGCAAGGCCGCAGGCTCAAGCCGCTGCTGTCGCTTGTGCCCTATGTCGCGCGCTATCGCTGGCAAGCGATCGCGGCGATCATCGCGCTGGTGATCGCCGCGGTCACCACGCTGCTCGTGCCGATCGCGGTCCGGCGCATGATCGATTTCGGGTTCTCGCGCGAGAGCGCTAACCTCATCGACAGCTATTTCGCCGTCATGATCGCCATCGTGGCGGTGCTCGCGTTGGCAAGCGCCTCGCGATTCTATCTCGTCACCACGCTGGGCGAGCGCATCGTCGCCGACCTGCGGGAGGGGGTATTCGGGCATCTCGTTTCGCTCTCGCCCGCCTATTTCGATGAAGCCAAAAGTGGAGAACTTGTCTCCCGACTTGCCGCCGACACGACTCAAATCAAGGCCGCCGTCGGCGCCTCGGTTTCCATCGCGTTGCGCAACTCCGTGCTCTTCGTCGGTGCAGCTGCCATGATGGTCGTCACCAGTGCGCGGCTCTCCGCCTTCGTGCTCGCCGCCATACCCGTGATCGTGCTGCCGCTTTACGGCTTCGGCCGGGCCGTGCGCCGTCGCTCGCGGTGGGCGCAAGACACGCTTGCCGACGCCACCGCCTATGCCTCCGAGATGATCGGCGCGGTGCGCGTGCTGCAAGCCTTCACCAACGAGACGCTGGCCGGGAGCAGCTTCGGCGCCGCCGTCGAGCGCGCCTTCCGCGCCGCGCAGGATTCGATCAAGTCGCGGGCGATTCTCACCGCGATTGCGATCTTTCTCGTTTTCGCGAGCGTGGTCGTCGTGCTGTGGGTCGGCGCGCAGGACGTGCTGACGGGCCGCATGAGCGCCGGACGACTGTCACAGTTCGTGCTCTATGCCGTGTTCGCCGCCGCTGGCCTCGGCCAGCTGTCGGAGGTCTGGGGTGAGCTCTCACAAGCGTCGGGCGCGGCAGAGCGGCTATTCGAGATATTGAACCTGCGCCCGGCAATCGTGCCGCCGCCGCGGCCGATCGCGTTGCCGGAGCCCCCGCGCGGCGAAGTCGCTTTTATGGACGTTCGTTTTTCCTATCCCGCACGGTCGGCAATTTCGGCGCTCGACGGCGTGTCATTTTCCGTGCGGCAGGGCGAAAGAGTTGCGATCGTCGGCCCGTCCGGCGCCGGCAAGAGCACCATCTTTCACCTCATTCTGCGGTTCTACGATCCGACCTCCGGCGTGGCCGAGTTCGACTGCGTGCCGCTGGTCCATGTCGATCCGCTTGCGCTGCGCCGGCGCATCGCGCTGGTCCCGCAGGAGGCCGTGGTGTTTGCTGCCTCAATTCGCGACAACATCCGCTTCGGCCGACCCGACGCAACCGACCCGGAGGTCGAGCGCGCCGCCGAGCTCGCGCATGCGCTGGAATTCGTCAGCTTGTTGCCGGAAAAATTCGACACGACGGTCGGTGAGCGCGGGGTGACGCTATCGGGCGGCGAGCGCCAGCGCATCGCTATCGCGCGCGCTGTCCTGCGCGAGGCGCCGCTGCTCTTGCTCGACGAGGCGACGTCGGCGCTCGATGCCGAGAGCGAGAACCTAGTGAAGGACGCGCTCGTGCGGTTGATGCAGGGACGCACGACCCTCGTGATCGCGCACCGGCTCGCAACCGTGCTCTCATGCGACCGGATTCTGGTCATGGAGGCGGGCCGAATCGTGGAAGAGGGCACCCACGAAAAGCTTGTCGTCGCTGGCGGTCTCTACGCGCGGCTGGCGCGGTTGCAGTTCCAAGCCTGACGTCGGTTTTGCCGCGGAGTTGGCTCGTTTGCGGAGCAAAAGTCGGGCAGCAAATCACCGTAGCCCACCTGCGGCCGTCACGGCCGCCAGCTCATCTTGTGAACGGGTGCGCCCGACCGCCAATTGAGAGCCTCGCCGGAGATGACGAAGCCGTGCTTTTCGTAGAAGCGAATGGCGCGCGCATTATCCTTGTTGACGTGCAAGTTGAGGCCCGCGGGCGATATTCGCTTAGCTTCGTCGATGAGGGCCGAGGCGACCCCCAATCCCCACGCCTCGGGAGCGACCACCGTCTGATCGATATCGAACGTGCCCGGATCGACGGTGACGAAGCCGAGCATTCTCCCGTCCGCTTCTGCCACTGTGATCGTGGCCGCCGGCACGAGTTCCTCGCGCCAGCGCTGCCGCCACCAGTCGACCCGATCGTCGAAGTTGATGTGGGGATAGGCGATTTGCCACGTGCGCCGCCACAATTCGATCGCCGCGGCTTCATCGGCGGGCGTATAGCGGCGAAGCGTAAAAGACGCGGCCACCACCGCATCCGAGGCGACAGAAAGGCGCTGGCTCCTCTGCGACACGCGCTCACCGCTCCGTCAGCTTGAGCTCGATGCGGCGGTTGCGGCTATAGGCCTCCTCGGTCTTGTCGGCATCGATCGGCTGGAATTCGCCAAACCCGGCGGCGACGAGCCGTTGCGGTGAGATGCCCTTGCCGATGAGGTATTGGACGACCGAGATCGCGCGGGCGACCGAAAGCTCCCAGTTGTTCTTGAACTGCAGACTGTTGATCGGCCGCACGTCGGTGTGCCCGTCGACGCGCAGTACCCAGGGGATTTCGCCCGGAATCCTCTTTTCTAGTTCGAGCAGGGCGGTGGCGAGTCCGTCTAGCTCGGCGCGACCCTCCGGATTGTCGAGGGTAGCCTTGGCGGTATCGAAGAACACTTCCGACTGGAAAACGAAACGGTCCCCGACGATGCGAATGTCGGGTCGATTGCCGAGAATGACGCGCAGTCGGCCGAAGAAATCCGAACGGTATCGCGAAAGTTCTTGCACCCGCTGCGCGAGCGCCACGTTGAGCCGCTGGCCGAGGTCGGCGATGCGATTTTGCGCTTCCTTGTCCCGCTTTTCGCTTGCATCGAGCGCTTCTTCGAGGGCAGAGAGCTGGCGTCGCAGCGCCGCGATCTGCTGGTTGAGCACCTCGACCTGCGCCAGCGCGCGGGCGCTGAGCCGCCGCTCCGCGTCGAGTTGACCGCTGAGCTCGGCAGCCTTGCCCTCTCCGCTGCCGGTGCCCTCGACAAGGCCCTTGTAGCGGTCGCGCTCGCCCTCGGTCGCCGCCAGGCTCGAGCGCAACATGGTGAGCTGCTCCTCGAGGCTCAGTTTGCCGGTCTTCTCTAGCGACAAAAGCTCGGTGAGCTGGGCAATCTGCGCGTTGAGGCGGCTGAGCGCGGTGTCTTTGCCGGTGACTTCCTGGGTCAAATAGAACTGGACGAATACGAACACGGTTAGCAGGAAGATGATGGCGAGGATGAACGTCGACAGCGCGTCGACGAATCCGGGCCAGTAGTTCATGCCGCTGTCGCGGCGGGCGCGTGCGAGAGCCATTGGATCCTACTTACGCCTTCTTCGCTAATTACTTATTGACGTTTTCGCGCACCAGGATTTCGAGCAGCCGGCGCACCTCGCGATGCTGCTGGGCCTGCGAATCGACCCAGTCGCGGATCATTTGTTGCTCGCTGCGCATATGATGCACCAGCCCCTGGATCGCTTCCGCGAGATTGGCCATGGCGGTCGTGGTCGCCCGGCTCGACCCGCCCTCGGTGATCGCCTCGCGCAGACGCTCGATGGCCATCCGAAGATCGCCCGACACTGCGCCCGAGAGGGGCGCGGCCGCGTCGCTGCCCACGCCGAGGTCGTGCACGGTTGTGGAGAGCCAGTCCTCGAGTTCGGTATAGAACCGGTTCTGTGCCTGGCTCGTCTGCAGGTCGAGGAAGCCGAGCACGAGCGAGCCGGCAAGTCCGAACAGGGAGGCTGAGAACGCGATTCCGATGCCGCCGAGCGGAGCGGCGAGCCCCTCCTTGAGCGACTCGAATATGGCGCCCGCATCGCCACCCGGCTTGAGGCTGTTGATCACGTTGCCGACCGAGCCCATGGTCTCGATCAGCCCCCAGAACGTACCGAGCAGCCCAAGGAACACGAGCAGCCCGGTCATGTAGCGCGACGTGTCGCGCGCTTCGTCCAGGCGGGCAGCAATCGAATCGAGGATGCCGCGCATCACCTGCGCCGAGATCGCCATGCGGCCGATGCGGTCACGCAGAAGCACGGCCATCGGCGCGAGCAAGACCGGCGGACGTTCAACCGCGAGGCCAGGGTCGGCGAGCCTGAATCCGTTCACCCAATCGATCTCGGGGAATAGGCGAATCACCTGCCGGAAGGCGAGCGCGATGCCGATAGCAAGCACGAAGATGATCAAGCCATTGAGGGCAGCATTGGCGAGAAACGCGGTCCAGATCTGCTTGTAGAGCACGATCACGACCAGCGCGCAGAGGGTGAGGAACACCACCATCCGGACGAGAAAAATCCGGGGCGAGGATAATTTGAATGGATCGATGTCTTGCGCCATGGCGATCAGCGCCCCTTAACTCGACTCACAATAAGGCACGGCCGCGGCGGACGGAAGGTCGCGGCGAGCGGCAATGCTTGAAGAAGTGGGGTCCGTGCGAGCTCCGCGATGCCTCATGCCGAGGAGCGCCGCGTGGCCGATGGGGCGCGCAGCGCCTCTCTGAGCGTCCGCAGCATCTGACCGTGAATATCCTCATTGGCCGCGAGGATGCCGCCCGTCTTGACCATGTCGTCGCCTCCACCGAGGTCGGTAACGAAGCCCCCTGCTTCGCGCACCAACGCGATCCCCGCCGCCATGTCCCAGGGCGAAAGGCCGCGCTCCCAATAGGCATCGAGGCGGCCGGCCGCGACCCAGGCGAGATCGAGCGCGGCAGCCCCGAGCCGCCGCAGGCCGGCGACCCTGTCCTGCACCATGTTGTGCTCGCTACGCGTGAGTTCCACATCGCCGCGACTTGGATGCGGAAGCGCGCAGGCGACCACCGCGTCGGCGAGGCGCTTGCGTGCTCCCACGCGCAGCCGCTGGTCATTGAGGAACGCGCCCTTGCCGCGCTCGGCGGTGAAAAGCTCGTCAGTGACCGGATTGTAGACGAGCCCGGCGACGATCGTTCCCTCGCGCTCAAGCCCGATCGAAATCGCAAAATGCGGAATGCCGTGTAGAAAGTTCAGCGTGCCGTCGAGAGGATCGACGATCCAGCGATGCGTCTTGTCACTGCCTTCGCGTGCGCCGCCTTCCTCGCCCAGAAAGCTGTAACCCGGCCGCGCATGCTCGAGCTCCTCGCGCAAAATTTCTTCGGCGCGTTGATCCGCGGCGGTTACGAAATTAGCCGGCCCCTTCAGAGAGGACTGCAGGTGCTCGATCTCGCCGAAATCGCGCTTGAGCGTGCGGCTCGCCTTGCGCGCGGCCTTGATCATCACGTTGAGAAGGGCGGAGCGGAGCATGGAGGCTGCGGTCTGCCCGCAGACAGGCTTCGCGTCAAGAGCGGGGCTGGCGCAACTCTTTGAGCGCGTCGACCCAGGGCTTTGCCGCCTTTTCGCCGGCGGCGCGGACGTCCAAGGGCTGCTGCTGCACGAATACGTCCAGCGGGATGTCGCTCACACCGCCAGCTTTGGCGATGATGTGCCATTTGATCGCCTGCACCGGATTGGCATGCGCGCCGCGACCGACTGCAAGAATGTTGGCAAGACGGTTTTGCGCAACCGGGTTGCCCTTGCGCGCCGCCTTGGCCAACACGATCGCCGCCATCTGTTCGTTCTTGGTCACACCCGTTCCATTGAACAGCGCGATTGCGTATTCGACCTGGGCATCGGTATTGTCGGCGAGCGAGGCGGCGGCCAGCAGGCGGGCCGCCTCGACCGGATCCTTTGGCACGCCCCGGCCTTCCTTGTACAACGTGGCGAGCGCGTACTGGGCTTCCGGATTTCCCACCTGGGCAGCGCTGCGGAAGAGCTGCGCGGCGCGCGCAAAGTCCTGCGGGAATAACTGGCCTTCGATATAGAGAAGACCGAGGTCATATGCCGCGGCGGCCTGCCCCAGCTTGGCCGCGGCAGCGAGCAGCTTGGCTCCCTCCTCCCGGCTCGCGGGCTCGATGCGCCCACTGAAGTGGAACATGGCGAGCGCGAACATCGCCTCGCGATCGCCCCGCTCGGCGGCCAGCCGATACCACTCGGCCGCTTTCTTGTCGTCGCGCTTGGCGCCCAGCCCGTTGGCGTAGAGCTCGCCCAAGAGCGTCATCGCCTTGACGTCCTTCACTTCGTCGACGCGGCGGGTCGCGGTCGAAAAGGCGGTGATGTAGTAGCCGCGTTGATAAGCGCCGTAGGCGAGATCGAGTTCGCGCCGCGACGCGGCTGATGCCGACGCGGGCGCCGCCTGCGCCGCAGCGGGGGTGCGCGGTTTTGCGATCGGTTTCGCAGCTGGCTGCATCGGGGGAGGCTGGCTTGGCGTCTGTGCTGCGGCAGACGCGATGGCGGCTGCCGCGAGCGCGAGCGCAAGCAGGGGAGCGGCGCTTTTCATGCGACCGTCTCCGCAAGTGCGAGCCGTCGCGCCGCGTCCGCAACGGCCGCGGCATCGCCGCGCTCATCGCCGAAGATGCAATCTCCGACCGCGACGAAATCCGCTCCGGCCGAGGCCAGCAGCCTGACCTCGTCCAGCGAGGCGGCAAATCCCACGCACGGGATTTCGAACAGCTCGGCCCACCACGCCACCCGCTCGGCAACGGCCTCGAAGGAAGGCCGGCGGCCGCTCGCATCAGGCTCGCCGAACATGACGTAGTCGGCACCGGCCTCGCCCGCGACCATGGCCTCGTGCCGGGTCATGAGCCGCCCGCAGCCGGCGATGTGCGTAGGCTTAAGAGTCGGCAGCGCTGCGGCGAGGGCTTCGACTCCGCCGAGATGCGCGCCATCGGCGCCGGCGCGCACCGCAAGCTCGGCGTCCCCGTCAAGGAGCAGGGCAGCGCCCTTGTTCTGCACGGTCGGTGCGATCGCCCTAGCATGGTCGGCGCATAGGGCCCCCTCGCCCTGCGGCAGGCGCAGCAGCACGGCGGCTACGTCGGCCGCGGCAAGCGCTTCGGCGAGCCGGTCCGCGAGCCCTGCAGGTTCCTGCGGGGTCACGAGATAAAGGCGCGGAGCGGGGCGCCTCGGTTCGGCCTGCTTTCCTCGGGACGCCATTGTAAAGTCGATTGCCCTCGCAATCGGGCAGTTTGGGGGCGTTTATAGAGGCTCAACCCTACGAGACGGTAAAAGGATGGGCGATCTGGCGCCGGCAGGATTGGGCCTCAAGGTCGCCTCCGGCGCATCGTAGGTGCGCGCAATGCCGCATGCACTAGCACTAAGATGAGACGCACGGCATCGGAGCGACCCCCACCATGTTACTCCGGTGCGCGCCGAAATCGCCTGCAGAGCCGTCGCGGGGCCGATCGGC
The DNA here is from genome assembly GCA_035601615.1 of Xanthobacteraceae bacterium. Classification (GTDB taxonomy): domain Bacteria; phylum Pseudomonadota; class Alphaproteobacteria; order Rhizobiales; family Xanthobacteraceae; genus VAZQ01. Next base: position 15,082 of record DATNNX010000278.1, read on the forward strand.
GGTCTCGCTTACGCCGCCTTCCTTTCCAAATCCTGCTTCCATTGCCCATGCGTCGCCAGGCTGTTCATCATCGCGCGATGGGTGAAGGCACGCTGGGCGGCGGCGACGTTTTCGCTCCTGCCCGACCAAGCCTTCTGCGGCGCCGCCTGCAGCGCGCGGCCGTAGCTGAACGTGAGCCGCCACGGCACGCCGCCGATGCGGTTTATGGCATCAAGATGCGCGGTCGCCTCCTCGTCGGACTGACCGCCGGAAAGGAAAGCGATGCCGGGGACTGCGGCGGGCACGCAAGCCTTGAGCACTCGCACCGTCTTCTCCGCCACCTCCTCGACGCTGGCGCGGTTCTTCGCCTTTTTGCCGGCGATCACCATATTGGGCTTGAGCACCATGCCTTCGAGCGCCACCTTCTGGTAGTAAAGCTGCTCAAACACGGTCTTTAGCAGCCATTCGGTGACCACATAGCAGCGGTCGGCGTCGTGATCGCCGTCCATCAGAACTTCCGGCTCGACGATCGGAACGATGCCCTCCTCCTGGCAGAGCGCGGCGTAGCGCGCGAGCGCATTTGCGTTGGTCATGATCGCCGCGTAGCTCGGAATATCGGGGCCGATGTCGATCACCGCGCGCCACTTGGCGAATTTGGCGCCGAGCCCGCGATATTCGACGAGGCGCTCGCGCAAACCGTCCAGCCCCTCCGTGATCACTTCGCCGGGACAGAATGGTAACGGCTTCGTGCCCTTGTCGACCTTAATGCCTGGGATCGCGCCAGAATTCTCGATCAGCTTGATCAGCGGAGTACCGTCCTTGGCGTTCTGACGAATGGTCTCATCGTAAAGGATGACACCGGAAATGTATTTCGACATGGCCTCGGAGGAGCGAAAGAGTAGCTCGCGGTAGTCGCGTCGATTGTCGGCCGTCGAATCTACCCCGATCGCATCGAAGCGCTTCTTGATGGTGCCGGACGATTCATCGGCGGCAAGAATGCCGCGGCCCGGCGCGACCATGGCCTGGGCGACCTTATTGAGTTCAGCGAGGCTCATCGCAACCTCCTCCATCTCATAGCGCATTTCATGGTGATTTTGCCGCCTCCTCACGTACTTGGCAAAGGGCGTATCGCTTCATTTCTACCTTGAGCTGACTCTGAGCACCTCGACACCCGGCAAAGCTTTGCCCTCCAGCCATTCGAGGAAGGCGCCCCCGGCCGTGGAGACGTAGGTGAAGCGATCGGCCGCCCCGGCGGCGTTGAGCGCCGCAACGGTGTCACCGCCGCCTGCCACAGTTATAATTTTCCCGGCGGCGGTGAGTTCCGCCGCGGCTTCGGCAACCTCGACGGTGCCGGTGTCAAACGGCTCGAGTTCGAACGCGCCGAACGGTCCGTTCCAGACCAGGGTCTTCACGCGCGCGAGCACGGAACAGACATGCTCGATGCTGCGTGGGCCGATGTCGAGGATCATTTCGTCATCCCCCACGCCGTCCACCGCGACGACGCGCGAGGGCGCATTCGCCGCGAAACTCTTGGCCACGACCGCGTCGACCGGCAGCACGATTTCTCGGCCTTTGACCTTGCCCTTTTCCATGATCTCGCGCGCCGTCGGCAGGAGGTCGCGCTCGCATAGGGATTTGCCCACGGAATATCCGCGCGCGGCGAGAAAAGTGTTGGCCATGCCGCCGCCGATGAGGAGGATGTCTACCTTCGCAAGGAGGCTGCCGAGCAGGTCGAGCTTGGTCGACACCTTCGCTCCGCCGACGATTGCCGCAAGCGGACGATCCGGGGCCTGCAACACTTTCGTGAGCGCCTCCAACTCATCCTGCATGGCGCGCCCCGCGTAGGTCGGCAGCCTGCGGCCGAGTCCCTCGACCGAAGCATGGGCGCGGTGCGCCACCGAGAACGCGTCATTGACGAAAATGTCCCCGAGTGCTGCGAGCCGCGCCACGAAATCAGGGTCGTTGCGCGTCTCGCCTGGATGGAAGCGGGTGTTCTCCAGACACAGGATGTCACCCGGCTTCATGGCCTCGACCGCGGCTGCCGCTCGGTCCCCGACGCAGTCGTCCGCGAACGCGACCGGCCGCTTGAGAACGCTGGCGATCGCCGGTGCAAACGGCTTGAGGGACTGCGCGGCGTCGCGTCCCTTCGGACGCCCGAAATGGGAGAGCAGGATGACCTTGCCGCCCTTGTCTGCGATCTCACTGATGGTGGGAGCCACGCGCTTGATGCGGGTCGTGTCGGAGACCCGACCATTCTCAACCGGCACGTTGATATCGACGCGCACGAGCACGCGCTTGCCCTTAACATCGACCTCATCGAGCGTGCGGAACATGTCAGCGGCCCGCCGGGCCGGGCAGCCGAGCCGAGACGGCCGCAACGAGAAGAGCGCTCATCGCCGGCGCGATCAGATCAGCTTACCCATCGCAACCGCGGTATCGATCATCCGGTTGGAGAAGCCCCATTCGTTATCGTACCACGACATCACCCGCACCAGCGTGCCGCCCATCACCTTGGTCTGGTCTATGGCGAATACGGCGGAGTGCGCATCGTGATTGAAATCGCTGGAGACGTTGGGCGCCTCGGTGTAGCCGAGGATGCCCTTGAGTTGCTGTTCAGCGGCGCGCTTCACCGCGCCGTTGATCTCGTCCTTCGACGTCGAGCGTTTGGCGACAAACTTGAAGTCGACCACCGACACGTTCGGGGTTGGCACCCTGATGGCAACGCCATCGAGCTTGCCGGCAAGCTCCGGCAAGACGAGCCCCACCGCTTTTGCCGCGCCGGTGGAGGTTGGGATCATGTTGATCGCTGCGGCGCGTGCCCGGTAGAGGTCCTTGTGTACTTGATCGAGCGAGGGCTGGTCGTTCGTGTAGGAATGCACGGTGGTCATAAAACCCTTGTCGATGCCGACGGCATCATTGAGCACCTTCGCGACCGGTGCGAGGCAGTTGGTGGTACACGAGGCATTGGAGACGACCTTGTGCTCCCTCGTGAGCTTGTCGTGGTTGACGCCATAGACAACCGTGAGGTCGACGCCGTCAGCCGGCGCCGACACGACGACGCGCTTGGCACCGGCGGACAGATGTGCGACTGCTTTCTCCTTCGACGTGAAGATGCCCGTGCACTCGAGCGCGATATCGACGCCGAGCTCCTTCCACGCAAGTGCTGCCGGATCCTTGATGGCGGTCACCTTGATCGGGCCGTTGCCGATGTTGATCGCGTCGCCCTTGACCACCACCTCGCCGGGAAAGCGGCCGTGCACCGAGTCGAAACGCAACAGATGCGCGTTGGTCTCTACCGGAGCGAGATCGTTGATGCCGACGACCTCGATATCGCTGCGGCCCGCTTCCACGATCGCGCGCAGCACGTTGCGCCCAATGCGGCCGAATCCATTGATGCCCACACGAACTGACATGCCCGACTCCTTCGCTCCCCTCCACGTCCCGCGTCGCGCAGACACGGCTGCGCGGGAGCATGAGCATTAAATAGTGACGTTCAGCGCGGTCTTTAAGTCTTTCCGGGCTTGCTCAACGCCGCCTTGGCGACGTTCTCCGGCGTGATACCGAAGCGTTTGTAGAGGTCCTTGTAGGGGGCGCTCGCCCCGAAGGTCGTCATCCCGACAAAGGCGCCATCCGAGCCGATGATCTCGTCCCAGCCTTGGCGCACCGCAGCCTCGACAGCGACTTTAACTCTGGCCGCACCGACAATTGTGGCCCGCTCGGCGTCACCCTGCTTGTGCAGAAGCTCGAAGCAGGGCACCGAGACCACGCGCGCATCGACGCCGCGCTCGCGCAGTAATTTGCATGCCTCGACCGCGATGGCGACTTCGGAGCCGGTGGCGAACAGCGACACCTCGGCGTCCTTTTCCGCAGGGACAATCTCGTAGGCTCCGGCGGCGCAACGGTTCGTCTCCTCGACCCCAAGCCGCAACTGCGGCACGTTTTGCCGTGTGAGCGCGAGAACGCTCGGGGATTGTGAATTCTGGAGCGCGAGCTCCCAGCACTCGATCGTCTCGACCGCGTCGCACGGACGGAAGACGTAGAGGTTCGGCATGGCGCGCAGCGCGGCGAGATGTTCGATCGGCTGATGCGTCGGGCCATCCTCCCCAAGCCCGATCGAATCGTGAGTCATCACGTAGATCACGCGTTCCCCGGCGAGCGCGCCGAGGCGGATCGCCGGACGGCAATAATCGGAGAACACGAGGAACGTACCCGAATAGGGAATAATGCCGCCGTGCAGCGCCATGCCATTCATCGCTGCGGCCATGCCGTGCTCGCGCACGCCGTAATGGATAAAACGACCGGAATAATCGCGGCCCGAGAAGACGGTCATCCCTTTGGGCCTGGTGTTGTTGGATCCCGTCAGGTCGGCTGAGCCGCCGATCATCTCCGGCACTGCCGCGGTCAGCGCTTCGAGTGCAGTCTCCGATGCGGCGCGGGTCGCAACCTCCTTCGGCGTGGCCGCAAGTTTTTCCTTCACCGAACGCACCGCAGCGAGAAGGTTGTCCTTCGGCAACTCGCCGCGAATACGGCGCTCGAATTCGGCGCGACGGGCCGCCGGTGCCGCGCTGAGACGGTCGCACCAAGCTTGGTGTGCCGCGCGCCCCGCACATCCCGCGCTACGCCACATCTCGCGCACGTCGCCAGGAACGGCAAAGGCGGGCTCCGCCCAGCCGAGCCGTTCGCGCGCGCCCTTGATCTCCTCGCTCCCGAGCGGTGAACCGTGGGTTTTTTCACTGCCGGCCTTGGTCGGCGCGCCGAAGCCGATAATGGTTCGGCAGGCGATCAGGGACGGGCCAGCGCAGGACTGCGCCTCCTCAAGCGCGGCAGCCACCGCCTCGGCATCGTGCCCGTCGATTCGCCTCGCCGCCCAACCGGCGGCCTCGAAGCGCTTCACCTGATCGACCGAGTCGGCAAGCGAGAGCGGCCCGTCGATCGAGATGCCGTTGTCATCGAACAGCACGATGAGCTTGTTGAGCCTGAGGTGTCCGGCGAGCGCGATGGCCTCCTGAGAGACGCCCTCCATCAGGTCGCCATCGGACGCGAGCACGTAGGTGCGATGATCGACCAGTTCGGGGCCGAACACCGCGGCGAGATGGCGCTCGGCGATCGCCATGCCCACCGCATTGGCAAGTCCCTGGCCCAGCGGGCCGGTGGTCGTCTCCACGCCGGGCGTGTGGAAGTTCTCGGGGTGCCCCGGCGTGATTGAGCCCAACTGGCGGAAGCGCTTGATCTCCTCGATCGTCATCTTCTCGTAACCGAGGAGATGGAGCAGCGCGTAGATGAGCATCGAGCCGTGACCGGCCGACAGCACAAAACGGTCGCGGTCGGGCCAGGCGGGATCGGCCGCATCGAACTTGAGAAAGCGCGAAAAGAGCACGGTCGCGACATCGGCCGCGCCCATCGGGAGGCCGGGATGGCCGGATTTGGCCTGTTCGACCGCGTCCATGGCGAGGGCGCGCAGTGCGTTCGCCATGCGCTCATGGCGCGCGCGCGAGGGAACTGCGCGGTCGTCCCGGCGGATGGCTGTGGTTTGCGCGGCAGGAGAAGCCGCCGCAGCGAAAAGCGATTTCGGACTGGTCATCACCGCGCCAAACGGTATTGCTCGGCGAGGCTCTAGCACGCGGGCGAGGGGAGTCAAAGAATGCCGGGTCTCGGCGCGCGCGGCATTCACAGGGGCGAGGATGAATTTCCATCAAGCGTTGACTGCGAGCCCACACGCAACGTAGGCTTCTCCTTGTAACTGCTTGCCGACGCGAAAGATTTTCCCCGCCACACGGCTGACGAATCGGCACTGTAATCGGCCGAGCAAGGGGTCACCGAGAATGACCGAAAGGAGCGCCATCGACGCGGCCAGCAGGCGTCTTGCGCTTGCGCTCGATGCGCTCGCCGCCGCCGTTGAGCGACGGCACGAGGCCGATCGCGGCGAGCAGACACTGGACGCGCAACTGCACGCCCTTGGCGCCGACCGCTCCCGGCTCGCCGCGGAGCTTGATGCCGCGACCGCGCGCAGCCGCACGCTGGAAAGCGTCAATCGTGAAGTCGTCCAGCGGCTCGACGTCGCCATCGACACGATCCGATCCGTGCTCGCGGCGAACCAGCGCTGAGGGTGCCATGCCGCAAGTTAGCGTGACCATCAACGGCCGCCAGTTCCGGATGGCCTGTGAGGACGGCGAAGAGGCGCGTGTCACGCACCTTGCGGAAGATCTCGATGCGCGCATCGTCCAGCTGCGCGGCCGTTTCGGCGAAATTGGTGACACGCGACTCACGGTCATGGCGGCGCTCGCGCTCGCCGACGAACTCTCGGAAGTGAAGGAGAAGTTGCAGCGGCTCGAGCCAGAGCTCGCCAAGCTGCAGGAGGCGAGCGTTCTCTCCGCCGACCGGGTGCAGGCGACGCAGGCGGCGGTGGTTGCCGCGCTCAATGCGGCCGCCGAGCGCATCGAGAGCCTCACCAGGCGGCTCAATCAGACGCTTGCCGATGCAAGCGTCCCAATGGGTTAGCGCACACTCTCATTTCGCGGCTGGCATCGCAATCGCACACACACTACATTGCTCGCGCGGGGCTGCGAGGTTCGTCAGGAGCCATATCCCCGGGGCCTTATCGATCCTCAAGGGAGCTGTCCCTGACCGGGCTCGTGGGCTCGGACATATGGCGCCCACCTACTTTCGTAGGGAACCCGGGATCGATGCTCCAACGGCCGTTGCGGCTCCGCACTGATGCCTCGCCTTGATGGCTCAATCCACCTCGATAGAAGACGCCAAAGCCGAACTGCGCCGCCAGGCACGCGCGCGGCGTGAGGCGTTGCCTGCCGGCATGCGCGCCGCTGCGGCGCGGGCGATTGCGACGCGGCCGTTCCCGGTCGCGCTGACGCCGCGGGCGATCGTCTCCGGCTTCATGCCGCTGGGGAGCGAGATCAACCCGATCCCGCTGATGCGTAAGCTCGCAGGCGCCGGCGCGCAGCTCGCGCTGCCGGTGGTGTGCGGACGCGGCAAGCCGCTCAGCATGCGCGCCTTTGGCCTTGGCCAAAGGCTGATCCCCGGCGTTTGGGGCATCCGCGAGCCTGCGCGCGAGGCGGCGG
>DATNNX010000279.1:0-10594 GCA_035601615.1 Xanthobacteraceae bacterium
CGGGAGCCGGCGGCTCCAATCACCTTGCATGCATGCTGCTCAATTCCACGATTGGTATCGAAGTTACGCACGTTCCGTATCGCAACGTCGTGCAAGGCTTGCAAGAAGTGATGGCTGGCCGGATGGATTACGACTGCGTGAGTCTCCCCCTGGCGCTGCCGCAAATTGCGGGCAAGACCGTCAAGCCAATCGCGATCCTAAGTAAGACCCGGTCGTCGAACCTGCCGGATCTCCCCTCCGCGCACGAACAGGGGCTGACCAACTTCGATCTCCCGAGCTGGTATGCACTCTTCCTGCCCGCGAAGACTCCGCAGCCTATCATCCGGAGGCTCAACCGCGCCACGGTCGCCGCGCTAGAGATGCCGCCCTTGCAGCAGCGTCTCAAGCAGGTCGGAGGCGACGTGATTGCACCGGAACGCCGCTCTCCGGAATATCTCGCGCAATTTCTTGCCGCCGAAATCAAGAAATGGGAAGGCCCGATCAAGGCGAGCGGCGTTTCATTCTGATCGCGGTCGACCGCATGCGCGCTTTACGTATCCCCGCTGTCCGTACCCCGCTCACCTCGCGCGATGCGCCATGTACGAAATCGACGAACTCGGGCTTGCCCCGGTTTGGCGGCAGGTGGAGAGCTTCAGGATGCGCAGATTCCTCGTTTATACGGAGGAGCAGTCATGTCGCTTGAGATCAAAAACCTCGACGCGCCGCTGGGCGCAGAAATTTCCGGGCTCGATCTGTCGAAGCCCATCGAGCCAAACGAGATCAGGACAATTGAGGACGTATGGCGCGAGCGGCTGGTCGTCGTCTTCCACGACCAAAAACTCTCGGATCCGCAACTGATCGCCTTCAGCAAGAATTTTGGTGAACTCGACCCGCCAGGTCCCAATCCCTATGGCGAGCCGTTCCTCAAGGATCATCCTGAACTCAACGTCATCTCGAATGTTGTCGAAAACGGCAAGCCGATCGGAAATCTCGGCGATGGCGAGGCGGTATGGCACGCTGACATGACGTACGTGGAGGTACCGCCCAAGGCCGCGATGCTGCACTCGCTGGAGGTTCCTCCGCCTGAAGCAGGCGGCAACACTTATTTTGCCAATATGTTCGCGGCCTACGAAGCTCTGCCTGCGGAGTTGAAGGAGGCTGCAACGGACAAGATCGCGGTGCATGACGCATCTACCAACAGCGCGGGAATGCTCAGTAAGGGCTACAAGGCAGTTACGGACGTTCGGGAAACAGTGGGGGCTCACCATCCACTGATCCGCACTGAGCCGACCACCGGCCGCAAGGCGCTCTTTCTGGGGCGTCGTCCGAATGCTTACGTGCTCGGCCTTGAGGTGTCCGAGAGCGAGACGCTGCTCGATGCACTCTGGGCGCATGCGACGCAGCCGCGGTTCACCTTATGCCACCGGTGGAAGGTCGGAGATGTCTTGATGTGGAACAATCTTTCCGTGCTGCACCGGCGCGACCCGTTCGATCCCAAGACCCGGCGGGTCATGCACCGGAGCCAGATCAAGGGCAATGAGCGAACCCATTGAGGGGCGCAGCGACTGCGTCACAAAAACGACGGAAGACAATCGATGAGATTGCAAGAGATTGTGCTGCGAACCGTGCGGCTGCCCCTCGTTCGTCCCTATGTGCTGTCCTATCGCACCTTCACCGAGTTTGAACCAATCATCGTCGAGGTACGCGACGCCGACGCCCGGGTCGGATGGGGCGAAGGACACATCTCGCCGGGATCGAGCAGCGAGACGCGAGACGGCGGCTGGACTTTCTGCCGCGAGCACGCGGCGGCTGTCATCGGCAAGGACTCGAGCGAGGCCAAGGCCATCATCGCGCGCGACCTCGCCGCAAGTAAGGTGGCGGCGACTGCGCTCGTCACAGCAATCGAAATGCTCGAGGGGCATCCGCTGCTCAGCGTGGATCGAGACACGCGTCTGCCGCTACTCACACCATTCAATAGCTCCGCGCCCGGAGACATCGAGCGGGAAGTCGAACAGCGCCTGAAAGACGGCTTTCGCACATTCAAAATCAAGGTTGGGAAGTCGGCGGAGGACGACGCGCGTCGCGTCAAGCTCGTCCAGCGGGCGATTGCCGGCCGCGCGACGATGCGGCTTGACGCCAACCGCGCCTATTTCGAGGCGGATGCCTGTCGTTTCGCTATGGCGCTCGATCCGGCCGGCATTGAGTTGTTCGAGCAGCCGTGCCCGGCCGAAGATTGGGACGCAAACGCAAGGGTAGCGAGCGTGTCGCCTGTTCCCGTGATGTTGGACGAGCCGATCTGCGAACTCGCCGATGTGAAGCGTGCCTCGGCAATTGCTAACGTGGGCTTCTGCAAGCTCAAGCTCAAGCGTTTTGGCGGCCTCGATCTGCTTCGCGAGGCGCTCGACGCGGTTCACGAATGGGGAATGGAAGCGGTGCTCGGCGACGGTTTGTCTTCGGAGCTTGGGTGTTGGATGGAAGCCTGTGTCGCGCGCGTCACCATTCGCAATGCGGGCGAGTTCAACGGATTTCTGAAACCGAATGTACGCCTGTTCTCGGAGCCGTTGCGGTTCGTGGCTGGGGAGCTTGTGCTGCCGTCGGGATTTACTCCCACGATCGATGCCCATACGCTTGCAGCGCACGAGACGGCGTCTGAGCGTTTTATGCCGACAATGGCCGGCTGGACAGCACCGATAAACTAGGTTGGGCGATGAGTGCAGCGGACCGCGGAAAAGCTTTCTGATGTCCGCAACGGGGTCATCAAGGACCCAAGCGGTCAAAGCCAGACGATCGGGCATGTCTGCTTCGCCCCAAAAGCGACTGTCGCAAATCAAAATGTGATCCGCCGCTTCGTGAATCCAGACGTGGCGGAGCTCTGAAACGGCGCGTGGGCCCGTCAGCTCTGAAGATCAAGTTGCCACTCGTCCCGCCTCCCAGCCCAGCATCGCGCGTTTGCGCGTGAGTCCCCAATGGTAACCTGTGAGCTCGCCGCTCTTGCTGAGCACGCGATGGCACGGCACCACGAACGAGAGCGGGTTCTTGCCCACTGCGGCGCCCACGGCGCGCGCGGCTTTTGCTACGCCGATCTTGATCGCGATGTCTGAATACGTCGTCGCGCGCCCCAGGGGAACTTCGAGCAAGGCTTCCCACACCCGGACCTGGAAATCGGTGCCGATGAGCACCACGCGTAACGGCCGCTCGGCTCGCCACAAGTCCGTATCGAAGATCCGACGTGCGAATGGTGCGGTGCGCGCGAAGTCTTCGATGGTGTTCGCCTTCGGCCAGCGGCGCCTCATGTCACTCAGCGCGGCCTGTTCCTCGCCGGGATCGGCGAATGCGAGGCCGGCAAGTCCTCGGCTGGTCGTCATCACCAGCGCGGTGCCGAACGGGGATGGATGAAAGCCATAGGACATGGTGAGCCCGTCGCCGCCCGATTTCCATTCGCCGGGTGACATCGCCTCGTGCGTAACGAAGAGATCGTGCAGGCGGCCTGGGCTTGATAGGCCGACCTCGAAGGCGGCGTCGAGCACACTTGCCGAATCTCGCAACAGTCGGCGCGCGTGCTCGAGCGTGAGCGCCTGCAGGAAAGCTTTGGGCGTAATTGCGGCCCAGCGGCGGAACAGATGATGCAGCTCGTCGGCGCGCACGCCTGCCGCCGCAGCGATTGCGTCGATCTCCGGCTGCCTGCGCCAGCGCTCGGAGACAAACGCGATGGCGCGGCGCACGACTGCGTAATCGGCGGCGGCGCGGCTGAGCGGCTCAGGGGCGCCCACCAAATCGGGAGAGAGCATGCTCACTTCCATCGGTTGCCGGCTATCTAGGCCGCGGACGAGCATTCGCCCACCCGATTTCTGAAATCCCTAATCAAATACCGTGCGGGTCGGTCCTCGCTTGGCTTCGCCGAGTGCTGCCGATAGCGCGAGCGCGAAGCTTTCTTTCTCCTGCGGGCCCAGAAAGCCGGCAATCGCGAGCCGCTGCCCACGAAAGACGAGGAACAGCCGTTCGATGCCGAACTCCGCGTGCACGACGCGATCGAGCCGCACCCAGAGCGGATTGAGCGTCCATTCGTTCATCCGGCCGCGGTGGTTCACCTGACGCACGGTGAGTTCGGAGGAGGTGACGGTGACCTGCTCGTAAGCTTTGGCGCGGCGATAACTGACCTGGAGCGCCCAGTAGAGCAGAAGAACCTCGAGGCCGCAAAAACCGAACACCGGCCAAGCGCCGGCGAGGAGAAATGTCGTCCCCGTGACCAGGCTTATTCCGCCCGCCACCAGCATCAATGCCAAAAAGCCCTTACGGCTAAGCGAACGGTGCGGGGTGAGCACTGCCGAAAAGATCGCAGGCTCTCGCGTGGGATCGTTGTCGGGTGTCATGGGGCTCAGTATACCGGAACCATGGCTCGCAAGACACCTCGCAGGGTGGCCGGCAGAAGCACCCGTAAAGCACCGCGACGGACGGCGCAGATTCTTCGCCGGACGCGTGCACGCACGGCGGCCGAGGTCAAAAGCCCCACCGTGCGCTCGGCAGCCGACCACGCGGCGGCTGCCGGCGCGCTGCCGCAGTGGACAACGGCCGCGATCGAGGAGGCCTTCCGTCGCTTCAAGGCGGCTCGCCCGGAGCCCAAGGGGGAACTCGAGCACATCAACCCGTTCACGTTGCTGGTCGCTGTCGTGCTCTCGGCGCAGGCGACCGACGCTGGGGTCAACAAGGCGACGCCCGCTTTATTCGCGGTGGCGGACACACCTGAAAAAATGGCTGCACTTGGCGAAGAACGCGTGCAGGAGCTGATCAAGACGATCGGCCTCTACCGCACCAAAGCAAAGAATCTCGTCGCACTGTCCAAGAAAATCTTGCAGGAGCACGGCGGTCAGGTTCCCCGCACGCGCGAGGCGCTGGAGGCGCTGCCCGGCGTCGGCCGCAAGACGGCAAATGTCGTGCTCAACGTTGCATTTGGTCAGGCAACTATCGCCGTCGATACGCACATCTTCCGCGTCGGCAATCGGACTGGCATGGCAACCGGCAAGACGCCCCTCGAGGTCGAGACCAAGCTCGATCGCGTGGTGCCGGCAGAGTACAAACGCCACGCCCATCACTGGCTGATTTTGCACGGACGCTACGTGTGCGTGGCACGTCGCCCGCTCTGCGAGAAGTGCCTGATCGCCGATCTATGTAAATGGCCAGGGAAAACAGTGGCCCATCATCGCTCATCGGAGCACTGACCCACTGTTGTGCCGCCGCCTTGCTGCCACCACGATCGGTGCCGAAACTGGAACCTCGATTCGGAGGAAGACGCCCGCATGCCTCTGCCGTGGGGCAAGATTGCTATCGGTCTTTTGATCGCCCTCGTCTCATTCGGCGCTGCGCTCTGGGCCCTGGACTTGCTTTGGCCCGGCCCCAAGGACCGGCGGCCGGCGCTGGTCGAGATCCCGCCGTTGACCCCGGTCACCCGAAAGTCGGTGATCGTGACGCCCGCGGCGATCGGGCTCTCGGCGATGCATACTGCGCTGGAGAGGGCGGCGCCGCGCAATCTTGCGGGCAAGCGCGATAACCCTGTCCCGCAACTGCTATCCAACGGCGAGCTCGACTGGACGGTCGCGCGCGGCCCGCTCGCAGTCACCGGCCGGGGAGATGCGCTGGTCGTGTCGACCACACTTTCCGGGATCTTGCGCGCGAAGGGGCAAGTTTCCGGCGAAGCGGGCAATCTTGCTGGCTCGATCGGAGACTTGCTTGGTGGCCGCCTTGGACAAGGGCTTCAAAACCTGCAGGGAAAAACGCTCGATCAACGTGCCGACATTCGCGGCGACGTCACGCTGACGTCGCATCCGTCGATTTTGCCGACCTGGCGGATCGAGCCCAATCTCACACCTCACGTCGCGCTCGCGGATGCCTCTTTGGCTATTATGGGCGTGCGGTTGAGCGTATCGAACGAGCTCAAGCCGTTTCTCGACCGCGCGATCAACGACCAGGTGACTGCATTACAGGCGCGGCTGCGCGACGATCCCTTCCTTGAACTCGCGGTGCGGCGCGAATGGGCCAAGATGTGCCGCTCGATCTCGCTCGGCGCGGCGGCCGCCGGCATGCCCAACCTGTGGCTGGAAGTTCGGCCCACGCGAGCCTTCGCCGCACAGCCGCACATCGACGCCGCCGCGCTCACGCTCACGATCGGCGTGGAGGCGCAGACGCGGATCGCGCCCACCGAGACCAAGCCTGATTGCCCGTTCCCGGCTCAGCTGGAACTCGTGCCTCAGATCGAGCAGGGCCGCGTCAATATTGCAGTGCCCATCGACATTCCGTTTACCGACGTCAATCGGCTGCTCGAGGCGCAACTCAAGGGAAAGAGCTTTCCCGACGATAAGAGCAGCGCGTTCACCGCCACTATCCGCAGCGTCAACTTGGCGGCGTCTGGTGATCGGTTGCTGCTCTCGCTGGGCGTGAAGGCCAATGAGAACAAGAGCTGGTTCGGTCTCGGCGCCGAGGCAACTGTCCACGTATGGGGCCGCCCGGTGCTCGATTCCGCCCATCAGGTCCTGCGCCTGACCGACATCGCTCTTGATGTCGAATCGCAGGCAGCCTTCGGGTTGCTGGGCGCCGCCGCGCGCGCCGCGGTGCCGTATCTGCAACAGACGTTGGCGGAGAACGCAGTCGTCGATCTCGTGCCGCTCGCGACCAATGCCCGTAACAGCATCGATGCAGCGATCGCCGATTTTCGTAAAAGCACCGACGGCGTTCGCGTCGATGCCGCCGTTACCGGTCTGCGTCTCGTCGGCATCGAGTTCGACGCGAAGACGCTGCGCGTCGTTGCGGAGGTCGATGGCACAGCGCGGGTCGCCGTGACGAAGCTGCCGGATTGATGAGAACGCCTCAGGACCATGCATAAAGAACGCGAACCCCGTGAACGCGTTCAAGGCTCTTGGTTCTACCGCCCCTCGTAGGTGCTCCGGATTCGGTGATGGACGTGCACCATGAGAGCCATAGCGAACAGTGGTGTGGCGAGGTTGACGATCGGGATCGACACAAAAGCGGCAATCAAGGTGCCAGCGAGAAACACCGTGCTGTGGTGGGTTTGACGCAGTCGTTTGGCCTCCGCGATGGGCTGATGGCGCATCGCTGCCAGCTCGAAATATTCGCGGCCGAGCAGATAAGCGCTGGCCAGGAAAAAAATGACCACGCCCGCGCCAGCGAAAAGCAGAAATGGGACCGCAACCAGATAGACCACGACCGCGAGCAAAGCCGTTTTCATACCTTCGACGAGGGCGCGCAGCAGCGGCAGCGGTATGCCCACGTCCGCGGGATAGTGAGTGCGTTCCACCTCGAGCGCGATGTCGTCGACGAAGAAGCTGCCGACCAGCGCAGTGACCGCCGGCATCAAGAACACGGATCCGACGATGATGCCGACGCCGGCCGCAACAGAAACAACCCAAATCAGGATTGAGATCGGCGCGGGTGCGCTGATACCGAACATGTCCTGCGCCCAATTAGCGCCGGCGCTTGCAGCCCAGACCAGCAACCGGTGAAGCGCAATGGCGAGCAGCACGATCATTGCGAGCGCAAGGCCTGCTGATTTCAACAGCACCCACCGCAACGGCGGCGAAAACATTTGGGCAAGCGCTTTGGCGGCCGCATCGATCATCGCCTGCATCCTCTCTTCCGGCTGCGTCGGGCTGGCGCGGCGGGCGCAACCGCACCTGCCATCGGATCTCGTCTTCTGAACGTGAATACCGTCGACATAGCGCAAGTACGTGAATGATGAAGAAGATTTCACGCGTGCGCGGCACGCCTTCCATGGTAGATCTTGAAACACGTAGCACCTAGGCGCGCCAATGAGAATTTTGAGCCGGCGATGGTTCCTTGCCTCCTCGGGCGCGGCGCTTGCCGCGCCTGCACTTGGAGCCCCGCGTGCGGCCCCGGTCACCGACGTACCGCGCTCCGGCTGGGTTGATGCCGTCGTAGTGGGCGCCGGCGCCGCCGGCATCGCGGCGGGGCGGCGGCTTGCGGCGGCGGGCAAGCGCTTCGTCGTGCTCGAGGCGGCCGACGAAGTCGGCGGACGCTGCATCACCGACACCAAGACTTTTGGCATCCCCTACGATCGCGGCGCGCGCTGGATCTACGCAGCCGACATCAATCCTCTGGCGAAGCTTGGGATGCAGTCGGGGCTCGATATTTATGCGGCACCACCTGGGCAGCGGATGCGCATTGGACGGCGCTATGCCCGCGAAGGCGAGATGGAGGATTTTCTCGCCAGCCTCGTGCGCGCCAACACCGCAATTGCGGATGCGGCCCGCAAGAGCGACGTTGCCTGTGCGCAGGCGCTGCCCAAGGAGCTTGGGGAGTGGCGCCCGACGATCGAATTCGTGCTGGGGCCGTACGGCTGCAGCAAGGAGCTTTCGGACGTCTCAACCGCCGATCTCTCCCGCTCTGGCGAGCGCGACAACAATGCGTTCTGCCGCCAGGGTTATGGCGCGCTGCTGGCGAAGCTCGCAGTTTCTCTCCCGATCCTTTCGGCAACGCCGGTGAAAACCATCGAATGGTGGAGTCGCGCGCGCATCGAGGTTGATACGCCGAAAGGCCAGTTCAGGACGGGCGCGGTGATCCTCACCGTCTCGACGAATGTTCTCACCAGCGGAAAGCTCAGATTGGAGCCCGAGCTTCCGAAACGGCATGTGGAGGCCGCCACCAAGCTCAAGCTGGGCAGCCGCGATCACGTGGCGCTGGAATTGACCGGCAATCCGTTGGGGTTGCGTGCCGATGAACTGGTGTTCGAGAAGAGTGAGAGCAAGCAGACGGCGGCAATCTTGGCCAACGTCTCGGGCTCGACCATTTGCGTAATCGAAGTAGGAGGCAACTTCGGGCGTGATCTCGCCGCCAAGGGCGAGGCGGCGATGATCGATTTTGGTATCAATTGGCTCGGCGGTCTTTACGGCACGGACGTGAAAAGTATCGTCAAGCGCCGCCATGCGACGCGTTGGAACAACGAGCCGTGGGTGCTCGGCGCCACCTCTGCCGCCGCGCCTGGCGCGCAATCCGCACGCAGGGTATTGGCCGAGCCGCTCCGCGACCGCATCTTCTTGGCCGGCGAAGCCACCCATGAAACGCTTTGGGGCACCGTAAACGGAGCCTGGGAATCGGGCGAGCGTGCCGCGGGCGCGGTGGTGAAGCTGCTCGGCGGGCCCAGCAAGCGCGGCTGAGTGCGATCAGGCTCGCAGCACCCCGGCCGTCCGCTTGCCGACCTCGGCCACTATTCTGGCAGCGATTGCCTCGATCTCGGCGTCGGTCATCGTTTTTTCCTGCGGCTGCAATGTCACAGTGATCGCGATCGACTTCTTCCCCGGCTCAATGCCCGCGCCCTCGTAGACGTCAAACACCGTGACGTTGGTGATGAGCTTGCGATCGGCGCTCTGTGCGGCCCGTAGGATATCGGCCGCATTCACCGCGCGATCGACGACGAAGGCGAAATCGCGCTCCACCGGCTGGAAGGGCGAGAGCTGGAGAACCGGCCGCGCTCGCGTTGCCCGCGCCTTCGGCTCCGGGATCTTTTCCAAGATCACCTCGAACGCGACCAGCGGCCCCTCGGCATTCAGGGTTTCGAGCGCGCGTGGATGCAGCTCGCCGAAATGTCCGAGTACGTTCTGCGGGCCGATTTGGATGCTGCCCGATCGTCCTGGATGGAACCATGGTGGGCCTCCCGGCACCACCTGCAGGGCCTGCGCGGGGGCTCCG
The DNA here is from genome assembly GCA_035601615.1 of Xanthobacteraceae bacterium. Taxonomy (GTDB): domain Bacteria; phylum Pseudomonadota; class Alphaproteobacteria; order Rhizobiales; family Xanthobacteraceae; genus VAZQ01. The sequence goes on from DATNNX010000279.1 coordinate 9,694, forward strand.
GCGGCGGCCAGCACCGCCAGTGCGTCGGCTTTGGCATCGAACACATCGACTTCGCCGTCCGAGGCGGACCAATGGCGTCCGATGCCGGTCGCTTTGGCGAGTCCCCGGCGAACGCCGCTAGCGGCGGTGAACTGATCCTGCGGACGGTCGCCGCGGAAGACCTGTCCGACCTCGAACAGCGCTACGTTGGCAAAGCCGCGGTCGGTGTTGTTCTGTGCGGCAGCAACGAGCCCTGGGATCAGGCTCGGTCGCATATCAGAGAGATCCGAGGCGATTGGATTGGCGAGTGCGAGTTCGGGCTGTCCGCCGCCGAACAGCTGCGCTTGCTCCTTGGCAATAAACGACCAGGCTACAGCCTCGAGCATGCCGCGCGCGGCGAGCACGCGCTTGGCCTTGCGGGTGCGCAGCTGAATGGGCGTGAGCACCGGCCTGCGCGGAGCCTCACCCCGATCAAACGGCGTCGGAGGAATGCGCTCAACGCCGATTATACGCGCGATCTCCTCCACCAGGTCGGCCTTGCCCTCGACATCCCCCCGCCATGACGGCACGGCAACGTTTAGACTTTTGCCGCCGCCAGTGACGGAGAATCCGAGGCGCCCGAGCACGCGCTCGACCTCGCGCGGGTCAGCATGAAGACCAGTCAGTCGCGGCAGTTCGTCCACAGGAAAATCGATGATGCGTTGAGGCATGTCCGGTGTACCCGCGACCGTCACCTGCGATGCGCTGCCGCCGCACAGCTCGAGCACCATGCTGGTCGCAAGCTCGAGACCCGGCAGCATGAAAGCGGGATCGACTCCGCGCTCGAAACGGTAGCGCGCATCCGATTGGATGCCGAGCTTGCGACCGGTCTGCGCTATGTTCACGGGCTCCCACAGCGCGGACTCGATCAGCACGTCCGTCG
>DATNNX010000280.1:0-6018 GCA_035601615.1 Xanthobacteraceae bacterium
CGAGATCCTCCATCTGCTCAGCCATGATAGACGCCATCCCATGGACCTGCCCGCATGATCGAGGTCCGCTGACGTTCCAGGCCAGTCGCCGGATGCTGCGCGGGCTCCGACCGGGAATGTCAGCCGCCTGGAGCCAGCTGAGCTTACCGTCGAGGGTACGCAGGACGACTTCCTGCACCTTCATGGCACGCTCCACTGCGCCGAGCGGATAGGCCATGGGCACCTCCTCGGTGCCCATGCCTCCACGCGACGCGGTAAGAGCGGTCATTTCACAGTTCCCTCGTCGGCGGTCAAATCACGTATCTCCAACACTGACGCTGGGAATCCCCTTGACAGACCCCCGGTCCGCGCTGTATTTCTGGGCGGCCAGTGTGTCCTGAGCTAGAGAGTCGATGACACGGCTCAACTCCCTTTTTGGTCACGGCGGCGAACCGGCGTTCGACGAGATCCGTCCACGACGAGCCGGTCGGCGCGAAGTGCAAGTGGACCCGTGAATGGCGTGCCAGCCAGCGATGGATCGCAGGTGTCTCGTGCGTACGGGAATCACGGCACGCGGGCGTGGATCGTGTCGAGCAACTTACCGAACTGTCGCGCCCGCTCCGCCGGTGAAACTCGCTGGTCACCTTGCCGCTCTTCGAATTGAGGCCGGCAACGAGCGTGGTCGTGCCGTCCCGCGGGTCGTCGTGCGAGCGCCGCTCGACTTGGCCCGGCTGCACCGGCAACACGGGCTCGTTCCAATCGAACGTCTGGAGCGTCTTGACAATCTCGATGCGGATGCGGAGCGGGTGTTTGTTGCAACACTCGCAGAACCGGCGAAATGACCATCGTCGCACTCATGCATAGCGAGGCGTTGTATGCGATTGCGGCCCAGACTTTCATTGTCGATGCTGCGAGCGATCGAGTAGAGGAAGTTCCCGCGTGATCCCTGCGCCAGGTGACACGTTATGAGACGGGTTGTGATCCTCGGCGCCACCGGAATGCTCGGGTCGACGCTCGTCGAGTATTTTTCGCGCACTAAAACATGCGAGTTGGTCGCGACCGGCCGAAACGCTGCAGAATTGAAATCGCTAGAGCGTATCTATCCCAATATCCTCTGGAAATTCCTCGATGCGGAGATATCGACCGCCGCCGACGTGCGAGACGTTGCAGTGGGCGCCGCATGGGTCATCAATGCGATCGGTTTGATCAAACAGCGAATCGTGGATACCGACGATGCCGGGGTTGAGAAGGCAATCCGCATCAACGGGTTATTCTCTCACGTCCTCGCGCACGCAGCCGAATCGTCTGAATTTAAGATCATTCAGATCGCTACGGACTGCGTCTATTCGGGTGCCAGCGGCCGATACTCGGAGACGGCTGTGCATGATTGCCATGATGTCTATGGCAAGTCGAAGAGCCTCGGCGAATTGCGCACCGAGCGAATGCGCATCCTGCGATGCTCGATCGTCGGACGGGAGCCGAAGTCGAATTTGTCCCTGCTAAATTGGTTCCTGAATCATGAGCAGAACAGCACCGTCAACGGCTACGTCAATCACGTTTGGAACGGGCTCACGGCATTGCACTTTGCGAGAATCTGCGAAGCGGTCATCACGCATGACCTGGATACGCCGCATCTGCAGCACGTAGTTCCGGATGGGGAAATCACCAAGGAAGGATTGCTCCGGCTGTTCGCGCAAGCCTATGGTCGTTCCGACATTACGATTAACCGAATATCAGCTCAGGAAGCTATTAATCGAACATTGGCGACGGAGAATCCGGCGTCCAATCGCGCCCTTTGGGCGGCGGCAGGTTATCCGCGCGCGCCGACGATATCAGAGATGGTTATGGAGCTCGCCGAATATCAACGAAGTCGAGACGACCAGAAATCAAAACCCGCTGCTCTCCTAGTTAAGAGGTGACATGGGAAAGTTAGCCAATAAGATTTTCGCGCGTGCAGTATCGAAACTGAATCTGCCTTTCGTCGATCTTTCGAGCGGATATGCAAATAATTCCAAGTGGCACCAGGGCCTCATCATCCACCTCGCCAGCATCCTCCGGCCGCGCGTCTATCTGGAACTGGGAATTTTCAAATGTGGGTTGTTCAATCGCATGATCCCGTTCGCCGAGCAGCTGATCGGCGTGGACGCAAATCCAGAAGCGGGGAACCATATGGCCAGATCGTCCAAAGTACGTTTCGTCGCCACGACGACATCGAACTTCGCGCAACGCTTGCGCAACGAGCCAATCAGCATCGATATGATGTTCATCGATGCCGATCATTCGCGCGAGGCGGTTGAGGAAGATTTTGCAAACTTCTTTCCCTTCGTGAAGCCGCATGGACTGATCCTGCTGCATGATACGCATCCGATGGATAACGCCGCGACATCGCAAGAGCGCTGTGGTGATGGGTATCAGGCGATCGAAAGCCTTTCGAGGAAATCCGAGCAATTCGAGATGATGACACTGCCCTGGCATCCCGGGCTGACTTTGTGTCGCAAGCGGACAGCTCAATTGGCGTGGCAAGAGAATTCAAGCGTGGTGCACACGTCAAAGTGAACTTCAACGTCCACGTCACTGTCTCGCGCAATTCGCTGCAATATTTCGACTATATGCGGGCGAACTATGATGCGCTTACAAGCGCTGAGAATTCGGTTCGCTTTCATGTCTATTGCCTGGATCGGCAAAGCGCGCTCATTCTCAGACGGGACAATTCCGCTTCTGCAATAACTGAATTGCCCTATGGCCGCGGGTCCTGGGGGCATGCGCAAGCGATCGAGCGGGCGATACAGAGCATCGTGCCGGCTGAAATCAATATTATTGCGGATTCTGACGTCGTGCTGCTGATGAAGAATTGGGACAAGCCTCTTGTCGAAGCAATGATCGAGAAAAAATCGTATGGGATCGTGGGCACGCGCCTTGAAGATATCGGCGGGTTCAGCTCGGGCGATGTCAAATATCAGCAGTACAAGAAAAAGCCGACCACGACCTGGATGGCGTTATCGCCGTTCCATGATTTTAGCGCTCTTCAAGTCAGCCCAGACAAAAAGAACTTCATCGAAGTCACGGACGAAGACTTGGCGAAACTCTATAACCTTCCGACCGGATTCTTCGTGGTAAAGGATACCGGCTGGCAGATTCCCTCGTATCTCGATGATCGCAAGATTCCGTATTTTGCACTCGATATCGTCAAGCCAACATCGACGGAAGCCAAAGCGCTCAAAGGCACCAATCCCTATCACGATGAGTTTCAATGGAACGGGGCGCCCTATCTTGCGCATCAGCGTGGATCCATGACGCACCGTTTTCGCATCGATCCTCTTTCAGTCGATTTCTACGATGCGTGCGATTCATTTCTCGGGAACCCGGGGTGGTCGGTGCAAGCGACATCAAGCGATCGGATTCATGCGCGCCTGCAAGACGTCGTTCGATTTTGCAGAAAGTCAGCGTCGATGGCGCTCAAACCCTTCCGGTGAGACGCGGTGCTGAATTCCGTCTCCGAGAAGCGGACCGAGCTGACGCCGCAGAGTCCGCCAGGTGGGCCGAGGAGCAGGACGCGACCCTTGCCAAGACGTGGTGTTCTCGGGGGCCGTGCGACGAGATGGTGCGTCGCAAGGAACCTTGGGCCCGCTGATTAAGAGCATCAGTCCGTGCTCACACGGGCCAGCGCACCGCCTCGAAGTGTGGCACCGCGCGCTCCGCGCCTGCCCCCACCAGCTCGTCGGCGGTGTGGGCGGTGGTGACGCCGATGACGCGCATGCCGGCCGCGCGCGCCGCCTGCACGCCGACGATTGCATCCTCGAAGACGAGACACGCGCGCGGCTCGACACCGAGGCCCTCGGCCGCCTTCAGGTAGACCTCGGGATGCGGCTTGCCCCGGCGCACGTCGTCGGCGGTGATGGCGAGCTCGATGAGGCGGCGCAGGCCGAGCGCGTCGAGCACGCGCTCGAGGTCGCGGCGCGTTGCGGAGGTGGCCACGGCGCGCGGCACCCCCGCGCGCGCGAGCGCCTCGACGAACGCGCCCGCGCCGGCCACGGCGACGGCGCCGCGGCGCGCGAGCCGCGTGTAGTGCTCGCGCTTGAGGTCGGCGAGGTGGCGCGCCTCTCCGCGATCGATGCCGTCGACGAGCAGGGCCACCGCCTCCTCGGCGGGCCGGCCGATGGTGAGGCGCCAGAACTCCGGCGGCGGCGTCAGGCCGCAGTCACGGCACATGGCCACCCACGCCTCGCGGTGGTGCGCGCCGGAGTCGACGAGCACGCCGTCCATGTCGAACACGACGGCGCGTGGCGCCGCCGCGCTCACTTCAAGCGATAGAGAGGAGCGAGCGCGCGAAAGGTCTCGAGAGCCGTGTCACGGTACTGCGCCTCCGTCCAGCGGGCCGCCTGCTCCGCCGGCACGACGCGCCCGAGCACGAGCTGGCCATCGCGTGTGCGCGTCAGCTCGTCGGCCAGCTCGGCGAGGCGCTCGGGACTGAGATCGGCGAGCGGCGCGGCCGCCTCCTCGTCGTGCTCGTTCTTGAACCAGGCCAGCCCCTTCACGCGGCGCAGGACGGGGGCGAGTCTCGGCGCGTTCCGCTTCCAGGCGGCCGCCCAGCGCTTCTTGTCGGCGTGCTCCGGCCCCACTTCGAAGAGGAAGCGGACGGCGCGGCGCGAGACGGCCACCTTAAAGTGGCAGTGCTTCTTGTAGCCGCGCGCATCGGGGCCGAAGGCCACCCAGGTGTCCTCGGGCGGGTTGACGGTGCGGCGCGCGTGCTTGGCGACGTGCGCGTACGCGTCGCCGCCGGTGGCGCGGCTCACCGCCGGCGTCAGGCTGTGGCCGACCGCCTCGAGCTTGGGACGGATGCGCGCGCGGATGGCACCCATACGGGCGCGGAAGCCCTGCTCGTCGAAGACCTTGAAGTCGGTGGCGTAGAAGGCAGGAGACGGCATGGCGACTCTCCTCGAAAGCGGCGACGCGGCCGTGACGAGCGATGGAACAGCGGGGCATAGTGTAATGGCTCGGATGGCGCGAGGCAACGCGAATCGCCTCGCCGAGAAAGGAGCGAGGAAATGACGGACGTCTCGTGCTTCCATCATCTGAAGACGGGTGGCATCGAACGGCAGCTCGCGCCCGGCGTGAGCGCACGCGTGTTCCCCGGTGTGCACGCGATGCTCTCCGTGGTCACGCTGGAGCCCGGCGCGGTCTCGCCGGTGCACGCGCACCCCAACGAGCAGTGGGGCGTGTGCCTCGAGGGCGAATGGATCCGCGTCCAGGACGGCGTCGAGCATCACGTGAAGGCCGGCGACTTCTGGCAGACGCCGCCGAGCGTGCCGCACGGCGGCCGCGCGCTCGGCGTGCGCTGCGTCGTGCTCGACATCTTCGCGCCGCCGCGCGAGGAGTACCGGCGGGCGGGCGCGGGGCTGGGCGCGGCGACCCTCGCACACTGACGCGGTCGCCCGCGCGGCGACCGGTGGCGCCGGGGCGGGGCCTGTCCGGTTCCACCGGCCGCCCGCCCCGGCGCCACCGTCGCCTGCGTGCCGTCCGCCCCTCAGCATCCGTGGTCGACGACTCGCTCCGCGCCTGGCCTGTCCCTTCGAGGGCAGGTGATACAATCCGCGCGTGGCGGACATCTATGTGGTGACGGGGGGCGCGGGGTTCATCGGGAGCCATGTCGTGGAGCGGCTGCTCGCCGATCATCCGACGGCGCGCGTGCGCGTCTTCGACGACTTCTCGTCGGGCTCGATGACCAACCTGCCCTTCGCGGCCGCCGCCGGCGAGCGGCTCGAGGTGGTGCGCGGCGACGTGCGCGACCTCGCGGCGATGGAGCGCGTGGCGCGCAACGCGTCGGTGATCTTCCACCAGGCGGCCATGCGCTCGGTGCCGCGCTCCGTGAACGATCCGCTCGGCGCCAACGACCACAACGTCAACGGCACCCTGCACGTGCTCGAGGCCGCGCGGCGGGCCGCCGTCAGGCGCGTGGTCTACGCGTCGTCGTCCTCGGTCTACGGCGACAACCCGGCGCTGCCCAAGCGCGAAGACCAGACGATGGCGCCGATCTCGCCG
>DATNNX010000281.1:0-4548 GCA_035601615.1 Xanthobacteraceae bacterium
GGCCCGACGAGCGGATCGTGCAGACCGAAATAGCGCGGATGGGAGAGATCGAAAATCGCCAGATCAGCGAGCTTGCCGGGGGCGATCACGCCGCCATCTTCGAAGCCGAGCACGCGCGCGCCGTTGGCGCTCGCCCAGCGCACGACGTCCTCCACAGCGACGGCGCCTGCGCCCTTGACGGCCCGGTGGGTATGCCAGGCGCTGTGCATCTCGCTCACCATATCGGCGGACTCGTTCGAGGCCGCGCCATCGACCGCGAGCGACACCGCGCCGCCCAGCGCCGCGAGCCGTTCCGCCGGCGCAATTCCCGAACCGAGCCGGCAGTTCGATTGCGGGCAGTGCGCCATGCCGGTCCCGGTTTCGGCGAGAATACGGATCTCCTCCTCATCCACGTGCACGAGATGCGCGAGCCAGACATCGCTGCCGAGATAATCGTGGTCCGCCATCCACTGCACCGGCCGTTTGCCGAAATTGGCGAGACAGAAATCCACATCGGCCAACGTCTCGGACAAATGACCATGAATGCGCAGGTGCATATGTCGGGCAGCGGACGCGACGGTTTTGAGCTCCTCCGGCTCTAGCGACCAGGGCGGCGTCGTGGGCGCAAAGGCGACCCGACGCCTGCTGTCGGACGAGGGATCATGATAGCGCTGCGCGCAGGCTTCGACCGACGTGATCATCTTGTCGAGAGGCTCGGCCGGCGTCGGCACAAGATCGGGGGTGTCGAACTTGCGCGCCTTGGTCGCGCCGCCGCGGCAGAAGACGAGCCTTATGCCGAGCTCTTGCGCCACCTCGAAGATCACGTGCGAGGGATCGAAGCGGTAGGTTTGGGCAAAGAGATAGTGGTGATCGGCGGCCGTCGTGGTTCCAGAGAGCAGCAGCTCGACGAGCCCGATGCGGGCCGCCGTGCGCAACGCCTCCTCGTCGATCTTTTGCCAGTAGGAATAGGGCACGGCGCGCAGCCACGCAAGCAGCGGCACGTCGATGCCGGCGCGCACGCCTTTGAGCACGCACTGGAACAGATGATGATGCGTGGAGACGAGGCCGGGATAGACCACGCAGCCGGTTGCGTCGATGACCGCCTCGTCCGGCTCCCGTTTCAGCGCGCCGACCGCGGCGATGCGACCGTCGCGGATGCGGATCGTACCGCTCGCGCGCATCGCGTCGCCCGGCAGTCCGGTGAAGATTCCCTGCGCGCCGGTAATGAGGGTCATACTAACCCTTCCAGTTGGTCATTGCGGCCGAGCCGCGATAGCGGCGAGAGCCGGAGTCCGTAACCGCCGCCAGTGGTTATGGGTTCCGGGCTCGCGGGCTTCGCCCGCGCCCCGGAATGACGAGAATGTACGCGCCTGAGCGTCATGCGTCGGCTCCGACCTCACTTTCGTGCCACGCGCCGAGCGCGAGTTTGGAGAGCCCCACCATGATGGTGAAGAGGCCCACGCCCGCCAGCGTGATGAGAAAGAGCGCCGCGAACATGCGCGGGATGTCGAGCTGGAAGCCCGCTTGCAGGATCTCGTAGGCAAGCCCGGCGCTGCGTCCTCCGGTGCCGGCCACGAATTCGGCGACCACCGCGCCGATCAGCGCGAGCCCGCTGGAGATGCGCAAGCCGCCGAAGAAGTAGGGCAGCGCGCTCGGGATGCGCAGCCGCCACAACGTCTGCAGCCGTCCCGCCCGGTTCATACGGAACAGATTCACCAGGCCGGGATCGACGCTGCGCAACCCGAGCGTGGTGTTGGAGATGATCGGAAAGAGCGCCACCACGGTCGCGCAGACGGTCAAGGCGATCTGCGTGTTCTTGACCAGGATGATGATCAACGGCGCGATCGCCACGATCGGCGTGACTTGCAACAACACTGCATAGGGAAAGAAGCTCATTTCGATGGCGCGACTCTGCACGAACAGGAACGCGATGAACGTGCCGATGACGATCGCCGCGAAGAATGCTTGCAGCGCGACGCGCAGCGTCATGCCGAGCGCTCCCAGCAGCGCGGGCCAGTCGCTCATGAGCTTGGCGGCAATATCGCTCGGCTTGGGAAAGAGAAAAGGCGGGATGTGCAGCGCGCGGCAGGCGATCTCCCAGATCACGACGATGATCACGCCCAGGGCCAAAGGCGCGGCGATCGTCATGAAGCTCTCGGACTGGACAAGCGGGCGCACCGGGCCTCTCGTTACGAACGCGTCTGCTCGACGGAGACTTCAGCGAGCAGAGCCGACAGGGCGCGGCAATGCTCGGCAAAACGCGGCGAATTGCGAAAGCTTTCCTCGCGCGGGTGCGGCTCGTCGATCGCCATGACCTTGCGGATGCGGCCGGGCCGCGCGCCCATGACGATGACCCGCGTGGACAGGAACACCGCCTCGTAAATCGAGTGGGTGACGAATACGGTCGTCAGGCTGCGGTCCCACCACAGCCGAACGAGATCCGCGTCGAGCCGATTGCGCGTGAATTCGTCGAGCGCGCCGAAGGGCTCGTCCATGAGCAGCAGGTTCGGCTCGGTGACGAGGCTGCGCGCGATCGACACCCGCATTTTCATGCCGCCGGACAGTTGCCGCGGGTAATGGCGGGCGAATCCTTCAAGCCCGACCCGCGACAGCGCGTCGGTGACGCGCCGGCGCGATTGCGCAACCGGCATGCGGGCGAGATCGAGCGGAAGGCGCACGTTCATCTCCACCCGCGCCCAGGGCATGAGCGTCGGATCCTGGAACACGAAGGCGATCGTTCGTCCCTGCGCGCCGACCTTGTCGAAGGCGCCCGACCACCAAACGATGCGGCCGTCGGTCGGCTCGATGAGATTGGCGATCAGCTTGAGGAGCGTGCTCTTGCCGCAGCCCGATGGCCCGATCAGGGTGACGAATTCGCCGGCTGCGATGGTCAGGTCGATCGGAGCGAGCGCGCGCGTGCCATTGGGAAAGACTTTGTCCGCCGACAAGATCTCGACCACGGGCGCAGCCCCGCGGGCGCGTGCAGCCGCAAACAGCGCATCGTTGGGCGCCAACACGGTTACATCGAGAGCTTGAGCGTTTTGACGAACCTGTCGGTGAAGCCTTGCTTCCAATCGACTTCGGGCTTGAGCAGGCCTGCCGAAACCATGAAATCGTAGGTCGCCTTCCAGCGCGCTTGCGTGATGATCCCGATTCCCATCGTCTGCGCGTCGCCGCCCTCCAGCGCCTTGAGCGCCTTGAGCTGTTCGATGCCGAAGGCGATCTGCTCCTCGCTCATCTTGGGATTGTCGGCCCTGATGAGCGCATTCGCCGGCGCCGGATCGCTCAGGTAGCTCTTCCAGCCTTCGAGCGACGCCTTCACGAAGCGCGCAGCGACCTCCGGGTTTTTCTCGACGAAGCCGCGCGTCGTGACCATGGTCGTGCCATAGGGCGGATAGCCGTCGCGCGCGAACAGGAAGAATTTTACCGGCACGCCCTGCTGCTTGGCCTGGAACGGCTCCGATGACGGATAGGACTGCTGCACCACGTTCTTGTCGACGAAGAAGGGCTGCAGGTTGAAGGTGTAGGGCTTGGTCTGTTCGTCGGTGTATTTGTATTTCGCCTTGAGCCAGGGCCACCACGTGGTGCGGCCGGAGGTCGCGACCAGGATCGTCTTGTCCTTGAGATCGGCAAGACCCGCCACGTTGTCGTGGGTCATCATTCCTTGCAGATCGAACTGGAACGAGGTCGCCACCGTGATGACCGGATGCCCTTGCTCCAGCATTTTGAGGACCTGGAGGTCGTAGCCCATCATGAAGTCGGTCTCGCCCGCGAGCAGAAGTTGCGCGCCGTTGACCTGCGGGCCGCCCATCTTGAGCGTGACGTCGAGCCCGGCCTTTTCGTAGAGCCCGCTCGCTTTCGCCTGATAGAAGCCGCCGTGCTCCGCCTGGGCGAACCAGCTGGTGAGAAATGTCACCTTGTCGGCGGCACTCGCCGGGCTGGATGCGAGCGCAAGAGCCAGCATTGCGGCGCTTGCCGATGCGCCGGCGAGCCCAAACCTCCGAATCTTCGCAACCATTGCGAGCCTCCCGGTTGATCGAACTGGCTTTGCTCAGTGCAAGTCGGGTGCCAGAGCCGGGGATCAAAAATGCGTGGCGCGGCAATCGCTTGCTGATCTCGACCACCTGCAAAAGTCTGAACGGCCTCGACAAAATCGCGAGGCTTCGGCAGCGCCAAGCACGAGCTGCGACGCCCACGCGCACCGCCAGCCCGCGCAGCGGCGTGAATTGCTCAGTTGTTCGGCAAATGCCGAATTTGCATGCAGGCGCGGGCGGGGTCTGCTCCCTTTGGTTATCGGCGCTCGCCGCTATCGCGCCTCGGCCGGAATGTCCTAGTCGCATCAGACAACACCTTTTCGTTCCCGCGGCGCGTTTTCTGCGCCCGGGTTTTTGCTTTGTCGCTTCGCTTCCCCCCAATCGAAGGGTGGCGGAGCGCCGAGAGACGTACGGGTGCTTGCGAGGCACCCGTGGGCCTGCTTCGGCTGCAGGCCAGGCGCTTCGGAGGCGCCTTGCGTCCCATAACGCGGGACGCCCGCCTCTCGGCGCTCTCACCGTGGCGATTTTGGGCTCC
>DATNNX010000282.1:0-10970 GCA_035601615.1 Xanthobacteraceae bacterium
TTCAGTGACAACGATTGCCTCTTACGACGAGGCCATCCTGAAGCAACTGAAGGGCCCGATGACCGACACCCGCCCGACCTCAAGCGTGGTGCGCACCATTAGCGAGTAGATTTAGATTTCGAACGCGCCATTTTGCACCGCGTCGTCTGCAGCGAGGTTCATGAGCACGCCGACGCGCCGCACGCGCTCGCGCTGCTGCGCGCGCGCCGGCGAGAATTCATATTCACACTGGGCGGCGCGGCAGCTGCATATCGCCCCTCTATTGCATGCACATCAGCCTGCCTCCGGCGGCTGCCCTCGGCTAGGTTGAGGATGCTTGCGATCTCTTTGTTGGATAGGCCCCGCACAATCAGCTTCATTACATCGCGCTGACGAACGCTCAGATTTTGGGCTGTATAGTCACCAGTCACGTCCATGGCTGAATACTCCCGCAGCCTGGTTGACGCGATTGGAGACCCCTCTAGCGCTCGTCGGAGCAGGTTTTGATTAGGTTTGTGCGACGATCGACAGGCAGGAAACTAGGGCCGCCGGAGCGCTCGCGCTGTGATGGCGATCACAAGAATGCGTCTTTTCGAGATAGGCGCACCGGAAAGAAAAAGCCCCGCCGGCGCGGCCTTTTGACCTCCGCTCGACTGACCTCGCGGACGGCACCATATCGGGCGGCATGATTCCCAAAGTCGAGACCTGCATCTATGCCCTCGAGGCCGGCGTCGAGGGCGTGGTCATCCTCGACGGCAAGGTGCCGCACGCGGTGCTGCTCGAACTCCTCACCGATCACGGCGCCGGCACGCTGATGATGCGTTGACTCTTCAGATTGCGCCCTCGATGCGCTTGCCTTCCCCCCCGCGCAGCACGCGGAACTCCTGTCAGGCCCCTGTAAGGTCGGCCGAGAATTCTGAACAAATCGTCATCGAATATGCGACGTGCGCAGCGAAACCTGCACGCCGGCTCGGACGTTTATTGTCGGGAGGGATTCAGGAGGGTGCCATGTTCCAATCGAGCACGCGCATCGCGGCAATTTTCGGCATCTGCGCTGCAATGGCGACGACCGCAGCGGCGCAACCGCATAAGGGCGGAGGAGGAGGCGCGCCGGGACCGCACGCTGGGCCGGCGCCTGCACCGCACCCCGCGGCCGCTCCTCACGTGGCCGCCGCCCCTCATCCGGCCCCTGCTCCTCGTGCCGCCCCCGCGCCCCATGCCGCACCCGCGCCGCATATCGCCGCGCCGCGGCACGCCCCCGCTCCCGCGCCGCGCACGGCGCAAGCGCCACGCACTGCACCGCAGCGCCTCGCCCATCCTTCCGCCGGCGCGGCTTCAGCGATGGCGCGACACGCGCCGACGCCGCGAACCTCTCCCGCGCAGCAGCCGCAAATCAGCGCCCGCCATGGCCGCGCTGGCAGCGCCAGAGTGGCGCAACCAAACCAGCGGCAAAACGTGGCGCCGCAACCCGGTCCGGGCGGCACTGTCGCAGCAACACCGCAAGGCGGGCGCAACGCGGCTCGGCAGCAAGCTCCACAACAAAACGTGGCGCCGCAACAACATGCGATTGAGCAGAATCAGGCGGGCCGCGCCGCGCCACAGCAAGGCGGGGCTGCGCAACAAGGCGTGATTGCGCGCAATCAGGTGGCCCGCGTCGTTCCGCCATCTGCGACGCGCGCCCGCGCCGCTGCCGACCCGCGCGCCTTCTCCGGCGGCGTGTTGCGCAATCAGAGTTTTGCCAATCTGGCCGCTGCCCGCGATCCGGCCACGCGGTCGCTCGCGCGCTCGACGTTCCAGGGCCGCTTGTTCGACCCGCAGTGGCGGCACCATTTCGCCCGCCCCATCGTGATCGGCTGGGTCGGCCCGCTGTTCTGGCCTTACGCCTACGACGACTTCGTCGATTACACCTTCTATCCCTACGCGTATGACACGTTCTGGCCCTATGCGTACGATGACTTCTATGACGGCATGTTCGGCGGTTATGCGTTCGGCTATGGCGGCACCTATGCGTCGGTCGAACCGCCGAGCGGTTACGCCCGCGGCGATTATGCTCGCGGCCGTTACGGTCGCGGCGGGTCTGTTGCAAGGGGCGTTGTGGCCGGCCGAAGCGTCGAAGCCGATCTCTGTAGCGGGCAGACCGCAGGGCTGACGGATTGGCCGATCGCGCGCATCTCCCAGACGGTCGGGCCGAACGACGCCCAGCGCGCCATCCTCGACGAGCTCAGGGACGCCACCGCAAACGCGCTCGACCAGCTCAAGGCGGCGTGCCCGACGGCGCTGCCGAGCACGCCGACAGGCCGGATCGAGGCGATGCGCCAACGGCTCGAGGCGATGCTGGCGGCGGTGCGCACCGTCCGGCCCGCGCTCGAGAGGTTCTACGACTCGCTCAATGACGAGCAGAAGGCGCGCTTCAACGCGCTCAGCCCCGACAAGGCCGATCAGCAGCAGGCGCAGCGCGATTTGACGCAAGTCTGCAACGGGCGAGCGTCTGGCATCGCCAGTGTGCCGTTGGAGCGAATCGACCGCGCGGTGGGGCCCGACGATGCCCAGCGCAGCGCGCTCAAGGAGCTACAAGACGCCACGGCTGACGCGTCCAATCTGCTGAGCTCGGAGTGCCCGACCTACCGGGCGCTCACGGCGGTTGGCCGCCTGCAAGCGATGGAGGAGCGCCTCGGCGCCATGCTGCGCGCGGTGCAAACCGTGCAGCCGGCGCTGGAGAAGTTTTATGCATCGCTCGGCGACGAGCAGAAGGAACGTTTCAATCGGCTCAGCCCCGCTCAGGGGTGATACCACCGAGTCATTCGGGGGCACGGGCGAAGCCCGCGAACCCGGAATCCATAACCAGGGCCCGTGATTATGGATTCCGGCTCTCGCCGCTATCGCGGTTCGGCCGCAATGACAGGACATCCCTGTTTATTACTCCGCCGCAAGGCGTACTTCCGGTGCGGCCGACCGCACGTCCGCATCGACCTGGTTCTCGTATTTTGCAAAGTTCTCCTGGAACATCCGTACCAGCTTGCGCGCGGTTTCGTCGAAGGCCGCTTTGTCTTTCCAGGTCTTCATCGGATAGAGGAGGTGCGGCTCCACCCCCGGCACCGAGGTCGGCACCGCGAAGCCGAAATAAGGATCGGTACGGAAGCTCACCTCCTTGAGCGAGCCGTCGAGCGCGCCGGTGACAAGCGCGCGCGTCGCTTTGATCGGCATGCGCCGGCCGACCCCGTAGATGCCGCCGGTCCAGCCCGAGTTGACCAGCCAGCAATCCACCGCATGCCGGGAAATGTAGTCGCGAAGCAGGTTGCCGTATTCAGCCGGCGGGCACGGCAGGAACGGCGCGGCGAAACAGGTGGAGAACTCGGGCTCGACTCCCACCAAGCCCTTCTCGGTGCCGGCGACTTTCGCGGTGTAGCCGGACAAGAAGTGATACATCGCCTGTGCCGGCGTGAGCTTGGCAATCGGCGGCATCACGCCGAAGGCGTCGGCAGTCAGGAAAATAATGTTCTTCGGATGACCCGCGCGCCCGCTGCGTGAGGCACGCGGCATGAACTCGAGCGGATAGGCCGAGCGCGTGTTCTCGGTCTTCGACTCATCGTCGAAGTCGGGGATCCGCGTCTGCGGATCGAAGGCCACGTTCTCGAGTACCGCGCCGAAACGGTTGGTCGCGGCGTAGATCTCGGGCTCAGCCTCCGCGGAGAGCTTGATGCATTTAGCGTAGCAGCCGCCCTCGAAATTGAAGACGCCGTCCGGACCCCAGCCATGCTCGTCATCGCCGATGAGAACGCGGTTCGGATCGGCCGAAAGCGTAGTCTTGCCGGTGCCGGAAAGGCCGAAGAACAGCGCCACGTCGCCGTCCTTGCCGACATTGGCCGAGCAGTGCATCGGCATCACGCCCTGCGCCGGCAAATAAAAGTTCAGCGTGGTGAATACCGACTTCTTCATCTCGCCGGCATAGGACGAGTTGCCGATCAGAATGATCTTCTTGCTGAAGTCGATGGCAATGACGGTCTCGGTGCGCACCCCGTGGCGCTTCGGGTCGGCCTTGAACGAGGGCAGATCAACGATGGTCAGATCGGGGATGAAGTCGGCGAGCTCGGAGCGCTCAGGACGGATCAGCAATTGGCGAATGAAGAGGGAGTGCCAGGCCAGCTCGGTGAATACCCGCGTTTTGATCCGGTACTTCGGATCAGCGCCGCCATAGAGGTCCTGCGCGTAAAGCGTCTTGCCGCGCGCGTGCGCGATGAAGTCGTCGTAGAGCCGCTGGAAGTTTTCCGGCGTGATCTTGCGGTTGCCGCCCCACCAGACCGTATTCTCGGTCAGCGCATCAACAACCGTATGCTTGTCCTTGGGGGATCGGCCGGTATGCACACCGGTTGCCGCGCAGAGCGCACCGCCTTGCACGACCGTAGCTTCCCGCCCCGCGATCGCGTGCTCGTAGAGCAATGGCGCGGTGTGGTTCCAGTGGATCGCCCTGAGGTCCTTAAAGCCAAATCGGTCGGCGCCGTAGGCGCTGTTCCGCAAACCCGTTTCCTGCACGAAAGACCTCCACGACGCAGTCGGCTCCCGCCGGACCCACTCCCCGTCGCATATGTAAGGGTCGCATATGTAAGGGTTGATGATAGCGCCGGCGACCCTATCCCGCGACCTTTAAATGGCGGCCAGGGACTGTCAATGCTGCGGCGCAGCAGCACGACCCTCATTCGGCGAAGCCCTTGCCAACGAGCCATTTCTGAATGAGGTCAGCGACCACATTACTGTTCTTGTCCATCATGACCATGTGCGAATTGCCTTTGATGCCCACGTCCGGCAAGTCGACGACATCGATGCTGCCGCCCACCGACTTTAAAACAGCGGCGTAATCGACCCCGCCCTGACGGATCTTCGACCACCGCGGGTGATCTCGGGCGTTGTCACCGTAGAGGACCAGGATCGGGGTTGTCTTGATCGACTGGACCTTCTCTCGGTCGCCGCCAACCGTGGGTTCAACGGCAACCAGCGCCTTGACCTTCTCGGGTCGCGCCTCGAGCACCTTGTAGCCGAACGCCCCCGACTGACTGTGCACGAGCACCACGCACGGGCAGACTTTATCGACGAGTTCAATGTAGGCGGCGATGATCTGATCGTCGGTGGTGAGCCAGCGCGGCACCCCCTGCTTCATGAACTGTTCGTATGCCTCGATCGGGAACTGGACGCCGGGATAGGTCGTGCGCTTGGCCCTGTCGTCGTTCCACGAACCAGGCGGGCCGATGCGAAAGCGTTCCCACGGATCGCCCAACGGCAGGAAGACTGGATCTCCTTTGAAAGTATTGGTCCAGCCGGCGCGACCGCGCTCCACGGCGTCGGAGATATAGGTGTCCCAGCCCTTGCGAATGAAATACGTGAGCCATCCTTCACCGCCGTCAGGCTTCGTCTCATAAGTGACGCCGGTCAATCCGCCGCCGTGCCACAACAGCAGCGGCAGCTTGCCCTTGCGGTTTTGTGGCAGAAAGTACTGCACGTACATCTGCTCGACCTGGTACTTGCCGTTGGGGTCCATCTTGGCGGGAACGCCGCCGGGTGTGAACACAACCTCCTTGATCGGCTGCCCGCTGATGTCGATGATGCGCCCGCCGATGTGGAACGAGCCCATGTCGCGCAACGCGACCGGCTCTTTCGTCTGTGCCCAGGCGGCACCTGCGGCGAGGGCAGTTGCCAAGACGATCATCGAACGGCGCATCGCAGCCTCCTTACGTTTGTAACTCGACGGCAGGCGGACTTACGCCGCGCGCCGCGCCTCCTCAGCCATTTGCTTGAGCATCTCGCGCAGCACGCCCGGCGCACCCACACGCTGCGGGAATGGAAGCCGCAATGCGGTACGCTCCAGCTGCAGTTCCAGACCCTCGGGGTCGCAGCCCACACAGCGCCATTGCCCGTTGGGAGCACCGAGGAGCTTGGTGGCGAAAAGCCGCACCGCGTCTGCGTGCTCGCGGTTCATGTGGGCAATAATCTCGGGCTCGGCGGCGACGAGCTCGGCGGCGTCGCCGGTCTCGGTCAAAATATCCTGCGGCTTGAGATCGACGATGCGGCCAAACCCGGCGACGAGATGCACGCCGTTGAGCGTGATCCGGTAGAAGGCGAAATCGGCAAAGCCCGCGAACATCTCCGCCTCCGGCTGGCGCTCGAGATAGCGTCGGCGGGCGTCGGGGTCGCTGGTGACGGCGGCGGTTCCCATGAGCATGACGCGCGCGCCCTGCAAGGGATCGCCCGCCTTGCGCTCATCGATCATGAGCGAGACGCGCGGATTGGCGAGAATGTTCTTGGTGTGCACGGCAAGGCGCGAGATCAACAAGAGCGGCGCCCCGTCAGCCGCGGTCGCGACATTCACCAACGAGCAGTAGGGATCGCATGAGCCCTGCATCAGCGTCGCCAAGGCCCCCGAGCGGCCCTCGCGCAAGAGTTTCTTGGCGGCGAGGGCGAGCTCAAAGTCCGGCGTCGGTTGCATTTGGCGTCTCCGGCCAATGATGCTACCAAGCGCTCCCCGCTGGGCGAAGCGGGGGAAAAGCTCGGTTTCCGGCGCGCCAAGTTGAGCTTGGCCAGGAGCGCCGGCGCGGGCTATGCTAACAAAACCCCTTGACGAATCACGCCTTTGTCAGGGATTCGCCACATTTCGGCCCTGCTTTGGGGCTGCAAAGTCACCAGGGCGAATGCAGGGATAGGGCTATGCCGACCATCGCTCTCGTCGATGACGATCGCAACATCCTGACCTCGGTCTCGATCGCACTCGAGGCGGAAGGTTACCGTATCATGACGTATACCGACGGCGCTTCGGCGCTCGACGGCTTCAAGACGTCGCCGCCCGATCTCGCCATTCTCGACATCAAGATGCCGCGCATGGACGGCATGGAGACCTTGCGGCGGCTGCGCCAGAAGTCCGACATGCCGGTGATCTTCCTCACCTCAAAGGACGAGGAGATCGACGAATTGTTCGGCCTTAAAATGGGCGCCGACGATTTCATCCGCAAACCATTCTCGCAGCGCCTCCTGGTCGAGCGCGTCAAAGCGATCTTGCGCCGTTCGGCGCCGAAGGACGGCAGCGCGCCGAAGGAGACCGATGCCACCAAGGTGCTCGAGCGGGGCCTGTTGCGCATGGATCCCGAGCGGCACACCTGCACGTGGAAGAATGAGCCGGTGACGCTGACGGTAACGGAGTTCCTCATCTTGCAGGCGCTCGCGAGCCGGCCGGGCGTGGTCAAGAGCCGCAACGCGTTGATGGATGCGGCCTATGACGACCAAGTCTACGTGGACGACCGCACCATCGACAGCCACATCAAGCGATTGCGCAAGAAGTTCAAGGGGACCGACGACGATTTCGATATGATCGAAACGCTCTATGGCGTCGGCTATCGGTTCAAAGAAATGTGACGTCAGGGGCGGCTTGGCGACCAGGTTCGACCGCCTAAGATCCTCGCCGGCGGGGCCTGGGATGGGGGCGCGCAACCGGCAGACCGACTGTGCTCAATCGAACGCCGGAGAGTTTTAAGACTGACGTCGCCCCAAAGCGGCCCGACGAGGAGCTATCGCTGCTGACCAAAGGGGGGCGCTTTCCCCGGCTCGTGTTCCACGCCAGGCATCGCTTTGACGGCCTGCTGGCGCTTGCAAAAGCCGCGCTGCAGCGCTTTGGGCTGCGATGGCAGCACAACTCGCCCCTCCTCATCCGCGTGAGTCGGAACGATCGCACGCTCGACGACTTCACGACCGCTGTCGAGCCGCAACGTCCCAATGACGGTCCATTGGCGCTCGCGGGGGCGGGGCTACGCCGCTTCGGCGAACTCGTCTCCGAACGCTGGCACGTCTTTGCCCGCGCAGCTGCTTTGAGCCTCCGCCGACTCGATGAAACGTTGGAAAGCCTCAAGATCGAGCTCGAAAAAAAACACCGCGAGGACGGCGCATCGCTCGCGAAGACCGGGCGCCGGCGATTTGCCGTCCTATTGCTGCAAGGCTGGCATCTGTTCGTCCGCGTCGCTTTTTCGAGCCTTAGCAGACGCATCATTTTTCTCAACGTGACGGGCCTGCTCGCGCTCGTGATCGGCATTCTCTATCTGTCGCAATTCCGAGCCGGCCTGATCGATGCGCGCATTCAGAGCCTGCTCGTGCAAGGCGAGATCATTGCCGGAGCCGTTGCCGCCTCGGCGACGGTGGAGACCGATACCATCACCATCGATCCCGAGCGGCTACTCGATCTGCAGGCCGGTGAGAGCTACGGACCATCCGAGGAGGCGCTGTCCGGGCTCGAATTTCCAATCAATCCCGAGCGCGTCGCGCCGGTCCTGCGCCGCCTCGTTTCGCCCACGAATACGCGCGCGCGCATCTACGATCGCTCCGGCGTTCTCGTTCTCGACAGCCGCAACCTCTATGACGTGCTGCGCTTCGATCTGCCGCCGCCGCGACAGAAGCCCGGTGTTCTCGAGCGTGCCTACGTCACCATCCGCACCTGGGTCAGCCGCGGCACGCTGCCGCTCTATCGCGAATTCGAACCACAGAACGGCAAGGGCTACGGCGAGGTCGCCAACGCTCTGCAGGGCTTCAAGTCCAGCATGGTGCGCATCAATGAACGCGGCGAGGTGATCGTGTCGGTCGCGGTGCCGGTGCAGCGTTTCCGCGCCGTGCGCGGTGCCCTTATGCTCTCCACCCAAGGCGCCGACATCGACACCATGGTGGGAGCCGAGCGCGTCGCCATCTTCAAGATCTTCCTCATCGCCGCGGGGGTGATGGTGGTGCTCTCGTTCCTGCTTGCCGGAACAATCGCCGGCCCCGTCCGGCGGCTGGCGGAAAGCGCACAGCTCGTGCGCCGACGGATTCGCTCCCGGGTCGAGATCCCAGATCTGAGCCACCGTCGCGACGAGATTGGCCACCTCTCGGGGTCGCTGCGCGACATGACCGCCGCGCTCTACAACCGCATCGAGGCGATCGAGAGCTTCGCCGCCGATGTGGCGCACGAGCTCAAGAACCCCCTGACCTCGCTGCGTTCGGCGGTCGAGACGCTGCCACTTGCGAGAGGCGATGAAAGCCGCAACCGTCTTCTCGCGGTCATCCAGCACGACGTGAAGCGGCTCGACCGGCTGATCTCCGACATTTCCGACGCCAGCCGGCTCGACGCCGAGATGCAACGGCACGAAGCGCAGCCGGTCAACGTCGCCAAGCTTCTCACCACCGTGGTCAGCGTGGCCAACGAGCGGCACGACGACGGCGTCACTGTTACGCTGAATTTCGAAGCAGGCCGGGCGGCGGCCTTCATGGTGCAGGGGAACGACTCCCGACTCGGGCAGGTGGTGGACAACCTGATCGATAACGCCCGCTCATTCTCGCCGCTCGGCGGCTCGGTGCGCGTCACGTGCCAGCGATTGAAGAGCCAGATTGAGATCATCATCGATGACGACGGCCCCGGTGTGCCCGACGAAGCAATGGAGAAGATCTTCGAACGCTTCTACACCCACCGGCCGCACCAGCCCTTCGGACAGAATTCGGGCCTCGGGCTCTCCATCTCCAAGCATATCATCGAGGCGCATGGCGGCCGCATCCGGGCCGAGAACCGCGTTCGGCCGGCCGCGGAGGGCGCGCCCGTAGTGCTCGGCGCACGCTTCACGGTGCGGCTGCCGGCCATGTGATGGCGGCTGAGACTCCGACCGTGCACGCCTCTGCCGTGCTGGCTGGCGCGCGCGCCGTGCTCATCCGCGGGCCGGCGGGAGCGGGCAAGTCGCAACTTGCGCTCGCGCTCATTCAGGCGGCGCAAACGGGTCTGCTGCGATTCGCCCGACTCGTCGGCGACGATCGCCTTCACCTCGAAGCGCATCACGGGCGCCTCTTGGTCCGCCCGGCTCCTGCGCTTGCCGGCCTGATCGAGGTGCGCGGGCTCGGCATTCGCCGGTTGGACTATGAGCCGGTGGCGGTCGTCGGCCTGGTGGTGGACCTCGCAGCCGAGGACGCGGAGCGGATGCCATTGGCAGGCGAGACGGTCCTCCTCGGGGTGGCAGTGCGGCGTTTGGCGCTCGCAGCTGGGGCCACCCCCCTCACCCCGGTACTCGCGCTCCTGCGTTCACTGGACGGTGACATTAAACCTCCGTCATGATCCTTGCGGGCAGGCCCCCTGGCACAAAAATAACCCCCTGGCGCTCATTTCGCGCCTGAGGGGCCGCCTCGCCTGGCGAGCTCTATCGCAATGCAACACCATCCCCAAACGCTTGGAAAAGCCCTTGCGCACGGGCTTAGGATCGTGATGATGGGCGCCCTTTCGTGCGGTGCAACCCGGACGCGCTGGCGGGGAAGTCGATGATCGGCCTCGTACTCGTCACGCACGGGCGCCTTGCCGCCGAGTTTCGCTCGGCCCTGGAGCATGTAGTCGGCCCCCAAAAGCAGATCGAGGCGGTGACGATCGGCCCGGACGACGACGTGGAACAGCGCCGCAAGGATATCATCGAGGCGGTCAAGCGCGTGGACAGCGGCGAAGGAGTCGCCATTCTCACCGATATGTTCGGCGGCACGCCCTCCAATCTCGCCATCTCGGTCATGGGGCGTCCGAAAGTCGAGGTCCTCGCCGGCATCAACCTTCCGATGCTGGTGAAGCTCGCCAAGGTGAGAGACGAATGTCCCCTGACCGAAGCGGTGGCGGCGGCCCAGGACTCCGGCCGCAAATACATCACCATCGCCAGCCGCGTTCTCACCGGCAAATGAGCGAGCCCGCCGGCGAGTTCTCCTCCGCCCAAGATCCACCGGAGACGGCGCCGATTACCCGCGAACTCCAAATCTGCAACAAAAAAGGGCTGCACGCGCGCGCCTCGGCAAAGTTCGTGCAGACGGTGGAAAAGTTCGACGCCGAGGTGAAAGTCAAACGCGGGCACGAGATCGTCGGCGGAACCTCGATCATGGGGCTGATGATGCTTTCGGCCGGACCCGGGACGACGATCACGGTCGAGGCAAGCGGGCGGGAAGCGGCTGAGGTCATCGCCGCGCTGGCGGCGCTC
>DATNNX010000283.1:0-2160 GCA_035601615.1 Xanthobacteraceae bacterium
GGAGCACTGTCCTTTATCGGACGCCAGGTCTCTGGGAACAGCATCGCGCCTTAATCATAGGTGGCATTTCCATCTGCGTCGTCGAGACGCTGCTTATTGCCGGCTTGGTCGTTAATCGGATCCGACGCCGGCACGCCGAACGTTCGTTGAGCGAGAGCGAAGACCGCGTGGCTCTCGCGGCCGACGAGATGCGGCGATTGCAGGAGGAGATCGCGCACGTCGGTCGCGTCTCGATGATGGGCCAGCTGGCCTCGGCGCTCGCGCACGAGATCAATCAGCCGATTGGCGCGATCCTGCGCAATGCCGAGGCGGCGGAGCTTTTCATGCAGAGTAAGACGCCGGACCTAGAAGAAATCCGCGCGATCCTTGCCGACATTCGCGCCGACGATCAGCGAGCGGGCGGCGTCATTGACCGAATGCGTGCTCTGCTCAAGCGACACGTCCTCGACACCCAACTGCTCGACCTAACCGAACTCGTCGGTGATGTCGCGAAGCTCGCGCGGACTGACGCGGCGACCCGGCACGTGAAGCTGACGGTGAATCTGCCGGCCAATCTGCCGTCGGTGCGAGGTGATCGCGTGCATCTCCAGCAGGTCCTCCTCAATCTCATCCTTAATGGCATGGACGCGCTGAACCGGGCCGGCCAGGAGAATCGGCGCGTCACCGTGAGCGCGCGGGTGGATGCCGCGCGAACCGTCGAAATCGCGGTGAGCGACACCGGGCACGGCATTGCCGCCGAGAAACTCGCGCAGGTCTTCGATCCGTTTTTCACAACCAAGCCGGATGGAATGGGCATGGGCCTGCCGATCTCGCGCACCATCGTTGAGTCCCACGGCGGACGGTTGTGGGCTGGGAACAACGATGGCACTGGGGCGACGTTTCGTTTCACGCTGCCAGTGGCGGAAGAGGCCAGCGCATCATGAGCTCCGCGAGCCCAGTGATTCATATTGTGGACGACGACGCTTCATTCCTCCGAGCCACATCGCGATTGCTGAGGGCAAGCGGGTTTGCGGTCAAGACGTTTGCTTCAGCCACCGACTTTTTCTCTCAGCGCGATCAAGACGCGGTTGGTTGTTTGGTGGCGGATTTGCAGATGCCGGGAATGGATGGCCTCGAGTTGCAAGCGGCCCTGGCGCGGACTCGCAACCCGCTGCCCATTCTTTTTCTCAGCGGTCATGGCGACATCCCCTCGAGCGTGCGGGCGATGCGCGGTGGCGCCGAGGATTTCCTGGTCAAGACCGCGCCCAAGGTGGTGTTACTCGATGCCATCCGGCGCGCGGTGGCCAGGGGCGCACGCGAACGCAAAACACGAGCGCAGCGGCGGGAAGCAAACGAGCGAATTGCGACTCTGAGCGAGCGCGAGCGCGAGGTGTTCGGTCATGTGATCTGCGGACGGCTGAATAAGCAGATTGCCGATGACCTCGGCGTCACGGAGCGCACGGTCAAATACCACCGCCAGAGCATTACGACCAAACTGGGCGTGCCTTCCGTGGCGGAACTCACACGGCTCGCGCTCGAAGCGGGCGTATTGGCTGAGTTCCCACCGACCTTCCCTAAAGGACAGTAGCCAGCACTTCGCGCCGGAGTCTACGGTGCTCATCGATTTCCGATGAGCAGCACCAAACAAACCTATGTCGCCGTCGTCGATGACGATGAAAAGCTGTGCCAGTCGTTTGGCCGGCTGCTGCGGGCTGCTGGCCTTCAGCCGATCACGTATCCTTCGGCAGAAGCATTTCTCGCGGACACGAAACAGCCGCGGTTCGACTGCCTCGTGCTGGACGTCCAGCTCGAGGGTATATCAGGCATCGAGCTAGCTCAGCGGCTCACGGCCGAGGGTGCACCTCCGCCCTTCATCTTCATCACCGCGCACGATGATCCCGCCGCCCGCGCTGAAGGCGAAGCCGCGGGTTGCGCGGCCTATTTCCAAAAAACTGACTCGGGCGCCCAGGTGCTCGAAGCCATCCGCCGTGTGGCTGCATGAACCGCCGAGGAACCAATCAAAACGGAGGGGAATAGACCAAGTGCAAACACCAACTCTAACCAAATCAATAGACCTCAAGAATCCTGTCCGCCCAGCGAATACGCGAGGTCACCGACGACGAATCATCCGGCAGCTTTCTCGCGCCAAGAAAACAAACAAGTCGTCAGACGAAACCATAA
>DATNNX010000284.1:0-3564 GCA_035601615.1 Xanthobacteraceae bacterium
CCATTTCGAGCTTCCAATTGGCGCCTTTGATGCTAACGACCTCGCCCGCGCGTTCTGCCCGCGTAATGAATTCGCGCAGGTCCCGATGCGGCCGGTCGTAGGCGTTGAAAGCTTGCGAGCCTTGGGTTTTCTCCAGCACGGCGTTCCCTTTCGAAAGCTCTCTTTGCAATGTTTTGCCACGCCCCACGCGAGTTGTCATGCCCGTGCGCGCGCTCTGCGTGGAGGGGTCTTCTCCGGTCGAAGCCGGTTCGTTCCCGCGTGAAACGGCTGTTGCGGCGCGCTTGCTTGCGAAACGACCCGCGGCGTAGCCATCTCGTAAAGATCGCTCGCCTTTTGACCGTCTGTGAGGCGCCATGCGATAACGATACCGGCGCATGTGCGCGCGCATCAGGGCGCCAGCCAGGGCATATTTGAATGGCCGAGGATCAGAAGCGCAGTCACACGCTCGCCGACCATCTGCTCGGACAGGATGTTGCGCACGCGCATGACGGCGAGGCCGATCACGACCATGATCATTTCGAGGTCGATGCCGACGAGCGGCTGGAAGAAAACCCAATCTGGATCCAGGACCATGTGACGCTGGTGACAGTCGGCGTCGACATCGGCTCCTCCGGTACCCAGGTCATCTTTTCCCGCATCAACCTGCGCCGCTACGGCGAGGATCTCACCAGCCGGTACTATGTCGTGTCGCGGGAAACCTTGTTTCAGTCGCCGGTGGCGCTGACACCCTATTCGAGCGACGAGCGCATCGACGACGCCGCGCTTGGTGCAATCATCGACGATGCTTACAAAGCGGCCGGCGTACAGGCACAGGACATCGACACAGGTGTGGTCATCCTCACTGGCGAGGCGTTGCGCCGCGAGAATGCCGAGGCGATTGCCGCTCTGCTCGCTGAGCAGCGCGGGGACTTCGTCACCGCCGCGGCCGGGCATCACATGGAATCGATGCTCGCGGCCTACGGCTCGGGCGCGTCAAAGCTTTCATACGAGCAAGACAAACGCATTCTCAACGTCGATATCGGCGGCGGCACCACCAAGCTTGGTATCGTCGAGAAAGGCAACGTGATTGCCACCGCGGCGCTGCATATCGGGGGCCGGCTGCAGGTGATCGACGCGAGTGGGCGGATCGTGCGGCTCGATCCGGCGGGAAAATTTCACGCCCGCCAGGCAGGCTTTTCCTGGTCGCGTGGCGATGTGGTCTCGGCTGGCCAACTCGACAAGGTCGCCGCGAATATGGCTGAGCTGCTGGTGGCAGCGCTGACGCAGCGTCCGCTGCCACCTGCGGTCGAGCATCTCTACTTGACCGATCCGATCCGTGACCTCGGCCGCATCGACGGGCTGATGTTTTCCGGCGGGGTCGGCGAGTACGTCTATGGCCGCGAGGAGCGCGACTTCGGCGACATGGGACGCCGGCTCGGCCGCGCCATTCGAGCGCGTATCGATTCGGGTGCGCTGCCATGGCCGCTGCGCCCGCCTGGCGAATGCATCCGCGCCACCGCTCTTGGGGCTTCGGAATACAGCGTGCAGCTCAGCGGCAATACCAGCTACATCTCCAAGCCCGGAGAGCTTCTGCCGCGACGGAATCTGCAGGTTCTGCAACCCGCCTATATCTGCGACGAGATCATCGATCCGGACAGGTTCGCCAAAGAGATCCGCGCGCATTTCACGGCTTTTGATCTCATCGAAGGCGAGGGCGAAGTCGCGCTCGCTTTGCGCTGGCAGGGTGCCCCGTCATACGAGCGGATCCTCGCTTTCGCCGAGGGGATCCGCCGCGGCCTCGCTACGACGATCGAACGCAAGAAGCCGCTCTACCTCATGCTGGACGGCGACATCGCGCAGACGCTGGGCGCCATCTTGCGCGAAGAGCTGCTCGTCGAGAGCGAGATCTTGGCGATCGACGGATTGGTGCTGCGCGATTTCGATTACATCGATCTCGGACGCATCCGCATGCCCTCGTTCACCGTGCCGGTGACGATCAAATCGCTTCTGTTCAGCGAAGATCCCCGCCGCGGCCGGCCGCCCCAGCGCATCCATCATCACGAGCATCATCCCCATGATCACCGGCACGGCCATCCTCACGATCATCACCATCATCATGATCATGATGAGCGCTGAGTTGGGTCTGCTGCCCTGCAGGCGCTCCGATCGCGGTGCGCTCCGTCTCCGCGTTTGGGAAAAGGGATGGGGTGAGGGGGGTGCCGGCGAAACTAAGAGAGCAAAAGGCCTCGCCCGACTCGCCTCCCGCTTGCAGAGGGAGCAGACGGAGCAGCTGGCATACGAGCCGCTTCCGTGACCCAAGCGGTCGAGCGACTCACCCCTTTAGCCGCCGCTGCGCCGCGGTTCGATCCCAAGTGGCTGGTGATTGGCGCGCCGGTGGCGCTTGTCATTTGGCTCGCCCTCGTGCCGCTCGTGTTTCTGCTGTGGCAGAGTTTTCTGACGCCGCAGACGGCGGCCGTTCCGGCGCAATACACGCTTGAGAACTTCCGCACCGCTTATTTGAGCAGCGACAACACCCGCCTTTTTGCCAACTCGCTGCAGTTCGCCGTCGGAGCAGCGCTGCTCTCGCTCGTGATCGGCACCGGCCTCGCTTGGATGAACGAGCGCACCAATACGCCGTTGAAGACCCTGTTCTTCGCACTGGCGATCATCCCGCTGGTGATTCCAGGCATTCTCTTCACGGTGGCGTGGATCATGTTGGGAAGCCCGAAGATCGGGCTGATCAATCTCGCCCTGCAGAAGCTGTTTGATACCGACGCGGTATTCGTAAACGTCTACACCATGGCGGGCATGATATGGGTGGATGGGTTGCACTACTCGCCCATGGCGTTTCTGCTGATGACGGCGGCATTCCGCTCCATGGACCCGGCGCTCGAGGAGCAGGCTGCCATGAGCGGAGCCTCCGTGCCGCAGATTGCGCGAAGGATCACCTTGCCGCTGGCATGGCCGGCGGCGCTCGGCGCGCTCCTGATCCTGTTCGTGCGCGCGATCGAGTCGTTCGAAGTGCCGGCGCTGCTCGGGCTGCCCGTGGGCATTCACGTGTATACGTCGTCGATCTATCAGGCGATCCATCAATATCCGAGCGAGATAGGGCTCGCCGCCGCCTATGCCGTGACACTCCTGCTCATCACCTCACTCGGCATCTATGCGCAGTCGCGGCTCTCGAGCCAAGGCGCGCGATTTTCGACCATCACCGGCAAGGGCTTTCGTCCGCGCACGATCGATCTCGGCCGTTGGCGCTATCTCACCGCGACGATCTTCATGCTGTATTTCCTCGTCATCGTGCTGCTGCCGTTCCTGGTGCTGGTTTGGTCGTCGCTGCAGAAATTCTACAGCGCGCCGTCTTGGGCCGCGCTCAGCCGCGTCAGTCTCGATTCCTACCGGGCGGTACTCGATTATCCGCAGTTCGCAAATACCGTCTGGAACAGCGTCGTCCTCGCGATCGGCAGCGCAAGCACGGTCATGCTGGTCTCGGCGGTCATCGCATGGATCGTCGTGCGCACCAGGGTGCCAGGGCGCTGGATGCTCGACAATCTAGCCTCGCTGCCGCTCGTTTTTCCCGGCTTG
>DATNNX010000285.1:0-11747 GCA_035601615.1 Xanthobacteraceae bacterium
TACCCTGAGCAACGAACAGCGCGCCTGGCACATGACGGCGCGCAAGTTCGCGGAAGAGGAAATCCGCCCAATCTCGCTCGAGCGCGACGAGATCGCCGACCCGCGTGAGACGTTCGACTGGGAGATCATCAAGAAGGGCTCCAGGCTCGGCTTTCGCACCATGGCGGTGCCCAAGGAATGGGGCGGGCACGGCACCGATTTCGTAACGCAAGCGCTGGTGATGGCGGAACTCGCCAAGGCCGACAGCGCCATCTCCAAAACCTTCAGCCAGTGCTGGAAATGGAGCCATCTGATCGCCGTGGCCTGCAGCGAGGAGCAGAAGCGCCGGTTCCTCAGGCCGTTCCTGGAGGACGACACGTTCCTGCTCGGCAAGGGTATCAGCGAGCCGAGCGCGGGTTCGGACAACCGGTTGCCGCCGGAGGATCCCAAGGCCGGCCTCAAGCTCAAGGCGGAACGCCACGGTGATCATTGGATCCTCAACGGCGAAAAATGCTTCATCGCCAACGCCAGCGTCGGCAAGCTGTTCTTCATCGACGCGCGCACCGACCCGAACGCGCCGCTGCGGCAAGGCACCACCATGTTCCTGGTACCGCGCGACACGCCGGGCATGCGCATCGGCAAAGTCTTCAACAAGAGCGGCTGGCGCTTCTATCAGAACGGCGAAATGATTTTCGAGAACGCCCGCGTGCCACACGCCAATGTGGTCGGGGCGGTGAACGGCTCCGATATGAAGACCCACGCGGCCGGTGACCGCACGGGCGGAGACCTGTTCGGCGACCTCGAGCTCGCGGCGAATGCGCTTGGGGTGTGCGACGACGCCTGCGCCCTGGCGCTCACACTGGCTCGCATGAAAACTCAGGGCGGCCGCGCGCTCTTTGAGCAACAGCTGATCCAGCTCAAGCTCAACAAGATGCACCTCTTGACCGAGGCGCTGCGCTCGTTCGTGATGCGGGTTGCTTGGGAGCACGACCATAAGGTGCGCTCGGCGAACGCGGGGCTATGCATGAACTTCTCAACTGACGTGATCCAAGAGGTCACCGAGCTCAATCTCGATCTCCACGTCGGCGCCGGCGTCCTCGATCGGCGCGCCGAGAAACTCGTACGCGACGCCATCATCTGGAGCCATCTCGCCGGCGACAGCGTGCAGCGGATGAAGGCGACGCGGCGGCTTGCGTAACCTTCTACGCTCGCAATATCGCCAGCCCGTTGCTCAGCACGATGTCGTTGCGCGAGACGACGCGGCATTTGAACGAGACGCGCTCACCCTCGCGCCAGATCTCGGTGCGGATGATGTCGCCGGGAAAGACCGGCCGCGAGAACCGCGCTTCGATGCTTTTGAGCCGCCCTGGCCGATAGTCCGCGCAGGTGCGCAGGATCGCGCGCGCGGCGATGCCGAAGCTCGCCGCGCCGTGCAAGATGGGGCGATCGAAACCGGCGGCCTTGGCACGCTGCGGGTCGGCATGCAGCGGATTCTCGTCGCCGTTGAGGCGGTA
The DNA here is from genome assembly GCA_035601615.1 of Xanthobacteraceae bacterium. GTDB lineage: Bacteria > Pseudomonadota > Alphaproteobacteria > Rhizobiales > Xanthobacteraceae > VAZQ01. Next base: position 1,494 of record DATNNX010000285.1, read on the forward strand.
CAAGAGCGCGAGATTGGGCGGGGTCGCCAGATCGCAAATCAACTCCGGTGCGCTCTCAGGGACCGCGTGCGGCACCGGCGTCTCTCTCACCTTGCCGCCGAACCCGCCGTGCTTGCGCGCGAACGTGCTGCTGTCCACGGTCGCGACCGGCTTGCCGTCCTCACCGACGAGCTCGCGCGTGTTCTGGATGATTGCGGCGTTGCCCCGGCCCTTGTCGATGACCTCCTTGACGCGCGGGCGGCTCACAAGTGTGGCCTGCGCTGCTAAAGGCCGATGCAGCGTTACCTTGAGGTCGCCTGCGACGACCAAGCGCTCGTCGATGCCAAGCGCTGGATCGGTCATGCGGCCCGGCCAGCCCAGCACCACCGCCATGGTCGGAAAGGCTTCGAGCCCTGCGCGCTCATAGACGAATTTGAGCTCGCCTGGATCGAGCGGGTCCATGCCCATTCCGATGCCGAGCGCATAGAGGATGCACTCGCGTTCCCCGTAGCTCACACGGATGTCGACCGGCCGATAGGCCATGATCCGCTCATAGTTGAGATTGGGCTCTGGCATGTCGTCTCCCGCGGCCGCAATTCGGTAAGCCTACGACAGTTCTCGCGCAGCCGGACAGTTGATTCGTCCTGTTTTCGGGCGGCGAGAAATAGTGCAAACTGCCAAGTCCGCCCGAATAAGGATGACATGAGCGAATCTCCCGTTCTCATCGCTAAGGATGCGCGCGGCGTTGCGACTGTCACCATCAACCGGCCGAAAGTGCGCAACGCCATCGACGACACCGTCATCCGTTTGCTGACCGACGCATTCGCGGGACTCGGCGCCGATGGTGCAACGAGGATCGTCGTGCTGACCGGCAGCGGCTCGGCTTTTTGCGCCGGCGCCGACCTCGACTGGATGCGGCGCATGGCGAGCGCGAGCGAGGCGGAAAATGTCGCCAGCGCAAAAACCATCAGCGCGATGCTGCGTAGCCTCAACGAGCTCGCCAAGCCGACGATCGCCAGGATCAACGGAGCGGCCTATGCCGCGGGCACCGGGCTCCTGGCGGCCTGCGATATCGCCGTCGCCGTCGAAGCGGCCGTGTTTTCGATCTCCGAGGTGCGCATCGGCCTCACCCCGTCAATCATCAGCCCCTACGTCGTCGCGGCGATCGGCGCCAGAGCGGCGCGCCGCTACTTCTTGACCGGCGAGCCGTTCGCGGCGGCCGACGCATGCCGGATGGGATTGGTGCACCAAGTCGTTCCCGAGACCGGGCTCGACGCCGCGGTCGAGGAGCTGATTTCGGCTTTGCTCGCGGGAGGCCCTCAATCCCAGTCGCGTGCGAAACGGCTCATCGCCGAGGTCGCCCATCGCCGGGTCGATGATGCGCTCGAGGCGCTGACCGCGCGCAGCATTGCTGACGCGCGCGCATCGCCCGAAGGGCGCGAAGGGATCGCGGCATTTCTCGAAAAGCGCAAGCCGGCTTGGAGGAATCAATAGCGCCCGATGAGGTGCGCTGATGCTTCGGCTATCATTCCGGGGCCCGAGCGCAGCGAAGGAGCCTTCGGCGCGCCGCCCCCGAATGACGGCGTATAGACTTGCTGCTCACGGCGACCTCACGCCGAGCGCATTCGCGCAGGCGAGAAGCCGCGACCACGTGCCCTGCGGCAGGGGGATGCCGTCGCGCATTCGCTCGCGCAAGATGCTGTCGCCGCGTTCCCCGGGAAGGTAGATGCGCTCGACACCGTCAGCGGGCGCAAGCGCCGCAATCAGCCGTGCCAGGCGATCCGCTTCGCTGAGGATGCGCTCGCGATCACCGAACGCCGCCAGATCGACCGCAATGGCAATGCCGTTGAGATATGGCGCATCAAGCTTCCCGCCGGAGGCAAGCGCAGGCGCGATGATCGGGTTGCCGGCCATCAGGCTGCAGAGGCACTCGATCATGAACGAGAGACCGGAGCCTTTCGCACCCCCGAGCGGCAACAGCGTCGCGAGTTTTTTCGGATCGGTCGTCTCGCGTCCCTCTGCGTCCAGTCCCCAGCCGAGCGGAATGTCGCGCCCGGCATCGCGCGCACTCATCACCTTGCCCATCGCCACCGTCGAGGTGGACATGTCCAGCAGCAGCGGCGGCCGGTCGGCGGCGGGAAACGCAATCGCCAGCGGATTGCTGGACACGCCCGCCACCTTGGCGCCGTGATAGGCCATCATCGGCCCCGACGCCGACATGACGATCCCCGCCATGCCCTCGTTCGCGGCCTGCAGCGCGAAATAGCCGACCGCGCCCGCGTGGGTGATGTTGCGCGCCGCGCACCAACCGACATGCGCCTCGCGCGCACGCGCGATCGCTTCCGCCATCGCAGCCGTCATCGCGACCGCTCCCGGCGCACGATCCGCCTCCAACACGGCGATTGCGCCTGCGCGCTTCTCCACCCGCATGTTGGGAGCAGGGTTGATGTCCTTGCGCTTCAGGCGCTCGATATAGCCCGGGATGCGCAACACGCCGTGCGAGTCCACTCCCCGCAGATTCGCCCAAACCAGCGACTTCGCCCATTCGTCGGCCATCGCCGGCGCAACACCCGCCGCCACGAATAAATGACTGGCGAAGCGCTGGAGATCGGCGCTGGCAATCACGCACAAGTCAGTCTTCGACGGCATGCGGGCGGGCTCGCAGCAAGTTCAATGAAGGAAACAGTCGCAGACGATCTCTATACGAACGGGCTGGCCAAGCAAGAATCCGCTCATGCGTCGCTCATGCTGCCACGCGCACGATTTGTGCAATGTCAGCTTGTCTAATCGCAGGCAGAGCGGCACTATGCGCTTTCGTTCGCAGGTGCGTCAAAGATGCCAGGAGTGAGCACATGCACGAGAGAAAGATTTTTGCGCTCGCGGGCCTGATCGCCCTCTCGTTCGCCTGTACGAGTGCGGTAGCGCAAGAGATAAAGCTCACCCTCGCAGACCAGAATTCGCCGACCGGATGGGGCCCCTCGCATGCGCTCCAGCCTTGGGTCAAACAGGTCGAGGATGCGACGAGGGGCCGCGTGAAAATCGAAGTCTACCCCTCGCAGACCCTCATCAAGGGCGTGGACATGTGGAAAGGCGTCCGTGGCGGCATCGCCGATATCGGCTGGTGCGTGCAGGGCTATTGGCCCGAGCAGACGCCGTTGTCTGACGTCATATCGCTGCCGTTCCTGCCGATCAGTTCGGCCGAGAAGGGAAGCGAAGCGCTGTGGAAACTGTACGAGAAATTCCCAGCGGTGCAGAAGGAATATGGCGAGATCGAGCCGCTCCTCCTCTTTACCAGCTCAGCCAATCTCCTGGTCTCCAAGCGACAGGTGAAGACGATCGATGAATTCAAGGGATTGAAGTTCCGTGTCCTGGGCGGGCCGCCGACTGAAATGGCCAAGACGCTGGGCGCGGTGCCGACGCTGATTCCGATGCCCGACGTCTATCAGTCTCTTGACAAAGGTGTGGTCGACGGCGCGGCGGCTCCATGGGAGGCGGTGCAGGCATTCCGGCTTTATGAGGTGGCAAAGAACTATACCGTCGCTCCCTTCTACGTGGCGTACTTCTCGCTGTGCGCCAACAAGCAAAAATGGCAGTCGCTGCCTCAGGACGTGCGGAGCGCGATCATGAGCGTCAGCGGGCTTCCCGGGGCGAAATTCTGGGGCCGCAATTTCTTCGATACCGCCGAGCAAGGGGTGATCGAGCGCGCCAAAGCCGGAAATTACGAGATCAACCGCTATGTCGTTCCACCGGACGAGCTCGCGCGCTGGACCAAGATTGCTGGCGAGCCGCTCTGGAGCGAATGGGTGAAGAAGATGGAAGGCAAGGGGCACGCCAACGCGCGGGAGATCCTCAATAGCACCCTCGAGCTGCTTAAGAACTAGTCCGCTTTGAGCGATACTACGCTAGCTTGGTCTCCATGCACGCGCCGCGGTGACGGTCCTGAGATCACTCGAAAAATGGTTGTGGCGCTGCGAACTCGTCCTGGTCTATGCCGGCGTCGTCGCGACCATCGCCATGATGTGTCTCACCTCCGCCGATGCGCTCAGCCGGTATCTGCTTAATCGCCCGATCACCGGCGCCTACGAGATCACCGAAAAATACCTGATGGTGGCCGCGATCTTTTTGGGGCTGTCCTATGCCTATCGGGGCGGCGTGTTCATCCGCGTGACGTTCCTGGTCGATCGCCTACCTTCCATGCTGAAGCTCGCGGCCAATTATGTCGCCTATCTCATATCGCTGCTGTTCTGTTTGATCACGCTCGTTGCCACAACCCAGCAGGCGCTGCGGGCGCTTCGCGATGACACCACGCTGAGCGCGCTGCCGCTGTTGGTCGGGCCCGCCTACGCGCTCGTTCCGCTCGGCTTCTTCGCCCTGACCCTGATCATGTTGGTCGATTTCACGCGCATCCGCAGCTCCCGATCGTATCTGTTCAGGGAAGAGGCACCGCCGGCATAACAGGCAGCATTGCCGATGATCGCCCTCCCCGTTCTCGTGCTCGTCGTTGCGCTTGTTTTCGGCGTGCCGATCGCGGTCGCGCTCGCCGGTTCCGGCATGCTCGGCATCTACCTTGTTACCGGGGATGTGGGAAAGGTGATGGGCATCCTCAGCCTGGCGCCGTTCAGCACGGTGGCGGATTACGCGCTGACCACGATCCCGATGTTCATCCTGATGGCGTTCTTCTCCGCCTCGAGCGGGCTGGCTCGCGACCTCTATGCGGCTGCCAGCAACTGGTGCTCGCACATCAGGGGCGGGCTGGCCATCGCTACCGTTTTTGCCTGCGGCATTTTCGGAGCCATGTCTGGCGCCAGCACCGCCGCGGCTTCGGTGATGGCAAAAATCGCGATGCCGGAGATGCGCCGCCACGGCTATTCGGACGAACTGGCCGCCGGCGCGATCGGCATCGGCGCGACGCTCGACATTTTGATCCCGCCGAGCATCGCCATGGTGATCTACGGCATCGCGACGCAAACCTCGATCGGCAAACTGTTGATCGCCGGCGTGGTGCCGGGAGTGATCGCGGGCATCCTCCTCGCGGCCATGGTCTATTTGTGGGTCGTCGTCAGCCCCAAGCACGCGCCCTCCACCTATCACGTCGCCGCGAAGGAGCGTTTGGCGAGCCTCGTGCGCGTCTGGCCAAGCCTACTGCTCATCCTGCTCGTGCTGGTGCTGCTTTATACCGGCATAGCGACCCCGACCGAGGTGGGCGCGCTCGGCGCCTTGCTAGCCGGCGTAATCGGCGCGGTGTTCGGCCGCCTCACGTGGCAGGAAGCGATCGACGCGGTAATGTCGACCATTCGCACCTCGGCGATGATATTTCTCATCCTCCTGGGCGCGACCATCTTCGGCTATTACATGGCGTTGAGCCGCATTCCGCAGGAGGTAGTCACCTCCATCACCGCAATGGAGCTCAATCGCTGGGTGGTAATCATCGGGATCGTGGTGGCTTATTTCGTCATCAGCATGTTCATGGACGAAATCCCTCTTCTCCTGCTCACGCTGCAGCTCACCTTCCCCTTGATTACCTCACTCGGCTTCGATCCGATCTGGTTTGGCGTGTTGTCGATGATGATGGTGGCAATGGGGCTCGTCTTCCCCCCGGTTGGGCTCATCGCTTTCATCGTCAGCGCGACGGCAGGGGTCGATCTCATGAAGGTCTACAAGGGGACCAGCATCCTCATGCTCTCGCTCGTGGCCACGACCGTGCTGCTGATGCTCTTTCCGCAGATCGCGCTCTGGCTGCCGGCGACGATGCGGTAAGTGTCAGCACACGCGTAGTCCGGGTTGAGCGAAGCGAAATCCGGGATCATCGCCTGTTTCGATCTCTGCGCAGCATTAATAGGGCGCGGTGGCGCCTTTTTGGTCGGGTTATCTGGGATTTCGCTGACGCTTCAATCCGCGCTACAAATGGGCCTCCAGTTTACGGAGGATCGCCATGAACGTGCAGGATCAATCACGGTTTGAAGCGAGAGCCGGTGTTCCTGCTATGGTTCCCGGCTATATGTCGGGCTTCGGGAACTCCTTCGAAACCGAGGCGCTCGCGGGCGCACTGCCGATCGGGCGCAATTCGCCGCAAAGAGTGAAGTATGGGCTCTACGCCGAGCAGCTGTCCGGATCGCCGTTCACCGCGCCACACGAAACAAACCAGCGCTCCTGGCTCTACCGCATCCGGCCCACGGTCAAGCATTCGGCGCGCTACCAGAAAATAGAGAAAGGGCTCATGCGCACCGCGCCAGCGGCGCGTGAGGAGAGCGATTTGCCGATCGGCCAACTGCGTTGGGGACCGATCCCAATTCCTGAGGCAAAACTGACCTTCGTCAGCGGGCTTCGTACCATGACCACGGCGGGCGACGCTGAGACGCGCATCGGCATGGCGGCACACGTGCTGCTCGTGACCGCATCGATGCGCAACGAGTATTTCTTCAACGCCGACGGCGAGTTCCTCATCGTCGCGCAGCAGAACAAGCTTCGCTTCCACACGGAATTCGGGGTCATCGACATCGAGCCGGGCGAGATCTGCGTGATCCAGCGCGGCATGATCTTTCGGGCCGAGCTCATCGACGGGCCCGCGCGCGCCTATGTTTGCGAAAACTACGGCGGCGCCTTGACGCTCCCTAATCGCGGGCCGATCGGGGCAAACTGCCTCGCCAATCCGCGCGACTTTCTTACCCCCGTCGCCGCCTATGAGGACAAGGAGGAGCCCTCGACCCTCTTCGTGAAATGGGGCGGCGAGCTCTACGCAACCGAGATCGGCCAGTCGCCGCTTGACGTGGTCGCTTGGCACGGCAATTACGCGCCGTACAAATACGATCTTCGGCGCTTCTCGCCGGTGGGCGCGTTGCTGTTCGATCACCCCGATCCGTCGATCTTCACGGTCATGACCGCGCCGTCGGAGACTCCAGGCACGGCGAATGTCGATTTCGTCATCTTCCCCGAGCGATGGCAGGTGGCGGAAAACACCTTCAGGCCACCCTGGTACCACCGCAACCTGATGTCGGAATTCATGGGCCTGATCTACGGCGTTTACGACGCCAAGCCGCAGGGTTTCGTGCCGGGCGGCATCTCGCTGCACAATTGCATGCTGCCGCACGGCCCGGACGAGACCGCCTTCGAGCACGCGAGCAACAGCGAGCTCAAGCCTGTGAAGCTCACGGATACGATGGCCTTCATGTTCGAAACGCGCTTCCCGCAGCGCCTGACCAAATACGCGGCTGATCTCGAGGTGCGACAGGACGATTACATCGACTGCTGGAAGGGGCTGCGCCGGCACTTCGATCCGCGGCGCGAAAAACCGTGAGCGCGCCGGATAGGAGCATGGGTGTGACGCTTTCTCGGCAAGCGCAGCTCTCATTCCAGGTCCCGAGCGTAGCGAGGGAGCCCGGGATCCATAATGACGAGCCGTGGTTATGGATTCCGGGCTGGCCGCTTCGCGGCGCGCCGGAATGACAACCATCTGGCTGAAGTGCAGCACCGGATCGAAGCCATGGTCGACGAAACCCATTCAGCCGTGCGGCGCAGTTGGGTCGCATCGGCCAATGGGCATCCTGATTTTCCGATCCAGAACCTGCCGCTCGGGGTGTTCGCTCCGCCGGGCGGTGCCGCACGAGGCGGCAGTGCAATCGGGGACGAGATCTTCGATCTTGCCGCGGCGCTCGAACTCGGCCTCTTCGAGGGGATTGCTGCGCGCGCCGCCGAAGCCGCTTCCGGCACGACGCTTAATCCGCTGTTCGCGCTCGGCCGCGAGCCACGTGTGGCGCTGCGCCGACGGCTGAGCGAAATTCTCGACAGCGATGGCCGCGAGCATGGGCGCAGCGAAGCGTTGCGTTCGCGTCTTCTTCACCGCGCTGCGGATTGCCGCCTGGAGCTTCCAGCCGCAATCGGCGACTACACCGACTTTTTCGCCGGCATCCACCACGCCACCAACGCGGGCAAACTCTTTCGCCCGGACAATCCGCTACTGCCGAACTACAAATACGTGCCGATCGGTTATCACGGCCGCGCCTCCTCGATCACGGTCTCCGGCACGACGCTACGCCGTCCAAACGGGCAGCGGAAAAGTGCGAATGAGAGTGCTCCGAGTTTTGGTCCGTCGCGCAGCCTCGATTACGAACTCGAGCTTGGCGTTTGGATCGGCCCCGGCAACGCTCTCGGCACACCGATCCCCATTGCAGAGGCGCCGATCCACATCGCCGGATTCTGTCTGCTCAACGATTGGTCGGCGCGCGACATCCAAGGCTGGGAATACCAGCCGCTCGGCCCGTTCCTCGGCAAGAGCTTTTGCACCACGATCTCGCCCTGGGTTGTCACTCCCGAAGCGCTGGCGCCCTTCCGGAATGCGCAAGAAGCGCGGCCGGCAGGAGATCCGGACCCGCTGCCTTACCTGCTCGACCCGGCGGATCAGGCAACCGGCGCGCTCGACGTCGAGCTCGAGGTGTTGTTGCTCACACCGGGTCTCGAAGCGAAGGGGCTCCCCCCGCAACGCTTGTCGCTCGGCAATGCGCGCCACCTCTATTGGACCGTCGAGCAACTGGTTGCGCACCACAGCAGCGGCGGTTGCAATCTGCGAGCGGGCGATCTTTTCGGGACCGGCACGATCTCGGCGCCCGCGGACGATGGGCTTGGGAGCCTCCTCGAGATCTCCGCCGGCGGCCGCCGTCCGCTGACCCTCGCCTCCGGGGAGACGCGCCGCTTCCTCGAGGATGGCGACACCGTCATCATGCGCGCGCGTTGTCGGCGCGAAGGCTTCGCGGCGATCGGGTTCGGCGAATGTCGCGGCACGATCGCGCCTGCCGTCTGAGCTCCCGATGCCGCGTGTGTCCCGGGTGCAGCCCAACGTGAGCAAGGCGAACGGTGCGCACTCGCGCTGCACCGCATCCGGCACACGTCTTGGGAGTAGTCGTTCGGTGTCATCAAAGCGAAACACGCTGACTGTAGAGCCTTGCCGGGTATTCACCGCGACTCGTCGGACTTTTCCACTGCGAGCCGGTCGGACCGATCGGAACCATTGCGCCGGTTGGGCGTTAGTGGATGCCCAGAATGGGAGTCGAGCACGTGCTTTTCCTGCAACGCCTGCTGCTGCATTACGGAATCTACCGGCGCTACCCGCTCAGGCCCTGGCCGGCGTTCAAGAACGCCTGGCGCATCGCATTCAGATAAGCGACAATTCCCACCATAGCATCGCAACGGGGGCGAGCCTCATGCGCCCGCCCTATCGTTTCGTTTGGGTTTTCAGCGCCGCCGTTATCCTCGGCGCCTCGCCTGCGGCTACGCAGGTTGCTTCGCCGCCGACCGTGGGACCACACATGCCATCCGACATCGATCCACAATCGGGATTCCGCCTGCCGCTGCCGAAACGCGGAGATTTGGACGAGGCCGGCAAGCGGCACTACGACCGCGTCGCGGCGCCGGGCGCCTCGATCGCCGGCCTGCAAGGCCCGAGCGGGATCGGGCTCTACAGCCCGAAGGCGGCCGAGCATGCGCGCGCGCTCAACCGCTACCTGCGCTTCGAGGCGGGCTTTGCCCCGCGCATCCGCGAGATCGCGATCCTGACGACCGCGCGCGAGATGGACAGCCGGTTCGAATGGGCGGCGCACGAGCCAGAGGCGCTGAAGGAGGGGGTCGAACCGCGCGTCATCGACGTCATCAAGCACCGGCAGTCCACGTCCGGCCTCGACGAAACCGACGCCACGGTGATCGAGCTCGGCCGCCAGATTTTCCGCGATCACAAGGTGACGCCGGAGACGTTCGCCAAGGCGAAGGCGCTGTTCGGCCCGAACAAGCTCATCGAACTGGTGATGCTGATGGGCAACTACGCCGGCACCGCGGCGCTGCTCACTGCCGTCGACATGCAGCTCCATCCGGGACAAAAGCCGCTATTGCCGATTCCGTAAGCATCGGGCTTGACCGGGCAATCCGTTCCCTTCGCCAAAAATTTTTACGATCGACCCACCGGTCAAGCCCGCGGGTGCCGGCGCGTAGCAGCGGCGCCTTCAGCGCGCATTGGTGACAATGTCGCGAAAATACTTGCTCCATTTCGCGTTTTCATCGAGCGCTCTGGCGGGATCGAGAAAATGCAAGTCGGCGCCCTGCGGCAAGGATTGCGCATTCGCCCGCGCCGAAAAGAAGTCGCGCTCGCGCAGGATGTCCTGCCCGTCGGTCAGCATGAAATCGAAGAACAGGATCGCGGCGTGCGGATGCGGCGCGCGGCGCGAGACTGCAGCGCCTTCGAAGCGGCCAACACCGGGTGGGATCACCAGCCAGCCGATCGGCGCGCCGCTC
>DATNNX010000286.1:0-4794 GCA_035601615.1 Xanthobacteraceae bacterium
ATCCTCTTTGCCGTTCGCCAAGCCTCAGGTGATATGAAAGACTTCGCGGGCCACGGCGCAAGTGTTGTAACATTGAATCGTTCTAATCTTGGGGCAGGGGCGCGCGCAAAGTCGTGTAGCTGATGCAAGTTCAGCTCTGAATGCCCAGCCAGTGAGCGCCCCGCCGGCACAATCGGTGGACGAAGCCGGGGATGCGCGCGGAAGTGAGATGATGATGTCAATAACGGCCCACGTCGTTGAGGCGCACGGCGCCCGCATTCCACTTGTTGGGCTCGGCACCTGGGAGCTGCGCGGGCGTGCCTGTGCGCGGGTCGTCGAGGAGGCGCTGCGGCTGGGTTATCGCCACATCGATACCGCCGAGCTTTACGACAACGAACGCGAGGTGGGAGAGGGACTACGCGCCGCCGGCATCGGACGTGACGAGATCTTCGTCACCACCAAGGTCTGGCCGTCGCATTTTGCTCCGCGCGATCTCGAGCGTTCCGCGCAGCAGAGCTTGGCGCGATTGCGGCTTAGCCAAGTCGACCTGCTCCTGCTGCATTGGCCAAACCCACAGATTCCACTGCGCGATACGCTCGGCGCCTTGTGCAAGGTCAAGCGCGTGGGTCTGGCTCGCCACATCGGGATATCGAACTTTACCGTTGTGCTCATCGAAGAGGCCGTGAAGCTTGCAACCGAGCCGCTCGTCTGCAACCAGATCGAGGTACATCCCTTCATTGACCAGTCGAAGGTGATCGCGGCCTGCCGGCGCGACCGCATGGCCGTCATGGCTTATAGTCCGGTGGCCCGAGGCGGCGTCAGCGGGCACAAAATGCTTGCGCGCATCGGCAAGGCGCATGGCAAGAGCGCGGTGCAGGTGAGCCTGCGCTTCCTGGTGCAGCGCGGCATCGCGGTCATCCCGCGCACCAGCCGCCTCGAGCGGCTCTCGGAAAATCTCGCCATTTTCGATTTCGAGCTTTCCGAGCCGGAAATGACGGAGATCGCGCGACTCGCGCGCCGTGACGGACGCATCGTCGATTACGCCTATTCCGGGTCACCGCAATGGGACTAGCAATAAGACCGCTGCTTACTCGAGGCGCGGCATGCGTGGCGCCCGTTGCCGTGCTCGCGCTCTCCATCGCACATTATGCGCTGACGAATTCGGCGTGGGCCGAGCAGACCAAGCCCATTCGCGCTTTAGCGCGCGAAGAGACTGCGCTGCCGCGACCGCGGCCGGACGCCGTGCCGGCGGAGCGAGCGGAAAGCGGCAGCGCTGCCGTCGCCTATGACGCCGAGCTTCCGGAAAATTTTCGCGAGCTCGCCAAGCAGCCCGGCGAGCCACAAATTCCGGGGCTCACGATCGTCTATCTCCATCCGCTCGGATTGCCCGGCGATGCCGTCAAATGGCAGAACATCATCGTGCATCAGACCGAAGGTCCGGCCGGTTCCGCCAAGAGCATGGCGCTGGCGCAGACAAAAAATCCCACCAAGCGAGGCGTGATGGTGTGGGTGGAAACCGATGGCACCGTGTATTGGTCGACGGCCGAGAACGCGATCCCAACCCACGGCGACGGCGCCAATCGAAACGACAACAAGTATATCGATAATGCAAAGACCTATCGCAGGGTGATCAAAACCAATTCGATCGGGGTGGAATTCGTCGGCAATTACCCGGACGTCGCCAAGCCGCCAACGCGCGAGCAGATGCAAGCGTGGCTGATACTGGTGCGCTTCTTACAGGAGCGCTACGGCATCCCGGCCGAGAACATCTATGCGCATAACTGGATCGACTTTAAGGATCGCCGCTACTGTGAGGGCTGCGAGCTGGCAACGCTTGCGCGCAAGCTCGGCTACGAGCCGAGTAAAAGAGCGAGCGGCGAATAGCGAGCGCGCCACCAAATTGCGAACAGCCGTTAGCGAATAGCGGATGACGAGCTCGAGTTGCGCGCTATGCGCCACTCGCTGTTCCCCATTCGCAGCGTGGGAGTTGTGCTCGTGAACTCAATCGATCCCACCAGCGCGCTTGTTTTGTTTTCCGGCGGGCAGGACTCGACGGTCTGCTTGGCCTGGGCGCTCGAGCGCTTTGCTCGCGTCGAGACGCTGGGCTTTGATTACGAGCAACGCCATCGCGCCGAGCTCGAGGCGCGCCGGCGCGTGCGCGAGCGTATGGCGGAGCTCAAGCCGATATGGGCCGAAAAACTCGGCCAGGATCACGTGCTCGAGCTGGGCGCGCTCGCGGCGATTTCCGATACCGCGCTCACGCGCGAGGTCGCCATCGAGGCGGGCGCGAGTGGGCTGCCGACGACCTTCGTTCCCGGCCGTAATCTCATTTTCCTCGCCTTCGCGGGTGCGCTCGCCTATCGGCGGGGAGTGAAGCATCTGGTCGCGGGCATGTGTGAGACCGACTTCTCCGGTTATCCGGATTGTCGCGACGACACGATCAAATGCATGCAGCTGGCGCTCAATCTGGGGATGGAACGCCGTTTCGTGATTCACACCCCCTTGATGTGGATCGACAAGGCCGCCACGTTCGCGTTGGCGCACGAGATCGGTGGAGACGCGTTTCTCGACGTGCTGGTCGAAGACACCCACACCTGCTATCTCGGCGATCGTTCGCAGCGGCATGACTGGGGCTACGGTTGCGGGATATGCCCGGCCTGCCGGTTGCGCGCAGAGGGATTCGCCAAGTGGATGTCAATGCGATGACGAGGAGCGAGACGCGACGTCGCGACGAGGGCATCGTGTTCGTCGCTCTGTTCGCGCTCACCATTCCGGCGGCGAACTGGCTGATCGGGCATGCCGGCACGGTATGCCAGCCGGCGGGACCTTGCCTCGTTCCGGTGGCGCCGGGGCTGATGGCGCCCTCGGGCGTGATCATGGCCGGTGCTGCGCTCGTTCTGCGCGACTTGGTCCAGCGCCGCCTCGGCGCTGCCGCGTCTTCGCTCGCCATTCTCGTCGGTGCCATCCTTTCGGCGGCGCTGGCGCCGCCGGCGCTCGTTATTGCCTCGGCGGCCGCATTCCTGCTGTCGGAATTCGCCGATCTCGCAGTCTACACGCCGCTCGTGCGGCGCGGGTTGATCGTTGCCGTCGTGGCGTCGAGCGTGGTCGGGCTTGTCGTCGACTCGGTCGTGTTTCTGTGGCTCGCTTTCGGCTCGCTCGACTTCCTGCTGGGCCAGATCGTCGGGAAAGCATGGATGGTGCTGCTCTCGATCCCGTTCGTGGCCTGGCTGCGGCGACGCGACGAGCGCCTCGGCTTCGCGTCGCCGTGACGCCGGCCGTACAGGTTCTGGCAAGAGGTGTGCGAATGAGCGCGGCTCTCTACGACACGCTGCGGGCGATCACCACAGCGACCATCACCACCATGCTCCTGAAAAAAGGAATCCGGCGCTGCTGGATGAACGGGCCCCGGCCGCTCGTTTCCGGCGGCGCTCGCGTCGTGGGTCCCGCCTTCACGCTCCGATTCGTGCCGGTGCGCGAGGACCTCGCCACCCCGGAAAGCTGGGCGAAGCCGGTTTCAACGCGCGGCGCCATCGAAGCAATGCCGGAAGGTTGCATCGCAGTGGCCGACGCGACGGGCGTCACCTCGGCCGGCATTTTCGGGGATATCCTGACCATGCGCATGGCGAAGCGGAAGGTGGCGGCGCTGGTGACTGACGGTGTCGTGCGCGACAAGGCGGGTGTTCTTGCCTCCAAGCTACCGGTCTGGTGTGCCGGGACCGCCGCGCCGGCTTCGGTCAATGGCCTCACCTTCGTCGGCTGGCAGGAGCCGATCGGCTGCGGCGGCTGCGCTGTGTTTCCAGGTGACGTCATCGTCTGCGACGGGGACGGGGCCGTGGTGATCCCGCAGGACCTCGTCGCGTTCGTCGCCGATGAGGGCGCCGAGCATGAGCGGATGGAAAGCTTCATCGTCGCCGAGGTCGAGCGTGGGGCCAAGCTTCCCGGTCTTTATCCCATGAACGAAGAGACCAAGGCCCGCTACGCCGCTTGGAAGAAGACGTGACCGGCGGGCAAGCCTCGCGCGCGGCGCTCGTAAATCAGCGCCCGAGAATGTGTTCCTTGCCTGCAGACGCGCTCTGACACGCCCGCGGCCGCGCCGATGTTTTTCCCCCTTTCCAAAGTTCTCGGTTTCTTCGCCATCCCATCCAACCTCGTCATTTCGATCGGTGTTCTCGGGCTCTTGCTGCTGCCGACGCGCTTTGCGCGGACAGGCCGGGCGCTCGCCTTCGCAAGTCTGACCGTCCTCGCAGTGCTCGGCCTTTCGCCCATCGGCAATGCGTTGATTATACCGCTTGAGGAGCGCTTCCCCCCGTGGGACGCGGCACGCGGCGCCCCGGACGGCATTATCGTGCTTGGCGGCGCCATCTCGCCGGACGTTTCGGCCGCCCGCGACGAGGTGGCGCTCAACGAGGCGGCCGAACGGCTGACCGTCGCGGCCGAGTTGGCGCGGCGCTACCCCGATGCGCGCATTCTGCTGTCGGGCGGCAGTGCCGCGCTGATCTACGATGAGGGCGCAGAGGCGCTACTCGCCCTGCGCCTGCTCCAAGATCTCGGAATCGCGCGCGCACGAATCCTATTGGAGGATCGATCGCGCAACACGGTCGAGAATGCGGTTTTCTCCAAGGCCATCGCCCAGCCTAAGTCTGGTGAGCGCTGGCTGTTGGTGACGTCAGCCCATCATTTGCCGCGGGCCGTCGGCGTGTTCCGCAAAGTCGGCTTTCCAGTCGAACCCTACCCGGTCGATTGGCGCACGCGTGGATCCAAGGACGTACTGCGTCCATTTGCGACCTTGGGCGATGGGCTGCGCCGAAGCGACAC
>DATNNX010000287.1:0-30448 GCA_035601615.1 Xanthobacteraceae bacterium
AGTGTCGCGAACTCGTCCCCATCGATGCCGCCGACCTGGGCCACGGTGGCCACGTGTTTTTGGTAGAGCGTATCGACGATGTCGCGCACCTCGCGCCCTTTGTCGGTGAGCCTGATGCGCACTGAGCGGCGATCGATCTGCGAGCGCTGATGATCGAGGTATCCCATCTCGACGAGCTTCTTGAGGTTGTAGGACACATTCGAGCCGAGATAATACCCGCGCGTCCGTAGCTCGCCGGCGGTGAGATCCTTCTCGCCAATATTGTAGAGCAGCAGTGCCTGCACCGCATTGATCTCGGCGCGGCTCCTGCGGTCGAATTCGTCCTTGATCACATCGAGCAAGCGACGATGCAGCCGCTCGACCAAAGTCAAAGTCTCGAGATAGTGCGGACGGACGCGCTCGGCGTTCCCCTCGCGAACGGCCGGTTCGATTGCTCTCGCAACGCTTCGCAACATGACACCTTCCCCGTGGCTTATCTTTGTTACTAGCGAGGTATTGTTCCCTCGCTCGACGTGCAGCCTACGATGCGGCAGCTAAAATTCGCTTTAAACAACACGCTAAAGATAAGGTTTATCTGCGACGGTGAATGGTCCATTGATGAACGTACGTCTCACCGCTGCCGCTAGCTTCCGCGCATGGCGTGCTCGACATGAAAATTGCAGTCGGTTGCACTCATCATTGCGCTTTTCGATGACGCGGATTGTGCTTCGATCTCGTGCGTATCGATGTTGAACGTAAAGGACCGATGACCAAGAACGGTTTATGAAGTTCTTCTGCAGCGCTTGGCCGTTACGTTTGCTTCACCATCATTTCCTTCTCTGCCGAGCGAAGGCAGCTCGGCTCGAAATGCGATAACTCCGGACTTCGCTCGGACGTAACGAAGCGTGCCACGCCGCCTTCACGCTCCGCGCAAATAACGAATGATGCCGGAAAAATCGACGCTGCCATCGCTGCTTTCGACGAAGCGTTCGTAGACCGCGGCGGCGCCAGCCCCCAGCGGCGTCGTCGCATGGGTCGCGCGCGCGGCGGTCTGTGCGAGTTTCAAATCCTTAAGCATCATGGCCGCGGTGAAGCCTGCCTTGTAGTCGCGGTTCGCGGGCGAGGCCGGCACCAGGCCCGGCACGGGGCAATAGCTTGTCATGGACCAGCACTGCCCCGACGATTTCGAGGAAATGTCAAACAGCTTTTGTGCATCCAGCCCGAGCTTTTCCGCCAGCAGGAAGGCCTCCGACACCACGATCATCGAGACACCGAGAATCATGTTGTTGCAAATCTTGGCCGCCTGACCATTTCCCGGCGCGCCGGCATGGACGATGGTCTTGCCCATTCTCTCGAGCACCGGCCGTGCGCGTTCGAAGGCTTCATCGCTGCCGCCGACCATGAAGGTCAGGGTTGCCGCTTCCGCTCCGGCCACGCCGCCCGAGACCGGGGCGTCCACCATCGCGAGGCCGTTGTTTTGGGCCGCTTGCGCCACCTCGCGCGCGGTTTGTACGTCGATGGTCGAGGAATCGATCAGCAACGTTCCCGGCCCGACGCTCGCCAGCACGCCACCAGCCCCGAGATAAACCTCGCGCACGTGCTCGCCCGCGGGCAACATGGTGATGATGATCTCGGCGGCGTTGCACGCGTCGGCGAGCGAGTTCGCTCGACTTGCCCCTTTGTGCGCGAGCCGTTCGGTCGCATCTGCGTTGAGATCGAAGCCGGTCACCTCGTAAGCGGCTTTGAGCAGGTTTTCGGCCATCGGCATCCCCATATTGCCGAGCCCGATGAAGCCGACCTTTGCCATGATGTCCTCCAGCGCGATTGTCAGCCCGGCTGCTCGCGCGCGGCCATCAGTGCGAGCCACAGATAGACCCCGAGCAACACCACCTCCGTAACGATGACCCATATGTTCCCGCCGTAGATTTGCGGAAACAAGAGCTCCACTGCGGCCATGGAGATCACGGACGTGAGCCAGACCACCGCGCCCCAGGGCGCGGCGAGCCACAAGCCGACCCCCGCCACCAGATCAATCACGGCGAAGAAAACCGTCGCCACCTGATACGGCGTCGAATAGGAATCGAACCCGGAGGGAAGCGGGGCACCGATGCCACAAATGACCGCCCAATGGTACAGACCCTTGCAGAGCGAGACGCCTGCCATGACGCGCAGGAACAGCATCAGCCGGTACGGCCACGGCTTGCCCGCGGCTTCGCCGTCGGCGGCCTGAACAGGTTCGAGAATGTGCGGCCCTTCGGCGTTCGTCATGGCAGCTCAAGCTCGCGTGCCACCGGCGCGAAATGCCGCTCCACCTCGGCCGTATCAACCGCCGCGAGGGTGGCTGGTTGCCATTGCGGCGCCTGGTCCTTGTCGATGATGACCGCCCTCACCCCCTCATAGAAGTCATGGCTCCGCACCACGTGGGACACTATGCGGAATTCGGTGCGCATGCACTCGGCGAAATCGAGTGTTGCGCCGCGCCGCATCTGCGCCAGCGCGACCTTGAGGCTTGTCGGCGATTTTGTACGCATCAAGGCCGCGGTGGCGGACGCAAAGGCCGCATTCGGGCCCTGCATGGCAGCCTCGGCGTCCAGCGCGCTCAGGATCTCCTCGACCTTATTGGCCTCGAACAATGCCGCGATAGCGCTCCACCGCGACGCCGCCGCTCCGCCCGCCGTGGACTGTGCGCACGCCGCAAGCGAGGCTTCGACGGGGTCCGCACGACATAATGCTTCGATCAGGTTTGGAAACTGCGCGGATGGCACCCGATGGGTGGCAATGCCTGCAGCCACCGCGTCCGCGCCATCGAGCCGCTCGCCGGTGAGCGCGCAATAGGTGCCAAGCCTTCCCGGTAGGCGCGGCAGGAACCACGTCGCGCCGACGTCGGGAAAAAACCCAATGCCGACCTCGGGCATCGCGAACGTGAACTTGTCGCCGGCCACGCGATGTGAGCCGTGCACCGAGATGCCGACGCCGCCACCCATGACGATGCCGTCGATGAGCGCCACATACGGCTTGCGATAGCGCTTGATGCGGGTGTTGAGCGCGTACTCCTCGCGAAAATAGGCGAGCGCCTCATCGAAGCGTCCGGCGCGCCCGAGGTCATAGAGCGCGCGCAGATCCCCGCCCGCTGAGAAGGCGCGGGCATCACGCGAGGCAACGATCACCTGGCTGACCGCGGGATCCGTCTCCCATTCGCCGAGCTGTCGCGCGAGCTCGCGCACCATGGCCAGCGACACCGCGTTGAGCGCGTGCGGCCGATCGAGGGTGATGAGACCCGCCGCGCCGCGCCGCTCGAACAGGAGATCCGAGCTCACGCGCTTGCCCACAGATAGGCCAGCGTCGCCGCGAAGCCGAGCGCGCTACGGCCGGCATGCAGCCTCCCCCAGGTTTGAATCAGCCCGCGGGTCGCGCCGCCGGCCGCATCCGGCGGCGTTGCCGCGATGCGCTTGTTGACCGGCAGGATCACCAGCAAGGTGTAGGGCCAATTGCTGAAGATTAGCGCCGCCCCAACGAGCGCGCGCCAGTCGCGCGTGAGCCAAAAGGCCAACAGCCCAAACAGCGCCGAAGCGAGCGCAAGGCTTGCCTGCATGGCGAAGCCGCGCGCGTAGCTCAGTTTCCATTCGGCAAGCAGCGCCTCGTCGTCGATACCGAGCCGCGCCGTCTGCTCTGCGACGTTGACATAGATCGCTGCACCGGTGAAGGCCGCCGCGGTAGCGAGCGCCAATTCTTCCGCCATGAAGCTTTCGAGCGGCATGCAAGCGCTAAGCGCAGGAGCGCCAAACGCACGCGGCGAAACGGGCCACCTGCCCCATCAGGTCGGCCCGGGACGATGCGATGCTCGGCATAGTTTCCATCATATATTCCGTGCGTTGGCGTGATTTGTTCACTCGTAGCTTGGGATTCTCAATTCCCCAACAAATCCCTGCTGACAATCAGCCGCATCACCTCGTTGGTGCCTTCGAGGATCTGGTGTACGCGCAGGTCGCGCAGGACGCGCTCGATTGGGTGATCGCGCAGGTAGCCGTAGCCGCCGTGAAGCTGCAGACAGCCATCCACCACCGCAAAACCGGTATCGGTGGCAAGCCGCTTGGCCATGGCGGCAAGCCGCGTGGCGCCGCCCTCGCGCCGATCGAGGGCGTCCGCCGCCCGGTAGAGCATCAGGCGCGATGCCTCGAGCTCGGTCGCATAGTCAGCGACGCGGAAGCCGAGCGCCTGGAAATCAGCGAGCCGGGTGCCGAACTGCTTGCGCTCTTTCATGTGCGCAATCGTGCGTTCGAGACAGAACTGGGCACCGCCGAGCGAGCAGGCCGCGATATTGAGCCGGCCGCCGTCGAGCCCGCTCATGGCGATCTTGAACCCCTCTCCCTCGGCGCCGATGCGGTTTTCGACGGGGACGCGGCAGGACTCGAATATCACCATCGCTGTCGGCTGCGAGTGCCAGCCGAGCTTCTTTTCCTGCGCTCCGAAGCTCAGCCCCGGCGTGCCGTTCTCGACCAGGAAGCAAGAGATGCCGTGTGGCCCCCCTTCTCCCGTCCGCGCCATGACGAGGTAGACGTCGGAGCGCCCGCCGCCCGAAATGAACGCCTTCGTACCGTCGAGCACGTAGTGATCGTCGCGGCGCTGTGCGCGGGTCTTTAAGCTTGCCGCATCCGAGCCGGAGTCCGGCTCGGTCAGGCAGTAGCTGGAGAATTTCTCCATGCTGCAGAGATCGGGCAGAAAGCGTCGTCGCAGTTCACTCGAGCCATACGCATCGATCATCCATGCCACCATATTGTGGATCGAGACATAGGCGGCGGTTGAGGGACAGCCCTGCGCCAGTTCTTCGAAGATCAGCACCGCGTCGAGCCGCGAGAGCGCGGAGCCGCCGACGTCAGCGCTCACGTAGATGCCGCCGAAGCCGAGCTTGGCGGCTTCTCTCAGCGTGTCGGTGGGGAAGATCTCGTCCTCGTCCCACTGGCGCGCAAACGGCATCATCGCCGCTCGCGCGAAAGCGCGAGCGGTATGTTGCATCGCACGCTGCTCCTCGCTGAGTTCGAAGTCCATTGCGGCGACCGATAATGGCAGCGCGATCGATCGTCAATCAACGAAGGCGCCCGGTTAATGGTTGACCATATCGGCCACCGCTGCCGCGATCGACTTCGGCGTTTGGTAGACGTCTTGCACGATTGCCTGCACCGCATCGCCGGAGACCGGATTGATCTCCAGCCGCATCTTTTCGGCTTCAGCGAGAAAGCCCGGGTCCTTCATCGTATTCATGAACCCTTTGCGCAGAGTCGCCGTACGATCCGCGGGAACGCCGGGAGGCGCCAGGAACGGCCGCCCCATCGGCTGGCGGGCAAAGACCAGCTTGAAGATGCGCCGCTCTTCGTCGGTTTTGGCAAAATCCATGACGAGCGGAACGTCCGGCAGATCGGCGTGCTTGGTCAGCGACAGCTGCACCAGAATATTGATCTTCTTTTCATCCACCCAACTTTTGTGGGTTGCAACGACGCTCGACCACGACCAGCCGCAGCGCCCCATCACTTCGCCCCGCTCCATTGCCAAATCAATGTCATTGCCGCCCGGATATCCAGGAATGATCTTGAACTTGGTATGAATCGTCGCGTTGAGAACTTTAGGAAATTGATCGGTGTCGGCGGCCGGGCCTGTTCCACCGACTGTCAGCTGTCTCTGCGTGACGTCCTCGAGCTTAGCGATACCGCTCGTGGACCAGGCGACACAGACACTCACTTCGTCGTTCATGCTGCCGATCCAGTTGAATTTGGCCGCATCGAATTGGGCCTTGGTGGAGCCGAGCAACGGATCGAAAGCAGTACCGCGTCCGATCATCCCAAACGCGCTGCCGTCCTTGGGCGCGACATTGTATAGCCAGTTGGCGAGCACGAGACTGCCGGCGCCCGGCATGTTTTTCGGCACGATTGTCGGATTGCCGGGGATAAAGCGCCCCATGTGGCGCGCGAGCGCCCGAGCATAGACGTCATATCCGCCGCCGGCGCTGTAGCCGACGTAAAGATCAAGTGTCTTGCCCTTATAGAAGCTCGCTGGATCCTGCGCGTGCGCGTGCGACATAGGGCTGAACGCCAAAATCGCGGCGGCGCGGACTATGGCCACAACGCGCATTTGATCCTCCCGTTGCGCTTATGTTTCGCCCTTTCCGGGCGATGTTGCCTCCAAACCGTCTATTTGAGCCAGACCGGAGCGACCCTCAGTCGCACGGCATCTTATTTGGCGGCAAGGCGCGGTTTGTGACGCCGAACATGAACGCCCGAGCGGATGAGAGCAACCGTTATGGCGAGCCGTAGCGTCGCGCGCAGTGCGGCACCGCTGGCAAGCACGGCGCGGAGCGGGTACAAATGGGGCCTTTCGTCCGGGAGCAGTGCAATGGCCCTCAAATACGGCCGCGCGATCGAGGCCCGTCTCACCCCGGTCAGTCCAAAGATCGAGCGCAAGCCGGGCCTCGACCTCTCCAAACGCCCACGCCGCAACCGCAAGGCCGAGTGGTCGCGGCGCCTCGTGCGCGAGCACGAGCTAAGCACATATGATCTGATCTGGCCGCTGTTCCTCGTCGATGGAGTAAACACGCGGGTGCCGGTCGCCTCCATGCCGAGTGTCGAGCGGCTGTCCGTGGATGAAGCGGTGCGCGAGGCTGAGCGCGCCGCAGCACTTGCGATCCCCTGTCTCGCGCTGTTTCCGTATACCGACCCGAAGCGGCGGGACGAGGCCGGCAGCGAGGCGGTCAATCCGGACAACTTGGTGTGTCGCGCCATAAGCGCCATCAAGCGTGCGGTGCCGGAGGTCGGCATCCTCTGCGACGTCGCGCTTGATCCCTATACCAGCCACGGCCACGACGGCCTCCTGCGCGACGGCGTCATACTCAACGATGAAACGGTGGAAGTCTTGGTGCAGCAGGCGCTGGTCGAAGCGCAGGCCGGCTGCGACATCATCGCGCCATCGGACATGATGGACGGGCGCGTCGGCGCGATTCGCGCGGGTCTCGACCGCGCCGGCTTTGCCGACGTCTCGATCATGGCCTACGCGGCCAAATATGCCTCGGCCTTCTACGGCCCATTCCGCGACGCAGTCGGCTCGGCCGCGACGCTGATCGGCGACAAGCGCACCTATCAGATGGACCCAGCCAGCAGCGACGAGGCGCTGCGCGAGGTCGAGCTCGATATTGCCGAGGGGGCCGACATGGTCATGGTCAAGCCCGGCATGCCCTACCTCGACATTCTGCGCCGCGTAAAAGACGCCTTCGCCGTTCCGACCTTCGCCTATCAAGTATCCGGCGAATATTCGATGATCATGGCAGCCGCGCAGAACGGTTGGCTCGACGGCGAGAAGGCGATGATGGAAAGCCTGATCGCCTTCAAGCGCGCCGGCGCGTGCGGCGTGCTCACCTATTTCGCCCCGCGCGTGGCCGAGGCGCTGAAAGACGTGGCCTAAACCATCCGCGCCTGGTTTTGGCCGCCGCTTGCACCGATGCGCGGCGGCGCGGCGCGCCTGAGCGACGGCTTGCGGAATCCCTTGCAATTTCGATGGTTGCCGCGCGTGGCGCTGGCCGCCGCTCCGAACATTCTGTATGGTGGGTTGTTCGGGATCTGCGACCATGGCGTGTCGCCGGATGGGAGGAAATGAGCATGTCTAATGAATCTATTCTCGTCATTTTGTTGGTCGGTTTGATCGCGGGATGGCTTGCCGGCAAGATCGTCAGCGGCACCGGCTACGGCCTTGTCGCCGATATCTGCATCGGCATCATCGGCGCCCTCATCGGCAGTTGGTTGTTGCCACAACTGGGAATTCACCTCGGCGCCGGCATCGTTTCGGCCATCATCGCGGCGACCATCGGCGCCGTCATCCTCCTTGTCATTCTGCGGCTCGTCAATCGAGGCGGCAGATGGTGATCGGCTGCTACGGTCACGCCGCAATATAGCCAGTGCGCATGCATGCCCGCATGCGCCGGGCACCACGGACCCATCGGCTGAAACTAGGCGCCAATCTCGCTGATTGACCGGCGCAAAGCCGCGATCAGATCGCGGCTGTGGCTGAGATGCGGCTCCTCGGCGGCGATGATGGCCGCAAAGCCGCGCTTCTTGAGCGCCAACACGTCAATGCCATTTGCCTTAGGATCAACGCCCGCCGCGTCGCAAACTATGTCGATGAGCCGGTCAAGCGCATGCAGGCGGCCGAGGAGATAATCGTTCTCCCGATAGGCGCGCGACAAGAACGCGGCGAAATGGCCGAAGCCGATGCCCTTCAACCTCTCGATGCCATCGAATCCGGAAAGCGTGCGGGCGTCCTGCGGGCTGATCCGGTCGATCAAAATCTCGTTGAGCTCGCCAATCTCGCGGGCACGCGTCATCGGGAAGGTCAACACGTCCCAGAACGGAAAGCCGAGATAATTGACAAGTACCTCCCGGCGCGCCTCCGGATGCCACGCGGCCGGATCGAGCGAAGCCAACAGGTCGTCGATTTCACGCGTGCTCGCATCGAGGTCGATCTCGGCGGCCAGTTGCTCGATCAGGCGGTCGAGCTTGGCGACATGTTGTTCCACGAAGGCGGCCGCGTAGGCCTCGAGGTGCCTGATCTCCGCACCCGAGGGCGCGGCGGGAAAAATATCTGCCGCAAGCTCGCGCACCTCACGGCTGTAAAAGCCGGCGTCTTCCCGGCGCCGCAACGCGTCCAGCCGGCCATAGAACTCGCGCTTGAGCCGATCGATCACGAGCGGATCAAGCCCGGCGAAACGGTCCTCATCGATGAGTTGATAAAGTCTATTCTGGCCCGTGATCAGGAAGTGCATGCGCCGCACGCGGTATTTGACGTCGAAGGCGAGGAGGTATTTCACCCAGGCAGGAAGATGCTCCGCGGTTTGACTCTCGAATTCGAGCGCTTCGCTGTCGGCCCGTTCGTAGACGATGCCTTTGTGCAACGCCCACGCATCGATGATTTCGGACACCACGCGCGACAACGGCGATTGTGCCGGCACACCCCGCAGCTTCACGATCAGCTCAGCACCGAACGCGCGCACGGAGGCGAGCTTGAGCCGCACATAGGCTTGATAGGCAAACCCGGCATCGCGCGCGACGTGAGAGTTGACCTGCTCGCGCCAGGCACGAAGCTCCTCGCTCGAGATCGGCCGATCGAACGTCGTGGTCACGACTTTCGCTACCAACTGACTAATGTGGGGACGGGCGCTGTCGACAATCGCCCGCAGCCGGCGCACCTGCTCGTTGAACTCGATCACGCGCGTAAGCTCGTCGATTACCGGCTGCGAGCTCGGGATATCCGACAGCGCGCCGCGAAGCATCGCAAAGAAGCCGGGCACGACCTGCTGGCGCGGCAATACCGCCGGTGCCGGATGCGGATCGATGTAGACCAGACGGCGATCGATCTCCCGAAAAGCCGGCCGGCCGTGGATCGCCGAGATCGCTTCCTGAAACGGACGGTTGTTGAGCACCGAGCCATCGAGGAAGGACACCGTCGTCGGGTCCATGCCGGCGCGCAGGTGGTTGGGAAATGATTTTGCGATGAATTCCGCGCGTCGCGGCCAGCTTCCGCTCCTCTGTAAGATGACCTCGTTCATTTCGACGATGCGCGCCGGCGGGAATGCGCCGGGAAACGAGGACGTGGCGCGCGCTGCGAACGCGAGGCCCGGCGCATTATCGAGGTCGAAGTCGCTCTCGACCTCTCCGTTGGAATGGCGCCGATAGGTAAAGTGCAGAACATGGTGGTGGTCGCGCTCGTGGATGAGCGGCGGATCGTGGATTTGCACGAGCTGCTGGTAGCCGTAGTAGTCGGTCAGGGTCACGAACAGGTCGAGCGATTGGCCGGAAGGAAGTAGCGAAGCGCGCGGGCTTTTCGCTGCACCCATCGAGACGACGGCGTCATACATGAGGCGGGCCATCACACGTCCGTCGAGCGGCGGCTTGAACCAGCGGGAGCGCACGAACAACGAAAGCTTCTGCCGCACCTCCATGTCGGTGACCGCGCGGAGGCTGCCGGTCCTGGTCATCGCCCACAGGAATGGCTTTAGGAACCACTTGCTCCAGGTGCCGGCGCGCGCGTCGGGCGCAAGTAGGATCGTGACATCGGCGTTGTCGAGCCAGAGATCGCGCAGCGCGTTCATGGGCAGGTCGTGGCTGAGCGCGCGCGCCAACATTGTGCCATTGATGCCGCCTGCCGAGGCGCCGGCGATGATATCCACGACCACCCGCAGCTCGACATGGCGGCCGATCTCGCGCAGCAGCTCGAAATAGATGCCTTCGGTGTCGTACTCCGGGCCGGTGCGGTCGCCGTTATTGAAGAACGACGCTTTCGCGCGCCGGGAGCGGTCCGCGATTGCATGCAGAGCGCTCGAGGCGCGCACCAGCTTGAGGATTTCCTTAGTCACGCCATGCATGTAGATGGCTAGCGAAATACCGCCGAAGCAAACAAGTGCTATGCGAAGTTCCTTCTCGCGCAAGATCTAGTACCCTCGGGGCCGGCGATTCGTCCGAGCGCCGCAATCATGCAGAGAGAAAGCGCCGGCCTGAAACGTTTTCTGCCGTCATTCCATCATCGTCGCGGTATCGATCCATACCGGTTGAAAACCGTCGCCCTCAAGCGCCTTGAAGATCTGCTGCCCGTGCAGGCGATCGCGCGTTTCCACGGTGACGTCGAGCTTGGCGCCTTTCGCCGGCACGTCGAGGAAGAGGCGGCGGTGCTCGACTGCCAGAATGTTGGCGCCGAGCCCGCCCAGCCGCGTGGCGATCTGCCCGAGCACGCCGGGCTGGTCGGGGATAGTCAGCCGGAACGAGACGATGCGATCCTCGCGCTCGAGCTCGCGCACCATGACGGAGGCTAAGATGCGCGCGTCTATGTTGCCGCCGCACAGGATCAGCCCGACTTTGCGGCGGCGGAACGTCTCCGGCTCGACCAGCATGGCGGCAAGACCGGCTGCGCCCGCGCCTTCCGCCATCGTCTTCTGCAGGGTCAGATAAGCATTCACCGCGCGCTCGAGATGGGCCTCATCTACAAGTACGATTTTCGACACGAGCTCGCGTACGATCGGCAGCGCCAGCACGCCGACGTTCTTCACCGCGATGCCTTCGGCGAGGGTCGCACCGCCGAGCGGAAGGTTTTCGCCGTACAGCGCGTTCCAGAACGAAGGATACAGCGCGGCCTCTGCCCCCACGATTTCGATGGTCGACTTGCGCGCTCGGGCGGCGATCACATTGCCCGCGATAAGCCCGCCACCGCCAATGGGAATCACCAGCACATCGAGCTCGGGCGCGTCTTCCAGCATCTCGAGTGCGATGGTGCCTTGCCCGGCGATGACCAGCGGATCGTCATAGGGGTGCACGAAGGTCAGGCCGCGGTCGCGGGCGAGCGTCTCGGCGCGAATCTGGGCCTCCGCCACCGTCTCGCCTTGAAGCACCACCTCGGCGCCGTGTGCCTGCGTCGCCTCCACCTTCACGAACGGCGTTGTCACCGGCATGACGATGGTGGCAGGGATTGTCAACCGCGCGGCATGATAGGCGACCGCTTGGGCGTGGTTGCCGGCCGACATCGCAATAACGCCGCGGGCACGGGCGCTTTCGCCCAATGACGCGAGCTTATTGAGCGCGCCGCGATCTTTGAACGAATTGGTGACCTGCAGATTTTCGTATTTGACGTAGACCTCGGCGCCGGTCAGCGCTGAAAGTTTGGGCGCCGGGAGCATGGGCGTGCGCAGCACTTGCCCTGCGATGGTGCGGCGGGCCGCCTCCACGTCGGCAATGGTGATACCCATGCCTTCAACTCCTGGCCGCGGGATGTGCCCGGGTCTTGCTCAGCGGGAGCGGCGCCGCATGCCGCGCGCCCGCCTCGCGCAAGCGGGGGCACGCTTGAGCTTCGCGTCACAAATGACCGTGCCTCCTGCATAAAGAGCGTCTATGCTGGATGCGGCCTGATTTGCAGGATAGCAGAATGCCCAGCGAGGACATTTGCACATGAGCGACGACGGACCGAGAAAGATCGGCGTCTCCATCGAGGTCAAACCCCATGCCTACGACCCGATCGCCAACCCGGAACTGTTCGAAGGCGTATTGGCGCGCCGCTGTATCGCCTTCGTGATTGACGTCATCATCATCGCCATTCCGGTGCTGTTTGCGGCGGCCTTCATTTTCATCGTCGGTCTCATCACGCTCGGCCTCGGATGGATCCTGTATTGGTTGCTGTCACCCGCGGCCGTGATCTGGGCGATCTGCTATTACGGGCTGACCTTCAGCAGCCCGGCCTCCGCGACAATCGGCATGCGGGCGATGGATATCGAAATGCGGACCTGGTACGGAGCTCCCGCCTACTTCGTCTTGGGCGCGGTTCATGCCATCGTCTACTGGGTCACGATCTCTTTTTTGACCCCCCTGATCCTTCTGGTCGCGTTTTTCAATCACCGGCGCCGGCTGCTGCACGACATGCTGGTCGGCACTATCATCATCAACAACGGCGCTCGTGCCCAGGTGTTGCGCCGTACGTCCCGCCCACAAGGCATTTGACGAAACGCCCCGCCCGCGCAATCCTAGACTCCGAGACGGAAATGGTACCGGCTCCGAGAGCGCCGTGACCCAGCACTCGCGCAACACCCCGCAATTCTATCTGACGGCGCCCTCGCCGTGTCCCTACCTGCCGGGCCGCGAGGAGCGCAAGGTGTTTACGCATCTCGTCGGCGAGCGCGCCGCCGAGCTCAATGATTTGCTCACGCACGGCGGTTTCCGGCGCAGCCAGTCCATCGCCTATCGGCCCGCCTGCGAACACTGCCGCGCTTGCGTCTCGGTCAGGGTGGTGGCCGAGGATTTTCAGCCGACGCGCAGCATGCGGCGCATCCTCGATCGCAACCGCGATATCGCCGGCGAAATGCGCGCTTCCGTGCCAACCGCCGAACAATATTCGGTGTTCCGCTCCTATCTCGACGCACGGCACCGCGATGGCGGGATGGCAGACATGACGGTGCTCGATTACGCCATCATGGTGGAAGACAGCCACGTCGAAACCCGTATGGTCGAATATCGACGACGGCGGCGCGGAGAGAGTCGCGGCAACGGCGAGCTGCTGGCAGTCGCGCTGACCGACGTGCTCAGCGACGGGCTCTCCATGGTCTACTCCTTCTTCGATTCCGATCACGCCTCCCGCTCGCTCGGTACTTTCATGATTCTCGACCACATCGCGCGTGCGCGCGAGATGCGGCTCGCCTATGTTTATCTCGGCTATTGGGTCGAGGGCTCGCGCAAAATGGGATACAAGGGGCGCTTCCTGCCGCAGGAGCGGCTCACGCCGCACGGTTGGACGCGGGTGGAACGCTAGGGCGCCGGCGTTGGCGGCGCGGCTTACGTCAGGACTTGGTCCGCAATCAATTTCACGTTGAGCGCGATGATGAGCGCGGCCACGAGCGCCGCGAGCATCGTGAGCCAGCGCGGGGAAACCAGCGCGTTCATCTTCCGGCGGTCGGCGGTGAACATCACCAGCGGCACGATCGAGAATGGCAAGGCAAGGCCCAAGACTACTTGGCTGAAGATCAGAAGCTTTGCCGTGCCGGCCTCCCCGTACCAGATCGTGACGATCGCGGCCGGAACAATGGCAAGCGCGCGGGTCGCGAGCCGCCGCGCCCAAGCCGGCAACCGGATGTCGATGAAACCCTCCATGACGATTTGACCGGACAAGGTCGCGGTCACCGTGGAATTGATTCCGCAACACAGGAGCGCGATCCCGAACAGCGTCGGGGCGATGGCGGAGCCGAGCAACGGCGCCAGAAACGCGTGCGCCTGATCGAGTTCGGCAACCTCCGTCTTGCCCGCCTTGTTGAACGTTGCAGCGGCCAGGATCAGGATCGACGCGTTGATGAGTAGTGCGAACATCAGCGCGATGGTGGAGTCCAGCGTAGCGAGCTTGATCGCCTCGCGTTTGTCCTCGACCGTGCTGCCGAACCGGCGCGTTTGTACCACTCCGGAATGCAGATAGAGATTGTGCGGCATCACCGTCGCCCCAATGATGCCGATGGCGAGGTAGAGCATTTCAGGATTGGTTACGAGTTCCGTCGTTGGCGCAAAACCGATGATGACCTTGCGCCAATCGGGATGCGCGAGCGCGATCTGAACGGCAAAACAGGTGGCGATGACGCCGAGCAGAGCCACCACGAATGATTCGACCCAGCGGAAGCCCAGATGCTGCATTCCGAGAATGAGAAACACGTCGAGCGCCGTAATGATGACGCCGATTTCCAGCGGAATCCCGAACAGAAGATTGAGGCCGATGGCGGTGCCGATCACTTCAGCGAGATCGGTCGCGCAGATGGCGATTTCAGCGAGCAGCCAAAGCGGCCAAGACAGGGCGCGCGGAAACGCATCGCTGCAGGCCTGCGCAAGATCGCGGCCGGCCCCAATTCCCAGCCGCGCGCATAGCGCCTGCAGAAGGATCGCCATGACGTTCGAGAGCAGCGCGATGACAAGCAGCGCGTAGCCGAACTTCGATCCGCCAGCGAGCGAGGTGGCCCAATTGCCCGGATCCATGTAACCGACGGCGACCAGATAGCCGGGTCCCAGAAAGGCCAGGAGTCTCTTCCATAGAGGTCCGCGCGGGCGCGTCGAAACCGAGCCAAAAACCTCGGACAGCGAGGGCGTGCTGCGGCTGCGCCGCCAGCCGGTTTCGGCATATGCGGAGGCGGGGGGCGATCGCTCTTGCGGCACGGACGAGAGGGCCATGATCAAGTTCTGCTTCCGCCTGCATAGCCTTCTTGCAAATAATTTGCAATTGCAGCGCCGCTCGCCCGCGTGGCCGATTCAGGGCCAGGTGCCGGTCATCCCTCAATGCGGCGGCCGGGAACAATTGCGACCGGGCCGGATTGAGGGGCCGCGGGCCTCTCCATGACCTGCTCGACCCCAATCTTCGCTGCCGCACGCCAGGGCGCGCGCGCCAGCCTTTGCGCGGCCGCAGTCCTGGCGCTGAGCACAGCGGCGTCCCTTGCGGCCGACACCGGCAAGAGCGGCGCCTCGGAGGTCGTTTTTCTCGCCCAGCTCATCACGCTGATGCTGGTTGGCCGCCTCTTGGGCGAGATCATGAATCGCATCGGGCAGCCGTCGGTGATGGGCATGTTGCTCGGCGGCATCATGCTCGGACCTTCGCTGCTTGGCGTGCTGTGGCCGGACTTGCAGCACGCCCTCTTTCCGCGCACGGCCGAGCAGAAAGCCATGCTCGATGGCGTCTCGCAGTACGGCATTCTCCTGCTGCTGCTGCTGACTGGAATGGAGACCGACCTCAAGCTCGTGCGAACGGTCGGCAAGTCCGCGCTGAGCATCTCCGTCACCGGCGTCGCAATTCCGTTCATTTGTGGCTTCGTGCTCGGTCAGTTCCTGCCGGAATGGCTGCTTCCGCATCCGGATCAGCGGCTGCTCACCTCGCTGTTCCTCGGCACTGCCTTGTCCATTTCTTCGATCAAGATCGTGGCGGCGATCGTGCGCGAAATGGGATTTACCCGCCGTAACCTTGGACAGATCATCGTCGCCTCCGCCATCTGCGAAGACTCCATCGGCTGGGTGATCATCGCCGTCATCTTCGGCCTCGCCCAGGCAGGCACGATCGACGTCATGAACGTGATCAGAAGCGTGCTGGGGACAGCCGCGTTCCTCCTTGCGAGCTTCACCGTCGGCCGACGGATCGTCTATTTCCTGATTCGATGGACGAACGACAATTTCGAAAGCGAATTCCCCGTGATTACGACCATTCTCGTGATCATGGGCGCCATGGCGCTACTGACGCACTTCATCGGCGTGCACACGGTACTCGGTGCTTTCGTCGCTGGCGTGCTGATCGGGGAGTCCCCAATTCTCAGCAAACATATCGACGAGCAACTGCGCGGTCTCATTCTCGCGTTCTTCATGCCGGTGTTCTTTGGCATTGCCGGACTTTCTGCCGATCTCACCGTGCTGAAGGATTTGTCCCTGTTGCTCATGACCCTAGGCCTGATCGCGATTGCGAGCTTCGGCAAATTCGCCGGCGCCTTCATCGGCGGCGAAATCGGCGGACTGACCCGGCGCGAAGCCTTTGCGCTCGCTTGCGGAATGAACGCACGCGGCTCGACCGAGGTGATCATCGCCACGATCGGATTGTCGATGGGCGCACTCACCCAAGATCTCTTCACCATGATCGTGACCATGGCCCTTGCGACGACCATGGCGATGCCGCCGATGCTGCGCTGGGCCTTGGCGCGGGTGCCGATGGGCAGAGCGGAGAAGCAGCGGCTGGAGCGCGAGGGGTTCGAGGCGCGCGGCTTCGTGTCGAATTTGGAACGCCTGTTGCTCGCCGTGGACCAGAGCGCGAACGGCAAGTTCGCGGCCAGCCTCGCAGGGCTCTTGGCCGGCAGCCGGGGCATTCCCATCACGGTCATGTCGCTGTCGCAGAAGGGCAAGTCCAGCCACCACGAGGAACTGGAGAAAGAATCCGGTAATCGCGCCCAGAAGACCGTCAAGGCGGCCGCCGACGAGACCAAACCTGCGCAAAGCGGCGACGACGACGCCTCGCCGGTCGACGTGACGGTTCGCAAGCAAGACACCGGCGCCGGGGAAGCAATCGCGAAGGAGGCGAGAAAGGGCTACGACCTTCTGTTTGTCGGGATCGAGAATACGCGCGGCAAAAGCGGCCTCTTTGATGAAGGCGTCAGCCGGATCGCCGCGGCATTTGAGGGCCCGCTCGCCATCGTGGCCGGGAACGGCGATCACCTGCGGGAGCCGCAACGAACCCCGTTGCGCATCCTCGTTCCAGTCACGGGAAACGAGGTATCGCGCCGCGCGGCCGACGCCGCTGTCGCCATCGCACGCGCCTGCGGCGGCACGATGACCGCGCTCTACGTTGCCACCAGCGCGGCAAACGACGGACGCAAGCGTCGCGCCTTTCGCGCACGTCGGCAGGAGCAGGCCATCATGAGAGATATAGTCGAGATGGCCGACCACCGTGACGTAACGGTAAGGCCCGTCGTCCACTCGGACATGGCGGCACGTGACGCGATTCTCGCGGAAGCGAAGAAACGCGCCCATGATCTCATCATCATGGGCGTGAGCCGCCGCCCCGGCGACAAGTTGTTCTTCGGTGAGACCGCGGCGGCGGTGCTCGAAAACTCGCCGGTGTCGATCGTATTCGTTGCGAGCTAAACGGTCTCCGCAGCCGCAGTTTTCAGACGGCGGCATGGCCCCCGGAAGCGCCACCTCTCAAGTTGATGGCCGACAAGAACTCCTGGCGAGTCGCTGCCTTGGTTCGAAAGGTTCCTAGCATACAGCTGGTCACCATCGTGACGTCGGATTTGTGCACGCCTCTAGTGGTCATGCATTCGTGAGCGGCTTCCACCACCACGCCCACTCCGAACGGCTTGAGCACGCTGTCCAGGCACGCGGCGATCTCGGAGGTCATTTTCTCCTGAACTTGAAGCCGCTTCGAATAGACGTCGACGAGACGGACGAGTTTGGAAATTCCCACAACCCGCTGGCGCGGCAGATAGCCGATGTGAACGCGGCCGATGATCGGCGCTATGTGGTGTTCGCAATGCGATTCGAACCGGATGTCGCGCAGCAGGACGATCTCGTCGTAGCCGGCGACTTCTTCGAAGGTTCGCTTCAAGTACTCGCGCGGATTTTCGAAATAACCTGCAAACCACTCCTCGTATGCGCGCGCGACGCGCGCCGGCGTGCCGACAAGTCCTTCGCGGTCGGGATCATCGCCGGCCCAACGAATGAGCGTCCGTACCGCCTCTTCAGCCTCGGCGCGCGAGGGTCGAACCACGGCGCTCTGTCGCGAACCTCGCTTTTTGAGGCGATGATTGAATTTTACGATCTTGTCCATCTGATCTTCTCAGCGCCTCGGTGCCTTGAACGATAAGGCAATGCGTTGGTTCCCCTCGACGGGGGTTTTCCCGCACATCGAGATGCCGCGCAAGGGATCCCTATGCTGTCATCTCCCCTCGGCGTTGCCGTTGCCGCGCAATTGGCCAAACGTATTGGAGCGCGGGAAGCCCTTCGGCGCCAATCGTCCGGCGTCGGCGCGATTGCCGCGCCAATCGGCAAGCTCGTTGAGCGTGAGCGTGAACGCGCGGCCGGCGGTATCGGTCCACGACAGACCCTGCTGGGCCATGAACGTCTTGAGATCGCTGAGGCCTCCGTCCTTGTACCGTTGCAGCCGTACGCCGCGCCCGCGCGCCATTTCGGGAACCTGATCGAGCGGGAAGATCACCATCTTGCGATTCCCGCCGATCGATGCGACGAGCTCGCCCTCCACGACCGCGAGCGCCCGCGCGGCGTCGGGCGGGGCCACGTTGAGCACCTGCTTACCCTTGCGGGTGTTGGCGAGGCATTCGTCCTCGGCAACGACGAAGCCGCGCCCCTGTGCGCTTGCAACAAGGAATTTGCGCCCGCCCTGATGGCGGAAAGCAGCTACGAGATCAGCCTCCTGCTCCAGATCGATAAACAGCCGAATCGGCTCGCCATGGCCGCGGCCACCGGGGAGCTTCGCCGCATCGAGCGTGTAGAAGCGGCCGTTGCTGGCGAACACCATGCAGCGGGAGGTTGTCTCTGCCGGGAATGCGAATTTCGGGCCGTCATCCGCCTTGAATGCAATGCCCGACAGATCGCCCACCGTGCCCCGCAGCGCCCGGATCCAGCCCTTTTCCGATACGACCACTGTGATCGGCTCGCGCTCGACCAGCGCCTGTTCGATCGACGCCTCGTCGTGCTCGGGCGCCTCGGCGAACGTGGTACGGCGCTTGCCCAGCGGCGTCTTCGTAGAGAACCTCGCACGCACCTCCCTGATCTCGTCGGCGACTTTTCTCCATTGCGCCTTCTCCGAGCCGATGAGCGCCTTGAGCGACTTGCGCTCCGCACGCAGCTGCTTGTCCTCCTGCTTGATCTCGATTTCCTCGAGCCTGCGCAGGTTGCGCAGCCGCATGTTGAGGATGGCATCGGCCTGCACATCGGAGAGTCTGAACGTCCTCATCAGAACCGGCTTCGGCTCATCTTCGTTGCGGATGATCTTGATCACCCTATCGAGGTTGAGATAGGCGACGAGGTAACCGCCCAGCACTTGCAGCCGATGCTCGATCTGCCCGAGCCGGAACTGCGAACGCCGCAACAGCACCTCGCGGCGATGGGCAAGCCATTCGCTGAGCGCCTCCGCGAGGCCGATGACCTTGGGGATGCGCCCCCGCAACAGGACATTCATGTTGAGCGGAATGCGGGTTTCGAGTTCGCTCAGCTTGAATAAGGATTCCATGAGCAGGCCAGGATCGACCGCACGCGCGCGCGGTTCGATCACGAGTCGGATGTCATCAGCCGATTCGTCGCGCACGTCGGCAACGAGCGGAAGCTTCTTCTCGTTGACAAGCTCGGCGAGCTTTTCCACCAGCCGGCCTTTCTGCACCTGCCAGGGAATCTCAGTAACGACGATTAGGTAAGTGCCGCGACCGGTGTCTTCCTTGTGCCAGCGCGCTCGGACACGAAACGACCCGCGGCCGGTGGTATAGGCCTCGACGATGACGGCGGGAGGATCGACGATGATGCCTCCGGTCGGGAAATCGGGACCAGGCACGTATTTCAGCAGCGTGCGGCTTCTGGCATTGGGTGTATCGATCAGGTGAAGGGCCGCGTCGCAGAGCTCGGCCGCGTTGTGGGGCGGGATCGCTGTCGCCATCCCAACCGCGATGCCCTGCGAGCCATTGGCGAGAAGATTTGGGAACGCACCCGGCAGCACCACCGGCTCGTTCTCCGAGCCGTCGTAGGTCGGCCTGAAGTCGATCGCGTCCTCCTCGATGCCATCGAGCAAACGGTGCGCAACCTCAGTGAGCCGCGCCTCGGTGTAGCGCATGGCGGCGGGATTATCGCCGTCGACGTTGCCGAAATTTCCCTGTCCGTCGATTAAGGGGTAGCGCTGGGCAAAATCCTGGGCCAAGCGCACTAGCGCGTCGTACACGGCCTGATCGCCGTGCGGATGGAACTTGCCGATGACGTCTCCGACGACGCGCGCGCATTTCTTGAATGCGGCGCCGGGGTCGAGACGCAACTGCCGCATCGCATACAAGAGCCGGCGGTGCACCGGCTTGAGCCCGTCGCGCGCGTCCGGCAGCGCGCGGCCGGTGATCGTGGACAGAGCGTATTGCAGGTAGCGCTCTTCGAGCGCCTGGCGCAGCGCAATTTCCTCGATCTCGCCTTCGCGAGGGGGAATCAGTTCCTTGCCCATGCGGAAGAGTTAATGCCGAGGCACGCCATGAACAAGCGATGAATGAATTAGCCACGCGCTGTTCTGGTTGCGAGGCGTAGATTGAGGCCAATGGCGTTTGTCGTCGCGGTACGGGGCGATCGGCGAAGCCGATCGACGGATGAACGCGCGGCGCCGCCGGCCGATTCTCAAGACCGCAGCACGCGGTCGCCAGACGCCAGACATGGAAGCGCTCGGTCGGCGCTTCTCGAGAAAACTAAGGAGAATGAAATGCGTGCAATCTTCGTCGCGCCGCTGGTGAGCGTGGGTATCGTCCTCCTCGGCGTCTCGCCGGGCTCGGCTGCGCCGGGCCTCGGCGGTGCCCTGGAAACGGCTGCCAACCTCAACCGGGCAGTCGATCAAGCGCACTGGCGCGGCTATCACTACCGGCATTGGTGGTGGCGGCACCGTTGGCATCATCGCTGGTGGTGAGACCGCCGGAGGGCGGGCCAAATCCCGGCCCGCTCTCCTCGGAGCCGTCCGCTGGAGGGCGAGCGTCACGCCGCAGAGCGGCGATGAAGCTTGCGCGTGCGGCGGCGATGCTAACACGGCGCGGCTCAAGCACGCGACGCGCGAGGAAAAAGCCGGTCAACTCAAAGCCGTCGGCGATGTCCTGAGGCGAAGGATCACCGGCGCACGCCTCGCGCAGAAATGCGGGCAGGACCAACAGCTTGTCCTTCCATGCCTCGCCCGCCTGCCGCGATACCGCACGTCCCGATTTCGGCGATACATAGACGAGGTCAGTCTCTACTCCGCTCGCCGCGCAGACCGAAAGATCGAGTCCGAAGCCGAGCTCCGCCAGAAGCCTCAACTCGAAGCGCACCATGCCGGGCGCGGCGCGGCGTGGATCGAGGAGCCCGTCGAGCAGGTGCGCGAGCGCGGCATGAATCTGCGGATGCGGATCGCGCTCGGGCAGCAGCCGGCAGAGCGCGGCGAGATGCGTCGTGCCGTAAAGCGCGTGCGGGACGGGTAGAAATGAGGCCGCGCGCGCATCGAGGCCCTCGACCACGTAGTGGCCGAGATGCTCGTCGAGCCGCGCGCGCCAGGTGCAGCTGACGGTATTGCCCGCCTGCAGCACCGGGCGCAGCCGCGCGTTCGCGCCGCCCCGCACGAGGCCAAGATGGCGCCCGTGTGCCCGCGTCATCAGCTCGAGGATCGCGTTGCCCTCGCCGTGGCGCTTGCTGCCGAGCACTATGCCTTCGTCGGTCCACTGCATCGCTAGTCACCCGGGAACTCAAGTCCCATCCCGCGGTAGCGTTCAGGGTCCTCGCCCCACCGCTCGCGCACCTTGACGAATAGAAACAGGTGCACCGGACCCTCGACCATGTCGGCGATCTCC
Source organism: Xanthobacteraceae bacterium (assembly GCA_035601615.1). Taxonomy (GTDB): domain Bacteria; phylum Pseudomonadota; class Alphaproteobacteria; order Rhizobiales; family Xanthobacteraceae; genus VAZQ01. The sequence goes on from DATNNX010000287.1 coordinate 21,563, forward strand.
CGGCGTGCATCGGCGCCGATCGCCCTGATGGTCTGCCCGCCCTTGCCGAGGACGATCTTACGTTGGCTTTCGCGCTCGACATAGATCGTCTGCTCGATGCGGGTCGAGCCGTCCTTGAGTTCCTTCCATGTATCGGTCTCGACCGTCGATTGATATGGCAATTCCTGATGCAGGCGCAAATAGAGCTTCTCGCGCGTGATCTCGGACGCCAGTTGGCGCAGCGGTGCATCGGTGATTTGGTCGGCAGGGTAATGCCACGGGCCCTCCGGCACATGCTCAGCCAACCAGCATTTGACATCGGCAACACCGTCGCCGGTCAGCGCCGAGATCATGAACGTGGTCGCGAAGTTTGTGCGCGCGTTGGCCGCCTTGGCAATCTCGAGCAGCGCAGGTTTCTCGACGAGGTCTACCTTGTTGATGAGCAGGAGCTTGGCTCGGGCAACTGTGCTGAGCCGCTCGAGCATCGCACCCGCCTCCTCGTCGAGGCCGCGTTTGGCATCGATCACGACGGCGGCGATGTCGGAATCATCTACCCCCGACCAGGCCGTCGTGACCATCGCGCGATCGAGCCGGCGCTTGGGCGCAAAAATGCCCGGTGTATCGATGAAGACGAGCTGCGAGCCATCGACGATCGCGATCCCGCGCAACAACGCGCGCGTCGTCTGCGCTTTGTGGGAGACAATGGCGACCTTGGTTCCGACGAGCGCATTGATCAGCGTCGATTTGCCGACATTGGGTGCGCCGATCAGCACAACGAATCCGCAGCGTGTCTGGGCGGTCGCTCCCGGCGCAGAACCGCCATCGCCGCCCGCCCGCTCCGGCAAAGAAGCGAACGATTGGCGAGCGCCTTTCCTTTCAGAGGCGATCGGTTTTGACACCGGCGCGCGAGAGCATAGCGGCCGCGGCGGCTTGCTCCGCGGCACGCTTGGAGCGGCCAAGCCCCTCGGCCGGCCCGAGCTTGGGAAGCTCCACCGCAACGCGGAATTCCGGACTGTGGTCCGGGCCCTTGCGCTCGACCTCACGATAGGCCGGCGTGGGCATTCCGCGCGCCTGCGCCCATTCTTGCAGCACTGTCTTGGAATCGCGCAGCGGCCGCGACGGCGTGCGCATGCGTTCGCTCCACAGCCGTTCGACGAGCGCGGCAGCGGCTGGATACCCGCCGTCGACGAACACTGCGCCGATCAGCGCCTCGCAAGCGTCGGCCAGGATGGCAGGGCGGCCGCGGCCGCCGGCATGGGCTTCCGACGCACCGAGCCTGATCACTGCACCGAGATCTAGTCCGCGGCCGACATCAGCGCAGGCCTCCCTGCGCACGAGGTCGGCAAGACGACGCGACATCTCCCCTTCGTCGGCTTTCGCGAATGTCCGGAACAGCATATCGGAGATGATGAGCCCGAGCACGTGATCGCCGAGAAACTCGAGCCGCTGATAGCACGAGGCGCGGTTACGCGCGCCGCTCAGCGCGGAGATGTGCGTGAGCGCCTGCTCGAGCAGCGCGGGATCACTGAATTGATATCCGATGCGCTCCTGAAACGCCGACAGATCGCGGCGACGGCGACGCTCCTTCAGGCTGGGCTTTGCAGGGGGATCGGCAGCGGCGGGACGAGGCGGCTCACCAGCGGTGGCGGCACTAGGCGCTTCGATGGGAGTTTTCCGTGCTCGCGCGCGGCTCATCTGACGATCGTGAACAGCCGGTTCCAGCGCACGGCCCATGGCCAGCGCCACACCATCCAGGCGTGCTCGCCTTCGCGGATCGAGAAAAAGATGATCTGAGCCCGGCCGACGATGTTCTCGAATGGCACATAGCCGACCTGGCTGAGCACGCGGCTATCGGTCGAATTGTCGCGATTGTCGCCCATCATGAAAAAATGGCCGGCGGGCACCTGATACACCGGGGTATTATCGTAAAACCCGTTGTCCACGAGATCGAGCGTCGTGTAGCTCACCCCGTTCGGCAAAGTTTCGCGCCAGCGTTTCACGCGCGTTGCGCGCGTGCCTTCCTCGGTTTCGATGAAGTCGTCGACGCGCTCACGCTTGACAGGCTCGCCGTTGATATGCAGCACGCCGTCGATCATCTGGATGCGATCGCCGGGCAAGCCGATCACCCGCTTGATGTAGTCGGTCGAATCGTCCTTTGGCAGCCGGAACACGACCACATCGCCGCGGTTGGGCTGCGCTGCCCAGATGCGGCCCGGAAATAGCGGCGGCGAGAACGGCAGCGAGTAGTGGCTATAGCCATAGGAATATTTCGATACGAAGAGATAGTCGCCCACCAGCAGCGTCGCCTTCATCGAGCCCGATGGGATGTTGAAAGGCTGGAACAGGAACGTGCGAATGACGAGCGCAATAATGAGAGCGTGAAAGATCACGCGCCCGGTCTCGGCAATACCGCCCTCTTTCCTCTTTGCTCCTGCTGTCACGCTCATTAGCCTCTGCATCCTTTTGGTGGCGCGCGCCCCGCGGCGCCGCCCGAGTCGGGCGACCCCGTCCACCGCGATATGAAAATCACCTTATTTCAGCGTGTTAGTCCTTCGGGCGCCGCGCGCACCCCCCCAAAGCGTCGCGACCTGCTTGCGCCGCGCCCTTGTAGCGGCTCGCAAGCAAAGGCGCAAACGTTGGCAAATATGGGGTTGGAAAGCTGGGGCGGCAATCATTGCAGCCGCCGTCGGAACAATCCGAGCGCCGTACAAAATGTCGCGTTTGGCACGCTCTGTGGCAACAAAGGGCATCGAAACTATAGGGAGGACGTGAGTGGCACCGCCGAGATCACCACCAGCGCTTGAGCCATTGGACCTTCATCGGTGAGGGTCACATCGATGCGCGCCTCACAGTCCGCGGGCGTAATGGCTTTGAGCCGTGCGAGCGCACCGCCGGTGAGTTTCATGGTGGGTCGGCCCGACCCGAGGTTGACCACGCCCATGTCCCGCCAAAATACGCCCGCGCGCAGACCCGTGCCGAGCGCCTTCGCGCAGGCTTCCTTGGCGGCGAAGCGCTTTGCATAAGTCTCCGCCCTTCTGGCGCGGCTCTCGGCTTTCGCCCGCTCAGCGGCGGTGAAGATACGAGCGAGGAACCGGTCGCCGTGCCGCTCGATCGTTCGCTCGATGCGGCGCACGTCGATGAGATCCGAGCCGACGCCGAGGATCATGCACGCCCCCGGTCGATCGACGCCCGCATGGCCCTCACAGCCTCGGCGAGGCCGCAGGAGACCGCCTCCCCGATCAGAAAATGCCCGATGTTGAGTTCGATGATCTCGGGCAAAGCCGCGATCGCTTCGGCAGTGGCGAAGTTCAGGCCGTGGCCCGCATGAACCTCGAGGCCGAGGCGCCGAGCCAGCTGGGCACCGTGGCGGATGCGCTGCCATTCGGCCTGCGCCGCCGACATCCGGTTCTCGGCAACGGCGTCGCACCACGCGCCGGTGTGAATCTCGATCACCGGCGCCCCGATGGCAACCGCTGCCTGAATCTGCCGCGGCTCGGCGGCGATAAACAATGAGACGCGGACGCCGGCGCCCCGCAATCTGGTCACGACGGAGGCGAGCGTGTCCTGCTGGCCGGCTACATCGAGGCCGCCCTCGGTCGTGCGTTCTTCGCGACGTTCAGGTACGAGACAGGCGGCGTGCGGACGGGTGTCGACTGCGATCCGAACCATGCCTTCGGTCGCCGCCATTTCCAAATTGAGCGGCTTTGCGATCTCCGCCTTGAGGCGGGCAATGTCATCATCGCGGATGTGACGCCGGTCTTCACGCAAATGCGCGGTAATGCCGTCAGCGCCGGCATCAATGGCAATCTGCGCCGCACGTACCGGATCCGGGTGGCGTCCGCCGCGGGCGTTACGGATGGTAGCGACGTGATCGACATTGACGCCGAGACGAAGGTGGGAAGCCGCCATTCTTTGTTGCCGTCAGGTCGTGGCCCGGGGAACCGCCCTCGGCGTGCACTTCAAGCATGCACCCGCTCGGCGTGCGCCACCACGTCCTTCGCCCGCAATTGCGCGATAATCGAGTTGAGGTGCTTGATATCGAAGACTTCGAGATCGATGGTCACCGACGTGAAGTCGGGTGACGAGCGTTCCATACTGATATTGTCAATGTTGCCGTCGTGCTCGGCGATGACCTGGGCGACCTGGGCGAGCGATCCCGGCTCATTGACCGTCTGAAGCACGATGCGCGCCGGGAAGCGTTGCGGCGTGCGCTCCTCCACGTCCCAACGCAGATCCAGCCAACGCTCGGGCACGTCCTCGAAATCACTCAAGGCCGGCGACTGGATCGGATAGATGGTGATGCCCTCCCCAGGAGTGAGAATACCGACGATACGGTCACCCGGCACCGCGCCGCCGTTGGGCGCGAAACGCACCGGCAAGTCGGAATTGATGCCACGAATTGGAATGGCAGCAGTGGCCTCGCCGGGGGCCTTCACTTTGACGGATTTCGCTCGCTTGAGGCCGAACCAGCCGCTCTCCGGCTTCGGCTGCTGGGCGATGGCGGCCGCGCGCTCCTCCTTGTAGTCCGGGTACATGGCGCGCACCACATCGGCGGCACGCATCTCGCCGCGGCCCACGCAAGACATCACCTCTTCGACCGAGGGGCGCGCTAGCCGCGGCAGTGCGCCTTGGAGCTTTTCGTCGGAATAGACGATCTTCGCGCGCTGACATAGCCGTTCGACGATGCGGCGGCCGAGGCCGGCATATTGGTTACGCACCGCGGTGCGAGTGGCGCGTCGGATCGCGGCGCGCGCCTTGCCGGTGCTTACGAGCGACGCCCAGGCCGCCGGCGGAGCGATCTGCGCGCGGGAGGTGATGATCTCGACCTCGTCCCCGTTGGCAAGCTCCGAGACGAGCGGGGCGATCTGGCCGTTGATCTTGCAGCCGACCGCCATGTTGCCGACGTCGGTGTGCACCGCGTAGGCAAAATCGATCGCGTTTGCCCCGCGCGGAAGGGCGATCAACTTGCCTTTCGGCGTGAAGCAAAACACCTGGTCGTGGAACAGTTCGAGCTTTGTGTGCTCGAGAAACTCCTCCGGGTTGGAGCCCTCGGCGAGCAGCTCGATCGTGCGGCGCAGCCATGCATAAGCGCTCGATTCACGCGAGAGCATCTCGGTCGGCGAGCCGACCCCGTCCTTGTAGAGGGCGTGGGCCGCGATTCCGTATTCTGCGATCTCGTGCATATCGCGGGTACGGATTTGCAATTCGACGCGCTGTTGGCTCGGGCCGATCACCGTGCTGTGAATGGAGCGATAGTCGTTCTGCTTGGGGGTTGAAACGTAGTCTCTGAAGCGGCCCGGCACCACCGGCCAGGTCGTGTGCACGACGCCAAGCGCCTGATAGCATTCAGCGACCGTCTTCACCACGACACGGAACCCGAAAATGTCGGAAAGCTGCTCGAATCCGATCGATTTTTGCTCCATCTTGCGCCAGATGGAATAGGCGCGCTTGCGCCGTCCTGAGACGTCGGCTTCGATGCCGCGTTCGGATAGCTTTCGCGTGAGCTGCTGCTCGATCTCGGTTACCAGGCCGACATTCTTCGCTTCGAGTGCGTCGAGACGTTCGCTGATAACCGCATAGGCTTCGGAGTTGAGTTCGCGGAACGCCAAGTCCTCGAGTTCCTCGCGCATCCCATGCATGCCCATGCGGCCTGCGAGCGGAGCATAGATGTCGAGCGTCTCCTCCGCGCTGCGCCGGCGCGCCTCCGGCGGCATATGGGACAATGTGCGCATGTTGTGCAGCCGGTCCGCAAGCTTGACCAGCAACACCCGCACGTCGTCCGCGATCGCCAGCAACAGCTTGCGCAGGTTTTCCGCTTGCTTGGCCTCTTTGGTGACGAGTTCGAGTTTGTTGAGCTTGGTGAGACCCTCGACCAGCGCGCCGATGTCCTCCCCGAACATCTGGTCGATCTCGGCGCGGGTTGCGGTCGTATCCTCGATGGTATCGTGCAGCAGCGCGGCGGCGATCGTGGCATCGTCGAGCTTGAGATCGGTCAGGATGGCCGCCACTTCGAGGGGGTGGGAGAAATAGGGGTCGCCCGACGCGCGCCTTTGCTCGCCATGCGCCTTCATCGCGTAGACGTAGGCGCGATTGAGCAAGGCCTCGCTGGTCTGTGGATTGTAGCGCCTTACGCGCTCGATCAAGTCGTATTGCCGCATCATTGGCGGCGGGGACGACTTCTTTTGTTTTACGGCTTTTTCAAAGACTTGAGAGACAATATTGAGACTACGCTCGAGCGGCGCCCGCGCCCGGGACTGGTTCTGCATGCGCGGCAGGCTAGGGGAAGAACGCGCCATCGTTATCCTTGGGTGGCTCCGCGCGGTGCGCGGACATCATATCCCAAGGATATCATCACGGGTGTTAACGGCTACAAGGCACGCCGAAGAATCGCCGCCTGACGACGAACCGGCAGAACTCGGGGCGCCGGCGAGATCAAAGCCCCCGAGGCTTCATTCTTCTTCCTCGGGCTGTTCCTCGGGCGGGGTCAGCCCTTCCAGTCCCTTGAGAAGCTCCTCTTCGGTCATCCGCTCGACGGTGACCTCGGTATCGTCGGCATCCACCGTGCCGCCGGTCGCAGTGATCAGCGGCGCCGCCTCGGGCTCGGGTTCGTCCACCTCGACATATTTCTGCAGCGAATGAACCAGCTCTTCCTTGAGGTCATCGGGTGAGATCGTCTTCTCGGCAATTTCGCGTAGCGCGACTACCGGATTCTTGTCGTTGTCGCGGTCGATCGTGATCTGCGAACCGGCTGAGACCATCCGCGCGCGGTGGCTAGCCAGCAGCACGAGATCGAAACGGTTCTCGACCTTGTCGATACAGTCCTCGACGGTGACGCGGGCCATGATCGTGTCGCTCCTGCAATGGAACTCGTGAAAACTCGGCCGTTAGGTAGCGATCTTGTCGTCAAAGTGCAAGGCGAAATTGACGTTCATATTTGTCTTGGCGTCTCGGCGTGCCTCTGTTAGGCAAATGAAGGAACCGCCACGCGATCCCTTGTATTTTCGGATTGGTTGTGACAACGAGCGTGCACCCGCAATTGAGCGGCAGGCGATCACCCAGTCCCGACGAGCCAAGGACCGGCAGCATTAGCCGGCGGCTGCGCGCGTCCGGAGCAACGTCCAACATTGAATGACCTTGCGCGAGATCGATCATGGAACCCAAAACGGAAAAAATCGCCCTGTTCATTGACGGCGCCAACCTCTACGCCACTGCCAAGTCGCTCGGCTTTGATATCGACTACAAGCGTCTGCTGCGCGAGTTTCAGTCGCGCGGCTATCTCTTGCGCGCGTTTTATTATACCGCCGTGATCGAGGACCAGGAATACTCGTCGATCAGGCCTTTGATCGATTGGCTTGACTACAATGGATACAGTGTCGTGACCAAGGCGACGAAGGAGTTCGTCGATCAGACCGGCCGGCGCAAGATCAAAGGCAGCATGGATATCGAGCTCGCCGTGGATGCGATGGAAATCGCAGGCTCGATCGCTCACATGGTGTTGTTCTCCGGTGACGGCGACTTCCGCTCCTTGGTCGAGGCGGTGCAGCGGCGCGGCGTGCGCGTCACCGTGGTCTCCACCATATCGACGCAGCCGCCAATGGTCGCCGACGAGCTGCGCCGGCAAGCCGACGTCTTTCTCGACATCGTCGAGCTGCAGCCGAAGATCGGCCGCGATCCGGCCGAGCGCGCGGCGCGAGAAGCGCGCGAGCCGCGCGAGCGCCACACGCCGCAGTTTCTGCAGCGTTCGACGGCGCCGCAGCGGGCTGGCGCCGGCGCAGCCTTCGATGACGACGACGATTTCGAGGACTGAGCGCCCCGCGCGGCCGGAGGGATCCGGCAAACCCGGACGGGACTGCCCGCTTTGTCCGCGGCTCAAAAGGTTCCGGCAGGAATGGCGCCGCCGCGAACCCGACTGGTTCAACGCACCGGTCGCCTCCTTCGGCCCGCGCAGCGGGCGGCTTCTCATCGTGGGTTTGGCCCCCGGTCTGAGGGGAGCAAACCGCACCGGACGGCCCTTCACCGGGGATTTCGCCGGCGACCTCCTCTATGACACGCTGAAGCATTTCGGCTTTGCCCGCGGCAATTATCTCGCCTCGTCGCAGGACGGGCTCACCCTTCTCGATGCGCGCATCACCAACGCGGTGCGCTGCGTGCCGCCGGAGAACAAGCCCACGCCCGCGGAAATCGAGACCTGCCGCGCTTTTCTCAAAGCCACCATCGCAGAAATGGAAAATCTCCGCGCCATCGTGACCCTCGGGCGGATTTCCCACGAGAGCACGGTGGCGGCACTCGAGCAGCGCCGCTCGGCCGCGCCCTTCGGTCATGGCAAGTCGCACGACATCAGGGGGCTGCGTATTTTCGTCAGCTATCACTGCTCGCGCTACAACACGAGCACCGGCGTGCTGACGCCGGACATGTTCCGTGATGTGTTTGCGGCCGCGCGCGCTTACCTGGGCGAGTGAGCACAGCCTGTATGGATACGCGAGGCGGTCTCAAGACCCTGTCATTGGCGGGCTTTGACCCGGCAATCCATCCCGCTTCGTAAAAAGGTTGCGAGAAGACGGATGCGCGGGCCATAAGCGCGTTCACGCGCGTCCATAGCCCGTCGAAGACGGGCGTGGACGCCCCTATCGAGGCGCTTCTGCCCCGTATGACAGGGTCTAACTCTCTTTGTTGCCGTTGCGAAGCCAGGTGATCACGTCTTCGGCGTTCTTGTCCGGCGGGAAGACCGGGTAGAACACCTTACTGATCACGCCGTCGTCGATGACAAGGGCCATGCGTTTGAGCAGCGTCATGCCCGCGACCTTGAATGTCGGTAGCTTGATCGCGCGCGCAAGTTCGAGCCGTTCATCGGAGAGCACCGGGAATGGCAGGTGCAGGCGCTCGACCGCTTCGCGCTGGTAGCCGCTA
>DATNNX010000288.1:0-6747 GCA_035601615.1 Xanthobacteraceae bacterium
GTCCCCCCGCCCCGATCTCGGGCCCAAGCCGCGTCTCGGTTATGCCGCAAGCTCAATCGAGCGCGCGACCGAGCGGCGCGCGGATGGCGCCGCGCTCGCGGCACTCGAGAAGGAGCGGCACGCGCGCGCCTACGTCGTCGCCGGTGAACAGGTGATCCTGAAGAACACCGCCGCCGTTGCCGACCCCCTGTTCACATTGCCAGAAGCGCGCGCGTTTGGTCGCACCAGCGAGATCGTCTTTCTCGGCCTCTCCCGAAGCGCACCCCGATTCGCAGTCGCGCTCGAGCCGCAAGCCGCCGAGACCCTCAAGCGCCGCGACGAATTCGTCGTCGTCGATCTGCGCTCGATCGCGGTGCGCGGACTCGTCGAGGCCGACCATTTGCCTCCGCTCGCCGAAGGCAAAGCGCTGCTCAACTGGCATGCCCGGCATCGCTTTTGCTCGACTTGCGGGGCGGCGACCGAGGTCGTCGAAGGAGGCTGGCGGCGCGATTGCCCCTCCTGCAGGGCTCAGCACTTTCCCCGCACGGATCCCGTCGTGATCATGCTTGCGGTTGAGGGCGAACGTTGCGTGCTCGGCCGCTCGCATCGGTTTCAACCCGGCATGTGGTCGTGCCTCGCCGGGTTCGTGGAGCCGGGCGAGGCAATCGAAGACGCCGTGCGGCGGGAGACCCGCGAGGAGGCCGGCATCATTTGCGGGCGCGTGCGCTATTTCGCCTCGCAGCCGTGGCCGTTTCCCACCTCGCTGATGATGGGCTGCCATGCCGAGGCACTCTCGCGCGACATCGTCATCGATCGCGCCGAGCTCGACGACGCCCGCTGGTTCGAGCGCGAGGAGGTCGCGACCATGCTGTTGCGCTGCCATCCCGACGGCTTGACCACGCCGCCGACCATGGCGATCGCCTACCACATCATCCGCGCCTGGGTGGAGGAAGAGGTTGAGTTCTCATAGCGCCGATGCCGGCGCACGCGCGATCGTCTGCAGCATGGCGGCCCCGAACCGCGCCGAGGTGGAAGCCCTGCTGGGCGAACGAGACGCGAACCGAATATCGGTTGCTGTAGAATAGTTTTCTCGATACACCTGGAAAACGCGCGCAGGGCAAGAGATCATTCTCCTGCGGCCGGCGAAACTACATTTATTTCCCTTGCAGGGTCCATCCCGATGGACGCCATCGACCGCAAGATTCTCGCTCTCCTGCAGGAGGATGCTTCCCGCTCGGTTGCCGAGATCGGCAATCTGGTGGGCCTGTCCTCGACGCCCTGTTGGAAGCGCATCCAGCGGCTCGAGGCCGACGGAGTGATCGAGCGCCGCGTCGCGCTCGTCGATCAGGACAAGCTCGGGCTTGGAGTCACCGTCTTCGTCTCGGTCGAGACCGGCGACCATTCGCAGCAATGGCTCGACCGGTTCGCCACCGTGGTCGGCGCGATGCCCGAGGTGATGGAGTTTTACCGCATGGCTGGCGACGTCGACTATATGTTGCGCGTGGTCGTGCCCGATATTGCCGGCTACGACGCGTTCTACAAACGGCTGATTGGAGCGGTACCGCTCAAAAACGTCACCTCACGCTTTGCCATGGAAAAGATCAAAGCAACGACGGCGCTGCCGATCTCTTGATCCGCACGACAGGCTCGGCAGACGCATCGCGACTTGGCCGGGATCGTAAGTCAGTTTCACAGGTCTTTCTCGCTTTCGGAGAGTATAGAGGCGATACTTCGATCATGCGCGAAACGCGTGCGGCACATTCTCCGAACGCGTGCTTTTCGAGACCTACAAATTTAACCAAGAGAAAAAGGGGTTGTTAACGAAGCGATGCCGGGAAAAATCTATCGTTAACGACGCTGCGTTTCACTGGGGTCGCCGCGGTTTTGCCCGCGGATATTAACCTCACTGCAAGAGGCTCGCGGCTAGCGTGCAACCCGGTTCCGGATCGGCCGGGCAACAACGGCTCAAGCGGAACTCAGAGCGCCAGCTGTGGACCGTGGAGGCCGCAATGACCAGTCTCGTGAAGCGTTTCTTGCAGGATCAGTCCGGTGCGACCGCCGTCGAATATGGCCTTGTCGCCGCCGGCATTTCGGTTGCCATCATCGCGGTCATGCAGGGGCTGGGCTCAAAGCTCAGTTCCGCCTTCGTGCAGGGCGCGCTCAAGTAATTTTGGTGCTCGGGCCGCGGCCAACCTACCGCGCTAACCGAACGGCAAGGCATCGCCAGATAGAATTTGCCGGCTATGCGGTTGACAGCATCTGCGCCCATTCCCGCGCAAGCTGGAACCGAAGTCCATAGCTCTGGCTCTCCGCTTTCACGGGCACGAGCGGAGCGGGTGCGCTCGCGCATGACGACAACATGATCATAGTTGCCGACGCGATTCGTTTGATGCTGTTCCCGGCGCTGATGGCATTCGCCGCCTCGAGCGATCTTTTGACCATGACCATCTCCAATCGGGTGTCGCTGATCCTTTTCGGCGGTTTTTTCGCGTTGGCGGCGATGGCCGGGATAAGCGCGGCGGATATGGTGTCGCACCTTTCCGCCGGCTGCGTCGTTCTGGTCGCGGCCTTCGGCTTGTTTTCCCGCGGCATCATCGGCGGCGGCGACGCGAAGCTCGCGTCCGCCGCGGCGCTGTGGCTCGGCTTTGACCACCTTTTGCCGTATCTGCTCTTTGCATCACTGCTCGGCGGGGCCTTGAGCGTGGCCCTGATCTGGTTCCGGATGGCGCCACTGCCGGAACGGCTCGCGCGCTATGCCTGGGTCGCGCGGCTGCACGCAAAAGATGCCGGCGTACCTTATGGCGTGGCGCTTGCCGCGGCGGCGCTTGCCGTCTACCCCGAGACGGCATGGATGGCCGGCGCCTCGTGAGCGTACGCGCCCGGCGAGACTTACGAATCATTAACCGGATTTGGATACGCGGCGTTAACCATCCCTTGACGGTTAGCTGCTCAAATGGCCGTGCAGCACCACAATCGTTCAGCACGGGATCACTATGGGGGACCTCATTCGCACTACATTGCTCCTTGCCTTGCTCGCCGCGGTGGGCTTCGTCGCCGCCGGGCGCGCGCCGGCCGCCGAATCGCCCACGTTTGTCGAGGCCCGTCAGGGCTGACGGCGCGTCGCAGGGCAGCGCGATCAGCTTCCCTCCGCCCTAACCGGCGGCTTGTCGGCGCTCTCCCTCCAGCCGTTCTGCTGGGCGAGCACCTGGCGCAAATGCGCCACGTTGGCTTGCGCGGGTAGCGCCGCCAGGCCCTGGGCCGCCGCCCCGCCTTGCAGCCCCATAACCAGGGCGAGGTTTTGCCGCACCGTCGGATCAATGCGCGACTGCGAGGCCGCCCGTCGCAGCGTCGCCTCCGCCCTTACGAGATCCTTGGAGAGGGCATAGGAGAGCCCGAGATTGGAGAGTACCGAGGGCTCGTCCGGCGCGATCCGCAGCGCGGTCGCGTAATAGCGCTGCGCCTCCTCGTGCCGACCCATCTGATCGAGCGCGGCGCCCTGGACCGAGAGGATGCGCCAGTCGGGCGCATCGGGCGGCTGCGCCTGATCGAGCACGTCAAGCGCCCGTTCGTAATCGCCGGCGTCGGCAAGCGCGCGCCCATAGGCGGCAAGCACGCCGCGGTGTTTTGGGTTCTGCTGCGAAGCCCGTTCGAGCACGGCGAGAGCCTGTGGGCGCTGCCCGTCGGCGCGCAGCCCCCGCGCGTATTTGACCGCCGCCTCCGCATCGTTCGGATCGGCGCGGTAACGCTCGGCCCACCCCGGCGCTGAACGCCGATCGGCGTCCCCTGCCGGCACGGCAAGCGAAGCCTCCGTCGGTTGCGTCGTCTTGCAGCCGGCGAGCGCGGCCGCAAGCGCGGCCGTGAGCACGATCGGCGCAAACCCCTCGACGCAACGCCATCCCCTGATCGAGTTGATCATTACGGCCCCGTCGGGCCCCCCAGACGGGTTCCGGCAATAAAGCGTTAACCTTAACGAGAAGTTAATTGGGTCCTAACGAGACGTTAACGGCCGCCCCTTTGGCTTTGCGCTCGCCTTCACCGCTTCACAGGTGCGTGCTAGCTCTTCGGCTAGCACCCATCGCGTGTCATTCCGGGGTGCGCCGAAGGCGCGAGCCCGGAATCCATAATCGCAGGCGGTTGTTATGGATTCCGGGCTCCCTCGCTTCGCTCGGGACCCGGAATGACTTCGAGGTTTGGCGCAACTTGGTCGGACGGTTGCGCCTGATACTTCAGGGACGGCTTCCCAGATGCATCCGATTTTTCTCCCCCGCGGCAGGTCGGTCGCGACGGTTCCGGTAACCTTCGTTAACGCGGCGACGTGGCGCGAGCTGCGCGAGACGCTCGATTCGCGCGCGCGTGCATTCGTGGATGCCGCCGGCTTCGAGCCCAAGGCCGGCCGCCACTGCCTCCTTCCCTCAGCCGAGGGCGGGCTGGCCGGCATCCTCTTCGCGCTCGAGCGCCCGGACGAGCCCAACAAGGACTTGTTTTGGCCGGGCGCGCTGCCGGCCCTGTTGCCCACGGGCGCCTATCGCTTCGCCACGCCGCCGCACGATGCAAGGCTCGCGGCCATCGCCTTCGCCCTCGGCGCCTACCGATTCGCGCGCTACCGCAAGCAGGATGACAAGGAGCTGAGCCTCGAACTGCCCGGCAATGTCGACGGCGAAGATCTCTCCCGCATCGTGGAGGGCGTCACCCTTGCCCGCGATCTCATCAACACGCCGGCCAACGACATGGGGCCTGCCGAGCTCGAAGCGGCCGCACGCGCCCTTGCCGAGCGCCACGGCGCCAAGGTGCGCACGGTCGTCGGCGACGATCTGCTGAAGGAGAATTTTCCACTCGTCCACGCGGTCGGCCGCGCTGCGGCACGCGCCCCGCGCCTCATCGATCTCAGCTGGGGCGAGGCGAGCGATCCCAAGGTCACGCTCATCGGCAAGGGCGTGTGCTTCGATTCGGGCGGCCTCGATATCAAGCCCGAGAGCGGCATGCTCAACATGAAGAAGGACATGGGCGGCGGCGCCTGCATGCTCGCGCTCGCGCATATGCTCATGGCGCGCGGGATCAAGCTGCATCTGCGCGTCATCATCCCCGCGGTCGAGAACGCGATCTCCGGCGCCTCCTTTCGCCCGCGCGACGTCTACCGCTCACGCAAAGGCCTCACCGTCGAGATCGGCAATACCGACGCGGAGGGCCGCCTCATCCTCGCCGACGCTATCGCGCTTGCAGACGAGGACAAGCCCGACTTGATCGCCGACATGGCAACGCTGACGGGCGCCGCACGCGTGGCGCTCGGAACCGAAATCCCGCCGTTCTACACCGACGACGAGGCGCTCGCGGGCGAGCTTTCGGACTGCGCCAGAAGCGAGAACGATCCGCTGTGGCGCATGCCGCTGTGGCGGCCCTACGAGGCGCTGCTCGAGTCGAAAGTCGCGGACGTGAACAACGTCGCCTCCGGCAATTTTGGCGGCTCGATCACCGCGGCGCTGTTCCTGCGCCGGTTTGTCACCGCCGCCACGGCGTGGCTGCATTTCGACATTTACGCCTGGAACCAGACCGCCAAGCCCGGACGGCCGGAAGGCGGCGAGTGCCAAGCGGCGCGCGCGCTCTACGCGCTGTTGGTGTCGCGCTATGGCTGAGGTTTTTGAGGTCGCCGAGCCGATCGCATCGTTGCGCCAAGCGCCCTCCCCCGACGCGCCGCTCGACACCGAGGCGCTCAAGGGCGAGCGCGTCGTCGTCTATGAGACGCAGGAAGGCTGGGCGCGCGGCAAGCTCGAGGCTGACGGCTATATGGGATTTTTGCCCGCGAGCGCGCTTTGCGCGCCGGGAGCGCCCCCCACGCACAAAGTCGCGGCGCTGCGCACGCTCGTATTCCCTGGCCCATCGATCAAGCTGCCGCCGCTCGAGGCGCTGCCGCTCGGCGCGCGGCTCGCCGTCGCGCGCATCGAACCGCCGTTTGCGGTGACCGCGGCAGGCGGCTACGTGCCGGCGCGGCATCTTGTTTCACTCGAGGAGAAGGAAGGCGACTTCGTCGCGGTCGCCGAGCGCTTCCTCGGCGCGCCGTATTTGTGGGGCGGCAAGACCTCGCTTGGGCTGGACTGCTCAGGCCTCGTGCAAATCGCGCTTAACGCTTGCGGCGTCCCTTGCCCGCGCGACAGCCACATGCAGGAACAGGCGCTCGGCCGCGCGCTTGCGCAGGACGCGAAGTTGCGGCGCGGCGACCTTTTGTTCTGGAACCGGCACGTGGCGATCGTGCGCGACGAAGCTTCGCTCGTTCACGCCAATGCCTTCCACATGGCGGTCGCGTTCGAACCGATCGAAGCGGCGATTGCGCGCATCCGCGCTGCGGGCAGCGAGGTGACGAGTATGCGCCGGCTCGACGTGCCGGCGGCATCGATCTGATTCACTTTTCAAACAGCCCATCTCGTTCCCGCGGCGCGTTTTCTGCGCCCGGGTTTGTTTTTTCGCTTCGCTTTCCCCTCTATCGAGGGGTGGCGGAGCGCCGAGAGACGTACGGGTGCTCGGACACCCGTGGCCTGCACGTGACGCGGCAGGCCAGGCGCCTTGCGAGGCGCCTTGCGTCCCATAACGCGGGACGCCCGCCTCCCGGCGCTCCACCGTGGCGATTTTAGGCTCCGGTCCCGCGCTTGCCTCACCGGACTTGCGTCCGGATCGGTTACAGCGAGCTCCTCGCGTCCGGGTCGTAGTGCCCGGCTGGCGGGGTCCCGTGCCTCCCGGGACAGCGGTTATGAGTCGCTGCCGCAGGACGCCACGCCT
>DATNNX010000289.1:0-18773 GCA_035601615.1 Xanthobacteraceae bacterium
TAAGGGCGACCTGCCGCACCAGATCGCGCATGCGCGCTTTTTGCGTTCGGCCGCCCAAACCGGAAAGTCGCTCGCGACTTCGGTTTCATTCGCAGCCACGCGCGGCGTGACCGAGCTTACGGTGCTCGCCCCGGACCATCCCTGGCTGCTCTCTATCATCGCCGGCGCTTGCGCGGTTGCCGGCGCCAACATCGTCGACGCGCAGATCTTTACCACCACCGATGGACGCGCGCTCGACACCATCTCGATCTCGCGCGAGTTCGAGCTCGATGCCGACGAAGCGCGCCGGGCCGCACGCGTCACCGATGCGATCGAAAAGGCCTTGCGCGGCGACCTCAAGCTGCCGGAGGTCGTGGCCAAACGGGAAACGACGAAGCCGCGGCTCAAAGCTTTCGCACTGATGCCCGAGGTGAGCATCAACAATGGCTGGTCGAACCGCTACACCATGGTCGAGGTGACCGGGCTTGATCGCCCAGGCTTGTTGTTCGAGCTGACTGCGACTTTGTCGAAGCTTTCCCTCAACATCGGCTCCGCCCATGTCGCCACGTTCGGCGAGCGCGTCGTCGACGTGTTCTACGTCACGGATCTGTTCGGGGCGAAGATCACTTCACCGACGCGCCAGGTGACCATCAAGCGCGCCCTCATTTCGCTGCTATCGCCGGCGCCCGCGACGGCGGCGAAGCCGGCCAGGACCGCGGCGGTGGGGTGATTTCGCTCGCCTGACTTTATACGGGGGTACAAAGCTCCATTGCGTGGTCTTGCGGTAACTGCCTCTTAAATCACCCTCGTTAGCTTGCCTCGGGGTCGGAGCCGCGGGAGGCGAGAATGGGGCTGCGCAACAGCAAGGCACGCCGCGCGCATGCGCCCGATGCGGGGTCGCCTTCACGGGGCTCGGAGAGTCCTCGCAGCAAGCGAGGGAGCAGCGGGCGCAAACGTGCCGCGCGTTCGCCGCTGCGACGGTTCCTGTACTGGTCGCTGGTGCTCGGCCTTTGGGCGATGATCGCGGCGGTGGGCACGATTGCCTTCGCCGTTTCGACGCTGCCGCCGATTCAGTCACTTGAAGTCCCCAAGCGCCCGCCGACGATCGAGATCGTCGGCACCGATGGACGGCCGCTCGTCACGCGCGGCGAGATGAGCGGTACTGATGTGTCGATCAAGGAGCTTCCGCCCTATCTGCCGAAGGCGTTCGTCGCGATCGAGGACCGGCGCTTCTTCAGCCATTACGGCATCGATCCCCTCGGGCTCATGCGCGCCGCGGCGGCCAACGTGCTTCGCCGCGGCGTGTCGCAGGGCGGCTCGACGATCACCCAGCAACTCGCCAAGAACCTGTTTCTCACCCAACAGCGCACGCTCTGGCGCAAGATGCAGGAAGTCGTGCTTGCGCTCTGGCTCGAACGCAGATTCAGCAAGACGGAGATTCTCGAGCTTTATCTCAATCGCGTCTATTTCGGCTCCGGCGCCTATGGGGTCGAGGCCGCCGCGCAGCGCTATTTCGGAAAGCCGGCGCGGGAAGTGAAGGTCGCCGAAGCGGCGATGCTCGCGGGCCTGGTGAAGTCTCCCTCGCGTCTGGCCCCGAGCCGCAATCCGGACGGCGCCGAGCGCCGCGCCCGCGCGGTGCTCGCGGCGATGACCGAGCTCGGCTTCGTGACCGAAACCATGGCGAAGGCCGCGCTCACGCAGCCTGCCCGCGCGAAACCCGCGGGCGCTGGCTCGGTCAATTACGTGGCCGACTGGATCATGGACGTGCTGGACGACCTCGTCGGCCGCGTGGAGCAGGACCTCGTCGTCGAGACCACGATCGATCCTGCCCTGCAGGCGGCGGCGGAGAAGGCGCTTATCGACGAGCTTGTCCCCAAAGGGCAAAGGCTCGAGGTGGCGCAGGGCGCGATTGTCGCGATCACCCCCGAGGGCGCGGTGCGCGCGATGGTCGGCGGCAAGAACTACGCGGAAAGCCAATTCAACCGCGCGGTCGCCGCCAAGCGCCAGCCCGGCTCAGCGTTCAAGCCTTTCGTCTATCTCACCGCGCTCGAACGTGGACTCACGCCCGAGACCGTGCGCGAGGATAAACCGGTGGTGCTCAAAGGCTGGAAGCCCGAGAACTACAGCCACGACTACCATGGGCCGGTAACGCTGATGCAGGCGCTCGCGCTGTCGCTCAATACGGTCTCGGTGCGCCTCACTCTGGAAGTCGGGCCAAGCGTGGTGGCCAAAACCGCGTACCGGCTGGGCATCGCCTCGAAGCTCGAGGCCAATCCCTCATTGGCGCTCGGCACCTCGGAAGTATCACTCATCGAGCTCACCTGCGCGTATGCGCCGTTCGCCAACGGCGGCAACGCGATTGCGCCCCACGTGGTCGAGCGCGTGCGCAACCATGCCGGCAAGACCCTGTTCGCCCGCACGCCGCAAAATCTCGGACGCATCATCGAGCCGCGTCACGTCGCAATGATGAATGCGATGATGCGCGAGACGCTGGTTTCCGGCACCGCCCAAAGGGCGCGGCTTCCGGGCTGGCCGGCCGCGGGCAAGACCGGCACCAGCCAAGATTTCCGCGATGCCTGGTTCGTAGGCTATACCGGCCATCTCGTTACCGGCGTCTGGGTCGGCAACGACGATGCCTCGCCGACTAAGAAGGCAACCGGCGGCGGCCTGCCGGTCGACATCTGGTCGCGCTTCATGAGGGTCGCTCACCAGGGCGTGGCGGTTGCGTCCCTGCCGGGCCTAGCGGGCGCCCCTTCGTTCGCTTCGGCGCTGCCGAACGCCGTTCTGCCGCCAGGGTCGAACGAGGCGCAAGTCGGCCAGGGCGGGGCCGAATCCGTGCGCCCGCAAGTGATCAACCGCTCGCTCGACGGCTGGTTTCTCGATCGCCTGTTCGGACGGCGTTGACTCTTCGTGGTCGTCCCCGCGAGGGGTGGCGGGGACGACGTGTGCGGGTGTGCTACCCTCGATCGATATCCGGAGCGCAGCATGCGGCTGAAGGGCAAGGTTGCGATCGTCACGGGCGCCGCGCGCGGCATCGGGCTCGCGATCGCCAAGCGGTATGTCGCCGAGGGCGCGCGTGTTGCGATCGCGGATATCGATGCCGCCGCCGGGCAGGCTGCCGCTCGCGCGCTGAGCAACGCCCGCTTTCTTGCCGCCGATGTCGGCGAGGCGGCAAACGCCCAAAGCGTGGTCGCCGAAACCTGCCGCGCGTTCGGCGATATTAACATTCTCGTCAACAATGCCGGCACCATACACGCGGCCGATTTCCTCGAGCTGACGGAAGCCGACTTCGACCGCGTGTTGCGCGTGAACCTCAAGGGCGCGTTTCTCGTCGGTCAGGCCGCGGCGCGGCGCATGGTCGCGCAGGTCAAAGCCGGCAAGCCGGCCGGCACTATCATCAATATCAGCTCAATCAACGCGGTCGTCGCGATTGCCAATCACACGCCGTATTGCGTCTCGAAGGGCGGCATCGATCAGTTGACCAAGGTCATGGCGCTGTCGCTCGCGCCCTACGGCATTCGGGTCAACGCCATCGGACCGGGATCCATCATGACCGACATCCTCAAAGCGGTGGCAACCGACAAGGAAGCCAAGCGCCGGATATTGGCGCGCACGCCGCTCGGGCGTATCGGCGAGCCCGATGAGATCGCGTCCATCGCCGTCTTCCTTGCCTCATCGGAGGCGAGCTATATGACCGGGGAGACGATCTACGCCGAGGGCGGCCGGCTCGCGCTCAACTATACCGTGCCGGTCGAGGAGAAGGCCCTCGACTGAGGCGAAGGTGCTCATGGCCGCCAAGCGCGCACCCGCTTTGGACCGCATCGACGTCAAGATTCTCGCGGCCCTGCAACGGGACGGACGCTCGACCATCCAGAAACTGGCGCACACAGTGGGACTGTCGCCGCGCGCCTCGCTCGAACGGGTGCGACGGCTCGAAGCCGCGGGCATCATCGCTGGATACCAGGCGGTGGTCGAGATCGCCCGCCTCTTCCGGCCCGTTAACGTGTTTGCCGAAATCATCCTCGAACGGCAAGCCAATCGCGGCCGGTTCGAGAAACGGCTTGCCGCGCTCGAGGAGGTCGCGGAGTGCTGGGAGGTGAGCGGAACCGTCGATTACGTGGCCCGCTTCGTTTGCGCGGATCTGGCGGTCTACGAAGAGCTCACCAACGCGCTCATCGACGACGAAAATCTCGGTGTCGCCCGCATCGTCAGCCACGTCGCTTTGCGCGCCGTCCGCCGCTTTGGCGGCTACCCCGAATCGCTGCTCGCACAGCAGTTGACCAAACGTTGAGCAACCGCGGTTTCGGCTGCGGCAGGCCGCGCCGAGCGCCGAACTGGCCGCTGCATACCTTCATTTCCGCCGCACGAGCCGCAGCCGCGACATAAATGCAACCTGCAATGCGAGCGGTGATTCGGCCGCAGCAATGCGGAGACGTGCCATGAACGCGATCAAGCTGGAGAGCCGCTATAGCGCGAACAACTATGCGCCGCTTCCCGTCGTGCTGACGCGCGGCCAAGGCGCGCATCTGTGGGACACGGACGGCCGGCGCTACACCGACATGATGAGCGCCTATTCGGCGGCGAGCCACGGCCACGCTCATCCGCGTATCCTCGCCGCGCTAGCGGCGCAGGCGGGCCGTCTCGCGGTGCCCTCGCGCGCTTACTACAATGACCGCCTCGGCCCCTTTCTCGAGGAGCTGTGCAGGCTCACCGGCCTCGACGCCGCGCTGCCGATGAACACCGGCGCCGAAGCGGTCGAGACCGCGATCAAAGCCGCGCGTCGCTGGGGCTATCGCGTCAAGGGAATTGCGCGCGACACTGCCGAAATCATCGTCGCCAACGGTAATTTCCACGGCCGCACCACGAGCATCATCTCGTTTTCGACCGAGCCCGACTATCGCGAGGGATTCGGACCGTTCACGCCGGGCTTTCGCGCGGTTCCGTTCGGCGACACCGCTGCGGTCGAGCGCGCAATCACGTCCTGTACCGTTGCCGTGCTGGTCGAGCCCATCCAAGGCGAGGCCGGCGTCGTCGTGCCGCCGGCGGGCTTCATCGCGGGGCTGCGCCGGATCTGCGACGCGCACTGCGTGCTGCTCATCCTCGACGAGGTGCAGTCCGGGCTGGGCCGCACCGGCGCTTGGTTTGCCTTCCAGCATGAGGGCATCCGTCCGGATGGAGTGATCCTGGGCAAGGCGCTCGGCGGCGGCGTGCTGCCGGTGTCTGCGTTCGTGGCGCGGCGCGAGGTCATGGACGTATTCACCCCCGGCTCGCACGGTTCCACTTTCGGCGGAAATCCGCTTGCAGCGGCAGTGGGGCTCGAGGCACTCCATGTGATCCGTGAGGAAGGCCTGGTGGAGAAGAGCCGCGTGCTCGGCGCCCACATGCTCGAGCGACTGCACGCGATCGCGAGCCCGGCGCTCAAGGAGGTGCGCGGCCGCGGCCTCTGGGCCGGCGCCGAAATCAATCCTGCCATCACGAGCGCGCGCGAGGCCTGCGAGCGTCTGCTGGAAAAGGGCGTGTTGTCGAAGGAGACGCACCAGACGGTCGTGCGGCTCGCCCCACCCCTCGTCATCGCGCGCGCGGATCTCGATTGGGCGCTCGACCGCTTCGAGGAGGTCCTGCACGAGGTCGGTAGCACGCGCCGACGTGTGCAGGTGGCCTGAAATTTGCAGAGGGGCAACACGTCAGCTTGAGGAGGGGAAGATGCAAATAACGTCAGTCAACGATTGCACCGGGCGTTTCCTCATGTGCCGACCGGAGCACTTCGCGGTCAGCTACACGATCAATCCGTGGATGGATCCGAAGCGCTGGGCCCGTGATGCCGGCGCGCACGCCGCGGCGGAACGCGAATGGGGCGCGCTCTACCGCAAGCTCGTCAAGCTTGGCGCGGCGGTCGAGGTGATCCCCCCGGTGCCCGGCCTGCCCGATCTCGTCTTCACCGCGAATGCCGCCGTCGTGCTCGACCGCAAGGCGCTGTTGGCGCGGTTCCGTCATCCGGAGCGGCAGCGGGAGGAAGGACACTTTGAAGCGGCGTTTCGTGCATTGCAGGCGCGCGGCCTCATCGACGTCGTGCGCAAGCTGCCCAAGGAGCTCGTGCTCGAAGGCGCGGGCGACTGCGTTTGGGACGCACGGCGCAAGCTGTTCTGGATGGGCTATGGTCCGCGCTCCGACGCCAGCGCCGCAGGCGCAGTCGAGCACATGTTCAACCAGGACGTCGTCACGCTCGAGCTCGCCGATCCGCGCTTCTACCACATGGACACCGCCCTTGCGCCGTTGCCCGGCGGCGAGGTGATGTATCTGCCGCGCGCCTTCAGCGCGGCTGGAAGGGCGGCGTTCTGCGAGCGGGTGGCCCCTCATGACCGCATCGAACTAGCCATGGAGGATGCCTGCCGACTCGCCGCCAATGCGGTCGCGCTGGGGAACACCCTCCTCACGTCGGACTGCGGGCGGCGTCTGCGCGCCAATCTCACAGAGCGCGGCTACGAGGTCGTGACCACGCCGCTCTCCTCGTTCCTGCGCAGCGGCGGCTCGGCGTTCTGCCTGACGCTGCGGCTCGACCGCCGCTGCGTCCCGCTCTCAACGGTGGCGCATAATGCCGCGGTCGCGTAACTTGCAAATTGCGCTGACGCCGCAACGAATTTGATCTAAGCTTCCTCCTACAGGACGGCGCGAATCCGAACGCTCCGCCAGCGTCACGGCGGCGGACAGAATTCGGCGACCCCCGCGTGGAAACCCTTGGGAGGACCTCATGCTCAAGAGCAAACTGACGCGTCGGCGGCTTCTGGCGACCGCCGCGGCATCGGTCATCGCGATGCCATACGTGCGCGGCGCTCACGCGGCCGGCAAACTCTCGGTCGGATTCTGGGACCACTGGGTGCCCGGCGCCAACACGGCGTCCCAGAAACTGTGCGAGGAGTGGGCCGCCAAGGAGAAGGTCGATCTCGCGATCGACTACATCACCTCGCAAGGCAACAAGAACCTGCTGACCATCGCCGCCGAGGCGCAGGCCCGCTCCGGCCATGACATCTTCCAATTTCCGAGTTGGCAACCGGCCGATCACGCCAACCGGCTGGAGCCGGTCGACGACATCATGACCGAGCTGATCAAACAGAACGGCGCGGTCAATCCGACGGTCGAGTATTTGGCCAAATCCACCGGCCGGTGGGTCGCGGTGCCCGCCGCGGTGGGAAGCCAAATCAAGGGGCCGTGCTCGCGCATCGACCTGATGAAGAAATATGCGGGCATCGACGTGCAGGCGATGTACCCGGCGGGCAGCCCGGCCAAGGCCGATGCCTGGACGCTCGACGCAATGCTCATGGCCGCCGAGGCTTGCTACAAGGGCGGCTACCCCTTCGGCATTGGGCTCGGCGTGACGGAGGATAATGTCGACACCGCAGGTGCGATCTTCCAATCCTTCGGCGCCAATCTGGTCGATGCCAAGGGCAATGTCGCGGTCAAGACCGATGCGGTGCGCCAAGCGCTCGAATATTACAAGAAGCTCGCGCAATGGCTGCCGCGGGACGCGCCGGCCTGGGACAACGCCTCCAACAACAAGTATCTCATCGCCGGCAAGGGCGCGCTAATCATGAACCCGCCGAGCGCCTGGGCGGTCGCCAAGCGCGATGCGCCGCAGATCGCCGAGCAATTGTGGACGCACGGCATGCCGGCAGGCCCCAAGGGGCGCTATGCGCCCTTCCTGCCCTATTTCTACGGCATCTGGAACTTCGGCCGGAACAAGTCCGCGGCCAAGAGCCTGCCCGTCTAGCTCTCGCAGCAGTCGGCGGTCGAGAAGATGGTGGAGGCGAGCGGTGGTTACGACCTGCCGGCGTTCGAGAAGTTCACGACGTTCAAGATCTGGGCCGAGGAGGGACCGCCGAAGGGCACGCTTTACCACTATCCCAATCCCCACAATCACCAGATTCTCTCAGTTGCGGCGCAGCCCGCGCCGCCGAAGATCGCCGTGCAGATTTATACCCAGGCGATCCCCACCAAGATGGTGGTGCGCTTCATGCAGGGCGAGCCGCTCGAACAGACGCTCGCCTGGGCGGAAACCGAGGTCGAAGGCTTCATGCGGACCTGAAGCTGCCGCGCCCGCGTCGGATGCGTAGCGTGAGAGCGATGCGACCGATCGCGCGGCGCGGCGCCCCCTCGAGAGGGTAGGTATGGTCGACGCAGCGCTAGAGGCGCTTTCGACGGCCGGCGGCAGAAGCCGGCGCTCGACTTTGCGCAAGGCGATGGAGCGCAAATCGACCATCGCGTTCCTGATGACGCTTCCGCTGATCGCGCTGGTCGCGCTCCTCGTCCTCTACCCTGCCCTCTACTCCATCCATCTCGCCACCTTGAACAAGTCGATGGAGCGCTTCGTCGGGTTCTCAAATTTCCTGTTCTTGTTCAAGCGCGAGACGTTCTGGATGGTGGTGCGGCAATCCTGCATCTTCGCCATCACCGCCGTCATCTTCAAGGCGCTCATCGGCTTCATCGTCGCGCATTTCGTGCACAACATTCCGAGCCGCGGCCAGCGCAAGTGGCGTGGCATGCTGCTGGTGCCGTGGGTGATCCCGCCGGCGATGAGCTGTCTCGCCTGGCTGTGGCTGTTCGATCCTTCCTACAGCGCGTTCAACTGGATCCTCGACAAGTTCAGCATCGACCCCATTTCCTGGACCGGCGACGCCTATTGGGCGCGCTTTTGCGTCATTCTGGTCAATGTGTGGATCGGCGCGCCGTTCTTCATGATCATGTATCTGGCAGCGCTGAAATCGGTTCCCGAGCAGCTCTACGAGGCGGCGATGATCGACGGCGCCAACTGGTGGCAGCGCATGTGGTACGTGACGCTGCCGATGATGCGCAACATCATGGCGATCACCGCGCTGTTCTCCCTGATCGTGACCTTCGCCAATTTCGACATCGTACGCATCCTGACCGCAGGCGGGCCGATCGATCGTACGCATGTGTTCGCCACATGGGCGTTCTGGATCGGCATCCAGGGCAATGACATTCCGCTCGGCGCCAGCGTCTCGCTGTTCATGGTGCCGATCCTGGCGGTGGCAGCGGTGTTCATCCTGCGCAACATCCATCGCCGCGCGAGCGAAATGTCATGACCGCGGCATTGCTTACGACCGCGGCAAGCCCCGCGCGGGAGCGCAAATACGGCAGCATCAGCCGCGACCGGCGCTGGGCGCTGCGGTGGTCGTATTTTTTCCTCACTCTGTTTGCGATCTTCTTTTTGATGCCGCCGCTTTACATGCTGATCACGTCGCTCAAGACCAGCGCGGAGATTTCGGCTGCGACCAACCCGTGGTGGGTCTATCATCCCACGCTCTCTAATTACATCGAGCTGTTGGGCTCGTCGCAGTACCTGACCTTCTTCCGCAACTCGGCGCTGGTCTCGGTGATCGTCGTGGGGGTTACCATGCTGATCAGCGTGCCCGCCGCGTTTGCGCTGTCGCGCATGCGCTTCTGGGGCTCAGCCATGCTCGCGACCGGGGTCTTCCTCACTTACCTGATCCCGGAAACACTGCTGTTCATCCCGCTGTTCAAGATGTTTGCGCTGATCAACGAGTACACCGATATCCAGCTGATCAATCGCTGGTGGGTGCTGCTGCTGCTCTATCCGACGCTGACGGTGCCGTTCTGCACCTGGATCATGATCGGATACTTCGCCTCGATCCCCAAGGAACTCGACGAGGCGGCCGTGATGGACGGCGCCAACTACCGGCAGATCCTCACCCGGGTGTTCATACCGGTTGCGCTGCCCGGCCTCATTGCTGCGACCATCTTCGCCTTCACGGTCTCGTGGGCGCAGTTTCTCTATCCGCTCGCCTTCACCACCTCGGCCGACCAGCTGGTGCTGCCGGTCGGCATCGTTACCACGCTGATCAAGGGCGACGTGTTCAACTGGGGCCAGATCATGACCGGCGCGCTCCTCGGCGCCGCCCCGCCGCTGATCATCTACGCCTTCCTGATGGACTATTACATCGCCGGACTTACCGCCGGCGCCACCAAGGGCTAGAGGCGAGGCGCAGGTCTTGCTCGGCAAGCTGTGCAAGCCGGACGGTTCTATGTCTGTTCGCTCTTGAAAATTCCGGCCTTCAAACCAATTCGTCGAACGCCGAGTACCTATTCGGTGCGCTCGGGACCGGCGGACGCGGGTGAGCCAACCCGCTCCGTTCCGCCGTCATTGTCCGATACTGGAGGGGAATTGCCTGCCATGACCGTAGTTGATGAGAACCGTCAGGAAAGCCGCGCTTTCGACGCCGATGTCGCGAGACTCCTGCACTTGATCGTCCATTCCGTCTATTCGGACAAGGAGGTTTTTCTCCGCGAACTGATTTCCAACGCTGCCGATGCCTGCGAGAAGCTGCGGTATGAGGCCATCGCACGTCCCGAACTGCTGGGAGACGATCCGGCGCTGCGCATCACGCTTTCGATCGAGGCCGAGAAGAAATGCCTCACTGTCGAAGACAACGGCATCGGCATGAGCCGCGACGAGCTGGTGCAGGGGCTCGGCACCATTGCGCATTCGGGAACCAAGGCGTTCATGGATCGCATAGAGGCAGCCCAGGGGGGTGAAGGCGCGACCTTGATTGGACAATTCGGCGTCGGCTTCTATTCGGCGTTCATGGTTGCCGACCGCGTCGACGTGTTCTCCCGCCGCGCCGGGGCCGAGGAGGCCCGGCAGTGGTCTTCCGACGGGAAAGGCACGTTTTCAGTTTCGCCGGTGGCACTCGAGAGCGCGCCGCGCCGAGGCACCCGTGTGGTCGTTCATGTGGCGGAAGAGGCGAAAGATTACCTGGAGCGCTTCAGGCTGGAGCGTATGGTTAGGGCTCAATCGGGGCACGTACCGGTCCCGATCGCCATCGTGGAGAAGCCCGGCGAGAAGCCGTTCGAGCTCGTCGACGGGGCAGCCCTTTGGGCCAAAGCCAAATCCGAGATTTCGACGGCCGATTACACCGACTTCTACCGCAGTCTCACGGGCCACCTCGACGAGCCGGACCTGACCGTCCATTTCCGGGCCGAGGGGCGGCATGAATATACGGTGCTCGCTTTCGTTCCCGGCTCGCGCCCGTTCGATCTGTTCGATTTGGACCGCAAAGGCCGCATCAAGCTTTATGTGAAACGGGTCTTCATTACGGACGAAGCGGAGATCTTGCCGCGCTATCTGCGTTTTGTCCGCGGGCTCGTCGACTCGGCCGACTTGCCGCTCAACCTCTCGCGCGAGATGATCCAGGAAAGTCCCATCCTGACTGCAATCAGGAAAGCGGTGACGAGCCGCATGCTCAGCGAGCTCGAGAAGCTCGCAGACAAGGAGCCTGCGACTTATGCCAAGATTTGGGACAATTTCGGTGCCCTGCTGAAGGAAGGAATCTACGAGGATGTCGAGCGTCGCGACACGTTGCTCGCACTCTCGCGCTTCAAGACCACCGCCTCGGTAGGCGCATGGCGTAGTCTGAAAGAATACGTCGCTTCGCTCAAAGACAACCAAACCGCCATCTACTATGTAGCGGGTGACGACATCGCTCGCCTCGAAGCCTCGCCCCACCTCGAAGGCTTCCGCGCCCGTGGCGCCGAGGTTCTCCTTCTGGCTGACCCGATCGACAGCTTCTGGGTCACTTCGGGCGCCTCCTTCGACGGCAAGCCGTTCAAATCGGTGACGCAAGGGGCGGCAGATTTGGCGCTTATCCCGCCCACCGATGCCAAGGACCAGCCGCCCCCGCAGACCGATCAGGCGGTCATGAATTTTCTTGCTTTCGTCAAGGACACGCTGGGCGAGGCAGTGTCGGACGTCCGCGCGTCGGACCGTTTGACGGAAAGCCCAGTCTGTCTGGTAGCGCCGGAAACGGGGCTTGACCGCCAATTGGAGAAGCTACTGGCCGGTGCGGGACGTCTCAAGGTCACCGCCAAGCCGATATTGGAAATCAACCCGCGCCACGCGATCGTCGTCGCCCTCGCCTCGCTGGGCGATGACGATTTGGCTTTCAAGCAGGATGCGGCGCACCTCTTACTCGATGAAGCGCGCGTGCTCGACGGCGAGCGCCCCGCGGACGCACGGATGTTTTCTGACAGGCTCGGCCGGCTCCTGACGCGCAGTCTCGGCAAAGAGCCTACGTGACGGCAGCACCTCCGCCGCGGGCGGATAGTCATTGTGCGAAACGGGGCCGAGGATCACGCCGTCCGCCGCTTTGGCGGCCTCGAGCGCCGCCTGCGGGAACGTGGTGCCCTGCGCGTGCAGCGCGGCCATGCCGATCGACACCGGCGCGAAAGAAAGGCCGAGCTTGAACGCGCGGTCGACGGTGCGCAGAACCGCCATCGTCGCGGCCGTGATCTCCGGCCCGATGCCGTCGCCCCCCATCACGGCGATGCGCACCGGGGCGGCCTGTGCTGTCGGATCGGTCGTCATCGCTCCCTCATCGGGGTAAGCCTAGCAACTCCATGACTGGTTGACGACGGATCGCGAGGATGAGCATCATGAACGCCTCGTCCTCTCCCCGATCTGGTCTTTCATGCAAGAACGTACCCCCCCGCAAGCGTCGGTGCACGACATCACGACCGCTCCGAGCGAGTTCCTCAATTTGCACGAGCTCGTTGCCAAGGCGCGACAGAACCTCAACCAGAACGACTGGGACTATATCGTCGGCGGGGTCGAATCGGAGACCACGCTGCGGCGCAACCGCATGGCGCTGGATGCGATCGCGTTCCGGCCGCGCGTGCTGCGCGACGTCAGCAAGGTCGACGCTTCGGTCAGCCAATTCGGGCGCAGACTTCGCCTCCCGGTGGTGCTGGCGCCGGTCGGCTCCCTGGAAAGCTTTCATGCCGCCGGCGCCGAATCGGTGGTGCGCGCGGTCGATAAATTCGGGGCCGCGCATATGCTCAGCTCCGTCTGTGATCCCGGGCTCGAGCAGCTGGCGGCGGCAGCGCCCAACGCGCTGCGCCTTTATCAGCTGTACGTGCGCGGTGACGAGGCTTGGGTTGACGATCACGTCGAGCGCGCCATTGCACACCGTTATGGCGCGTTCTGCCTCACCGTCGATACCGCCCATTACAGCCGGCGCGAGCGCGATATCGCCAAACGCTTCGTGACCGCCGGACGGCGGCGGGTGCAAGGCCGTGCCTTCCAAGCCGCGCTCGATTGGCGCACGGCCAACCGCATCAAATCGCGGTTCCAGATTCCGCTGGCGATCAAGGGGATCGCCACTGCCGAGGACGCCGCCATCGCGCTCGATCACGGGGTCGAGTGGATTTATGTCTCAAACCATGGCGGCCGCCAGCTCGATCATGGCCGCGGCTCGATGGATGTGCTGCCGGAAGTGGTGGACGCCGTTGCCGGCCGCGCCAAAATCATCATCGATGGATCGATCTGCCGCGGCAGCGATATCGTGAAGGCAATCGCGGCGGGCGCCGACCTGGTCGGCATCGGCCGCATGCAGTGTTTTGCGCTCGCCGCGGGCGGCGAGGCCGGCGTGGTGCGGCTTCTGGAGCTCTTAGAGGACGAGGTGCAGCGCTGTCTCGGCCTGCTCGGGGTCAACAATTTCGCCGCGCTCGACCGCACTTATCTGCACGCCGCGCCGCCGGCGAACCCTCCGCACGTTTTGAGCGCGTTTCCGCTGCTCAAGATCGAGGACTACCGGTACTGACACGGCCGTGCCTCATCAAGCTGCGTCAGCGCGTCGGCGCGACTTTGCCCAATGCCGGCGGGACGTGGCCGCTCCAACGCAAACCCACGAAACCGCCATCGGCGTCGTAGAGATAGTCGAAGCCGTTGAGGAAGCTCACGCTGGTGTTCACGAACGGCGGTCGGCTGCGGTCAACCAGATTGAGCTTTCTCGGAGCGAGTGGGTTGAGGTCGTCGCCGACCGTGAAGCTGTAGAGCGCCTGGGGCGACTCCTCGGCGGGAATCGAGATCGTGAGCTTCGTGCCCGTCACCAGTGTCGGCCCGACGCCATTGACGGTGCGGGTGTCGGCCGGAGCCCGACTCTGCGGCACCGTCAGATACATGGCGGTCACGCCGGTATCCATCAGGAGGCTGCCGCAAGCGGCAGGCGTTGCGCCATTGACCGAGATACAAGCGGGCGGCGCGGCCCAGCCCCGACCGTCTGGCGCAGGGGCAAGCTTGACGTAGGAGAAATCGCCGCGCGTGTTGTCCGCGGTCAAGCCGACGTGCACCCCGCGCCGGGTCACGATATAGCCGCGCCGGATGCGCTCACCGTCGGGAGCATTGGCGATGTTCAGGAATGGATTCTTTCCGGGCCCGCTTTGCGCCGCCTGGTCGCCCCGGCGGCCGAAACCTATCCCCATCATCGAAATCCGGCGCGGCGCCGCGTTTGGGGTGCAGCGCCGCGCGCGCGGCGTGCACGCGACCCGCGTGACGGCGAGGACCGCAATGGGCGCGGTGGTAACCCGCGTTCCGTCATGGCCGGTGATGGTTACTGGGGTGACGACCCATCGACCAATCATGATGCGGCCAGAGCTGGAATAGGTGAGTTCGCCCGCTCCCAGCGATTCTAGGCCGTCGATGTTCGGGATCTTGTCCGCCGAGACCACAACACCGGTAGAACCGGTATCCATGACGGCGCCGTAGCTGCGTCCGCCAAACGAGAGGCGCAATCGAGGTAACGCGGTGATGTCCTCGTCTGCACCGGGCGCGTTGAGGTAGGGGAGATAAACGCCGAGCCGGTAGTCATCATAGCGGCCGGGCGAACCGGCCGAGGCCGGCACGCTGCCGAGCAGTACGATCATCGCGGCTGCGATAACGAGCGGAATTGCCAAGGCCGATCTCAATGCCAATACGGCGGATAGCCCGAATGAGGGCCTTCCGCGTCGAGCAGACGCAGCATCGCCGGCCATTCCAGCACGCCGTAGGGACGGCGCGTGCCGGGCTGATAGAGATGCGCGGTATGCGCGAGTACGTTTTCGCCGGGCATGACGAGCTCGGTGCGCGCGGCCATGGCGTCGACCTGCGAGCGGCACGACAATTCGAGCTGATACATGGTGTTGAAGGCCTGCTGGATGGTCGCCCCGCAAGTGAGGAGGCCGTGGTTGCGCATAATGAGCGCATCGTGCGGCCCGAGATCCTCGACGATGCGCTCGCGTTCGTCGAGCTCCACCGCCGGCCCCTCGTAGTCGTGATAGCCGATATGGCCGACGAACCGGATCGCGGTCTGAGATAGCGGCAGCAGGCCGCATTTCATCGCCGACACCGCGATGCCGGCGCGGGTATGGGTGTGCAGCACGCAGGCGACATCCCGGCGCGCCTTGTGGATCGCACCGTGGATCACGTACCCCGACTTGTTTATGCCGTAGTCGGTATCCGGTTTCCAAATGATCTCGCCCTGGACATCGATTTTGGCGAGACCCGATGCCGTGATCTCCTTGTAGAGCATGCCGTAAAGATTAATCAGCAGATGGTCCTTGCTGCCCGGGATGCGCGCGGTGATGTGGTTGTAAATCAAGTCGGTCATGGCGTACTTGTCGACTTTTCGATAGCAGGCGGCGAGATCGACGCGCGCTTGCCACTCCTCGGGTGAAACCTCTGCGCGGATCGACTTGAACTCGGTCGTATAATTCATGGATAGTTTCCGGCGCTTTCCGCTATGGGACCTGATTCCGGCAGCATAACGCCGGCACATGGCCAAGGCCAACACCGGCAAAGAGGGAGGGCCCGCCATGGCGATCCGCGATATTCTGCGCAACACCGTCAAAGAGAAGCTCGCTCGCGGTGAGGTGGTCGCGTCCATGACGGTGCGGCTCGTGCGCACCGTCGAGATCGCGCGCATCGCGAACACCGCGGGCTTCGATACGCTCTATGTCGACCTCGAACATTCGAGCTTCTCGCTCGAGACTTGCGGGCAGATCTGCATGGCCGCGCTTGAGGCAGGGATCACGCCGTTCGTGCGCGTTCCCGCCAACACGCCGGATTACATTTCCCGGGTGCTCGACGGGGGCGCACTCGGCGTGATCGCGCCGCATATCCGCTCGGCGGAGGACGCAAGAGCCGTCGTCAAGGCTGCCAAATTCCCTCCGCTCGGCGAGCGATCGAACGCCGGCGGGTTGCCGCATCTTCATTTCCGCTCGTTCCCGGTGGCGGAAGCCTATGCCGCGCTCAACGACGCCACCATGGTCGTGGTACAGTTCGAGAGCGCGGCGGCGCTCGCGCAGGCCGAGCAGATCATCGCAGTCGATGGGATCGACATGGTGCTCATCGGTCTCAATGACCTCTTGGGGGACTTGGGCATTCCCGGCGAATACGACCACCCGCGGGTGCGTGAGGTCTATGCACAGACCATCGCCGCCTGCCGCAAGCGCAACAAGCACTGCGGCGTCGGGGGGCTTGCCACGCGTCCCGATCTCGCGGCCGAGTTCGTGAAAATGGGCGCGCGTTACGTATCGACCGGCACCGACCTCGGTTTCCTCATCGAAGCTTGCAACGCGCGTGCAAGGACGGTCAAGGAAATCAGGCTCTGACTGCGGTGCGGCGGAGAACTATCTGCGCCGAGGCCGCTGCAACGAACCGAATCGGTTCGCCGGAGGAGCCCGGCGAAAGCAAGCCTCGGTGCGAGAAGGCCAAACGAGAATTTCAACTGTCGGTCACGGCGCGGCGCACGGCTAGGCCATAACGGTGCAGATCGGTGCCGTGCACGTCGAGCCAAGCCTTGGCCCGCTGGACTTCCGGATACAGCCGCTTCACCAAGCGCCAGAACCGCAGCGAATGGTTGAGCTCCACGAGATGGCACACCTCGTGCGCGGCAAGGTAGTCGAGCACGAAGGACGGCGCGAGAATGAGGCGCCAGGAGAACGACAATACGCCCGTATTGGAGCACGAGCCCCACCGGCTGGATTGATCACGTACGCAGATCCGCTTGATCGGAAGACCGAGTTTGGCCGCATAATGACGACTTGCTGCCCCCAGATCGCGCTGCGCCTCGCGCTTCAAAAAGTCGCTGACGCGGCGCTCGACATGCGGTGGTTCGCCGGCGACGCAGAGCATGCGCTTGCCGCTCTCGTCGATCTCGGTCCATGCTGTGCCGCGCGCGCCACGGCGGTTGACGATGCGATGCGGCTCACCGCGTAGCGGCACTTCAAGCCCGTGCGCGAAAGGCGCCGCCTCCGGCAGCCGCTTGAGGCGCGCGGCGATCCACCCGCCGTGCTTTTGCGCGAACTCCTTCGCCTCCTTGAGGCTGCCCCGCGGCGGCATGGTGAGGATCACCTCGCGTGAGGCGGCATCGATACGCAACGTGTAGCGCCGCGCCTGGCGATGACGGCGCAGGCGCACGGGATAGATCGCTTGATCGAATACGACTTGGACCGCCGAGGGCTCGCTCGGACGGCGATAGAGCAACGCGCGAAGCGGCATTGGACCCACCCTGGAGCAACCCCGGCGAAATACTGCCATACGGGCAAGAGGCCACAGCGCACGGCGAACAAATAAAGCCTCTTGCCCCAGGAATGGGGGACTTTGAAGAATAAGCCTCTATATCTCGTGGGCTTCAAGAATTGAATACGCTTTCATAATTCGCCGACACGGCCTAAATTCACCGCCGCGCAGCGACTCGGTTTGGTGCTCCTGGGGCCCGGGAAAAATCGACTATTGGTTCAATGGTTTAGCAGCCATGGCCACGATGCTCCGCGTGACGAATCACGCGCAAAGCTCGGCAGGACGCGGCCCTGGAAGCATAAGGCGCGCCGTTGGCCTGGCCGGCCAGCGCCCCTTTTCGCGGCTTCTATTCGTTGGCCGCGCTGGCCATGGCCGGCGCCGACGTGGTTCGTAAGCCTGCCACGGCGATTTTGCTCGGCATGCGCCGACTGGCGCCCCGGGCGACTGCTGCATCGTTCGACAGCACGAAATCCGCGACACGGGGGGCAATCTCAGACCGAAACCGCGAGCCATTGAAGACGCCGTAGTGACCGACCGCCGGCTGCAGCCAGTGCGCCTTGCGCTCCGGCGGGATGTTGACGCACAGCCGGTGCGCCGCCTCGGTCTGACCGACGCCGGAAATATCGTCATTCTCGCCTTCCACCGTGAGCAAGGCGACGCGACGGATCTTCGTCGGATCGACGCGAATGCCGCGATGGGTCATCTCGCCCTTTGGCAAGGCATGACGCACGAATACCGTGTCGACCGTCTGCAGATAGAACTCGGCCGCGAGATCCATGACCGCGAGATATTCATCGTAGAACTCGCGATGTTTCTGCGCGGAGTCACCGTCGCCCTGTACGAGATGAAGGAAGAGGTTGCGATGCGCCTCGATGTGGCGATCGAGATTCATGCTCACGAAGCCGTGCAGCTGCAGAAACCCCGGATAAACATCGCGCATGAACCCGGGGTTTGGAAACGGCACCTTGGTGATGACGTTGCGGCGGAACCAGTCGGCGCCGCGCCGTTCCGCATGGATGTTCACCACCGTCGGATTGACGCGGGTATCGATAGGACCGCCCATCAGCACCATGGAATGGGGGACGTAAGGGTCGTCGTCAGCCTCCATACAGGCGACCGCCGCGAGGACTGGGACCGAAGGCTGGCATACCGCAAGCACGTGTACGTCGCCGGCGAGCAAATGCAGGATCGAGATCAGGTAATCGATGTAGTCGTCGAGATCGAACGCACCTTGCGATACCGGGACCATCCGCGCGTCCACCCATTCGGTGAGGTAGACGTCGTGATTTGGCAAAAAGGCCTCCACCGTGCCGCGCAAGAGGGTCGGGTAGTGCCCCGACATGGGCGCGACGATGAGCAGGCGCGGCTGAGGCCGGCGGGGTGGGCGGTCGAAGGCGCGCTCGAAGTGCAGCAGCCGACAGAACGG
>DATNNX010000290.1:0-24834 GCA_035601615.1 Xanthobacteraceae bacterium
TCGGTGCCGACCCTGTGAAGGTCGGCCTCGTCTCGAGCATGAACAGGCCCGGCGGCAATGTCACAGGCGTAAGCTTCCTCGCGAATGTGCTCGTGGCAAAACAGCTCGAGCTATTACGGGAACTTGTGCCGAGCGCGATGGTGATTGGCGCACTCGTCAATCCAAACAATCCCAATTCACCCTCCGATACGAGTGAGGTTGAGAAGGCAGCGCAGTCGCTCGGCCGGCAGGTCTACATCGTTCATACCACTGCCGAGCAGGAGTTCGACGCCGCCTTTGCAGCTCTTGTTGCGCGGCGGGTCGGAGCTCTCCTGATCGTCCCCGACGCGCTGTTCACCAACGGACGCGAGCGGCTTGTCGCCCTCGCCGCCATTCATCGCTTGCCTGCAATCTATACGAGCAGCCTCTATGCCGAAGATGGCGGGCTCGTGAGCTACGGAACCGACATCAAAGCTGCGTTCCGTCAGATCGGCGTCTATACAGGCCGAATACTCAAGGGCGAAAAGCCGTCTGATCTGCCGGTCGTACAGTCGGTCAGGTTCGAAATGGCAATCAATCTGAAGACCGCGAAAGCGCTCGGCTTGACGGTACCGGACAAACTGCTCGCCATTGCCGACGAGGTGATCGAGTGAATAGCTGTAGGGTGAGCAAGGGCGCGCTGCTCGGGTTATCGACGTGGGCAAAATGGTGCTCGCGCCGTGCGCACGCGGCGAGAATGCGGCGGTTGATTTTGCCCACCCTACAATCGACAGACGAGGTGATTGAGTGAGGCGACGCGAGTTTATCGCGCTCATCGGCGGCGCAACGGCATGGCCGCTCGCGGCGCGCGCGCAGCAGCCACAGATGCCGCTGATCGGGTATCTCAGCGCAAGATCGCCCGATGAGACTGCACATCTCGTGTCGGCGTTTCGCCGGGGACTGGGCGAGAACGGCTTTGTCGAGGGCCAAAATGTGACGATCGAATACCGCTGGGCGCTGGGCCAATATGATCGCCTGCCGGCGATGGCGTCCGAGTTCGTTCGTCTCCCGCTGACCGTCCTGACAACGACGGGCGGCGAGCCTTCAGCGCTCGCAGCCAAAGCGGCAACTTCGAGCATTCCGATTGTCTTCGCGAGCGGCGGCGATCCGGTCAAACAGGGGCTCGTGGCGAGCTACAACCGGCCCGGGGGAAACGCGACCGGGGTCGTTCTCTTAACCACCCCAGCGGAGTCAAAGCGCCTCGGGTTGTTACGCGAGCTGGTGCCGCAGGCGACAAGGATCGGGTTTTTTCTGAACCCCGGCTTACCACAATTTGCGGACCAGTTGAGCGACGTACAGGAGGCCGCGCGCAAGCTCAATTTTCAAGTTCACGTGTTCCGGGCGAGCGCCGATCGCGACATCGACTCGGCGTTCGAAACGATCGCTCGAGAGGGCATTCAGGCGCTCGCCGTGGGCGCCGACCCTTTCTTCAATACGCGTCGCGAAAAGCTCGTGGCCCTGGCGGCACGCCAGGCCGTGCCCGCGATCTACCAATTTCGCGAGTTTGCCGTGGCCGGCGGCTTGGCGAGCTACGGCATCGATGCGTCCGACGCCTATCGTCTCGTTGGCGTCTATACCGGACGCGTGCTCAAAGGCGCCAAGCCCGCCGAGCTGCCGGTCATAGAGACGGTCAAGTTCCAGTTCGTCATCAATTTAAAGACGGCGAAGACGCTCGGGGTCACCATCTCCGACAACGTGCTCTCGCTCGCCGACGAGGTGATCGAGTGAGGCGACGCGCGTTCATCTCGCTCCTCGGTGGCGTAACGGCTGAGTTTTCGCTGTCTTGGCCGTTCACGGTGCGAGCGCAGGCACGATACTGGTGATCGGCTTTCTCGGCCCGGCCTCGGACACTGGTTACGTGCCCCATCTCAAGGCCTCGAAGCGTCAATAAGAGGATCGGATCATGGGCGAGTGCGCCTTCATCTCCTACTGTTTGCAGGATCGCGGCGTTGCGGTGCTGACGCTGGACAACCCGCCGCTCAACCTCACCACCCTGGTCACCCTCGACAAGCTTTCTTCCGCCTGCCGGGACATTGCGGCCGACGAGCGGGTGCGCGCCGTGGTGGTGACAGGCGCGGGAACCAAAGCGTTCTGCGCCGGCTCCGACATCGGCGAATTCCCCCGTGTGCGCGAGGATGTCGTTTCCCGGAAACTTGTCCGCGAGAACGCGGCTTTTACGGGGCTCGAGCAACTGCCCATGCCGGTCATCGCGGCATTGAACGGTATCGCGCTGGGCGGCGGAGCTGAGATCGCCCTCGCCTGCGATATCCGCATCATGGACGAGACTGCGCGTATCGGCTTTCCCGAGGTGAAGCTGGGCATCTTCCCCGGAAGCGGCGGCATTTTTCGGCTTCCACGACTTGTTGGCGCAGCGAAGGCTTATGAGCTGCTCTACACTGGCGAGCTGATCGAGGCACACGAGGCGCATCGCATTGGCCTCGTCAACCGCCTCGCGCCGGCCGGTCACGCGTTGTCCGCCGCCGTTGCGCTCGCCGAGATGCTGGCTAGTCGACCGGCCCTCGCGCTGAGCCTCATCCGCGCCGGCGTGCGCGATTCTCTCACGCAAACGACGCAGGAGGCGATCAGCCGCACGCTTGCCGACAGCCATCGAGTCTTCACCGGCCCGGACATCGAAGAAGGCATCAACGCCTTTTTCGCCAAGCGCGCGCCGGTCTTCACGGCTGGACGCAACGGCTCAAGACAAGAAAAAACGCAAGGAGATTGAAGATGAGCGGCTCTGCTCGCGGCTAGAAAGATGGTAGGCTTTACGCAACGTCGTGAAGATCGAGAGGATCGGCAGCCCCTATGCGTGCCGTTGGTCCGCTGCCAACTCGAACTCAACAAGGCTTTGCCCGTCTTCGTTGGGCAAAACACAAACCGATCGACGCACCTGGGAGGACACGATGATCAACAGACGCACGCTTTTAGGCGGAGTTGCCTCCGCAGCGGCGGCGATCGCAGCCCCTTGCGTCGCGCGCGCGCAGGAGGCGAAGCATTATCGCTTCGCCTATGACCAGCCCAAGCCCACTGGATACGGCATCCTCGGCGACATCTTTGCAAACAAGCTCAAAGAGCTGAGCAGGGGCTCGATGCTCATCGATCAATATCCGGGCGCGCAACTCGGACAAGAGCCGCAGGTGCTTCAGCTCGTGAAGTCCGGCGATATCGAGTTCTGCATCTCCTCTTCGGCGAACGCCGCGACCGTGTCGCCGCAGGCCGGCGTGATGTCGCTGCATTACCTGTTCCGCTCGGAAGACCATCTGATCAAGGCGATGGCCGATCCCAGGCTTTCCGAGGCCTGCAAGACGATGATCGCCGACAGCGTTCAGGGCGCACGCATTATCGCGCTGTCCACGCTCGGCCTGCGCAACATGTATTCGAAACGGGAGATCAGGAAGATCGATGACATCAAGGGGCTCAAGGTCCGCGTGCAGGCCACACCGACGGAAGACACGATGTTCCCTGCTTATGGGGCGCAAACCGTGCACATGCCCTTCGGCAGCGTTTACACCTCGCTGCAGACGGGCGTGGTCGACGTGGCTGAAAATGGCGTGAACGTCTATCTCGCGAACAAGCACTACGAAGTTGCGCCCGTGCTCTCGATGACCGAGCATGAAGCGAACAACAGCTTCACCTGGGTCAGCGACAAATTGTGGAATAGCCTTTCTTCCGAGCAGAAAGGCTGGGTGCAGGCGGCCGCCGACGAGGTCAACAGGAACCAGCCGGCCAAGGCGGTCGCGCTGGAGCATGAATCCGCCACCAAGCTGAAGTCCATCGGCGTCAAGATCGTGGCCGACGTCGACAAGTCCGGGTTCCAGAAGATCGCGGATCCGTATCTGGACAAGATGTCGGCCGAGCTCGGGCCGCATGCGACCAAGGTCAAGGATTTGATCCGCGGCATCGCTTGAGCCGGCTGCGGGGATCCGGAGTGCCGACGCGCAAGAGGCCGGCCGCGCCGGCCCACCCTGTCGATCAATCCGTTGTCATGCCCGGCCTTGTGCCGGGCATCCATGTCTTACTTTCTTGATGTTTCAAAGACGTGGATGGCCGAAACAAGTCCAGCCATGACGGCGTGCGATAGGTCGGCGTCAACCACAGTTGGTATTATCGTTTGCACTGAACGATCATGATTTCCGCCGAAAGACTCCTGCTGAAGCGGCAGCGTCACCTCAAGTGGCGCGCCCTCGATCAGCTCGAAACTGTGCTGATGATGCTGTGCGGCCTCCTCCTCTTCGGCTTTTGCAGCACCGTCATCCTCGACATCATCACGCGCGAGATCGGCCGTCCCTGGCTGTGGCTGCAGGAGGTGACGTCGACCTTCTTCATCTACGCAATTTTTACCGGCACCGCGGTCGCGACGCGGCGGAGCGACCATCTCTATCTCACCGCCGTCGCGGACACGCTGGTGGGCAGAGCGCGGACTTTGGTGGAGGTCGCAACGCGCCTCGTCGTGCTCGGCGTCGCGCTGTGCTTCATCTATTTTGGCTGGCTGAATTTCCTGCGCGGCTTTTCCAGCTTCCGAATGCCCTCGATGACGCCGATTGCGTCGCTTTATGCGGCAATCCCGATCTGCGGGGTTCTCGTCGCACTGTTTACGATCGAGCAACTGATCAACGGCCTGCGCAACGGTTTCGAACACGCAGAGCCGCTCGAGCCGCCCCCGCATCTCGCGAAGCTCGAGGGCATCGCGCCGGCACCGGGAGCTCGACAATGAGCGGTACGCTGATCGTTCTGCTCATGACATTCCTGTTTCTGTTCTTCGGCTATCTCGGTGTGCCGGTAGCGTTCTCGCTCCTCGCCGGCACTCTGATCGGCGCGATTTTTACCGACGTCTCGCACACCGCCATCATTCAGAAAATGTTCGACGGAATGGACAACGAGGCGCTGCTCGCCATTCCGTTCTTCTTGCTGGTCGGCGAGCTGATGAGCTCGACCAACGTGGTGCAGCGCGTGGCGAACCTGTCGCTGAGCCTGGTGGGGCATATACGCGGCGGGCTGTCCCAGGTCGTCACCGTTTTCAGCATGTTCTTCTCGGAGATGTCGGGCTCGACGACTGCAGACGTTGCAGTGATCAGCCGCGCATTGGGCGGGCCAATGAAGCGGGAGGGATACAGTCCTCCCTTCATCGCGGCGATCATCGCCGCAGCCTCGACCATTGCGGCGCTGGTGCCGCCGAGCATCACGGCGGTGGTGTATGGCGCGATCGGCAATGTGTCGATCGCCGGCTTGTTCATGGCCGGCGTGGTGCCGGGGCTCATGATCGGCATCGGACTGATGATATTCTGCTACTTTTTCGGGCCGACGGGCATGACACGGCCGCGCGCGCCATTCCGAGAGGTCGCGCGCGCGTTCAAGGACGCGTCGCTGCCATTGATGATCCCGGTAATCCTGCTGGGCGGCATTCTGACCGGCTTCTTCACGCCCACCGAAGCCGGGGTCGTCGCCGTCGTCTGGATCATCATCGTGGTGATCCCGGCGCTCAGCCGCGGCCATATCAAGCTTTTGCCGTGGGATTTCTGCCTCGCGGGGCTGATCTTCTCGCTGCCGCTGATCACCATCGGCGCCGCCAATGCGTTCGGCTGGCTTTTCGCGTATTTGCGCGGGGCACTCATGGTCGCCGAATGGATCACCGATCTTGCCGGCAACAACCCGCAAGCCACCATGCTGCTCCTGGTTTTATTGTTCACCATCATCGGCGACTTCATCGAGCCGGTACCGACCATCATCATCTTCATGCCGCTGGTGAACGCATTGACGCAGGCGACGGATATCAACCCGGTGCACATGGGCGTGGTGCTCATCGCCACGCTCGCATTCGGACTGATCACGCCGCCGTATGGGCTCGTCCTGCTGATGGCTTCGAAATTCGTGGGGGTCAGATTTTCGCAAGCCTTGCGCGCGGCGCTACCTATCTATTGCGTTTTCCTGATCACGATCACGTTCATAATCTTCTTTCCGAAAGTCGTGCTCTGGCTGCCGAAGCAAGTGCTTCCTGAGTCGGTCGGCTGCTTCAAAGCACCAGGCGGAACCGGCTACATTTGCCCGCAATGATCGGTCCCGATATGGCTGCTGTCGCCGGACGGCCACTGCTTTCGAGAGTGCGGCAAGGCATATGCGATGGTGGCCGCGACCGGACTCGAACCGGCACTCCGGTTTCCCAGAAGCAGATTTTAAGTCTGCTGTGTCTACCGTTCCACCACGCGGCCTGGCACAGGCGTTGTAGCACCGCTCGCGCGCGCGTGTCGCGGTTGCCGGCGGGCGTTATCTCGACTGCCCGATCGGTTCGCTCTCAACCCGTGCGCCGGGATGGACGCGCGCCGCCGCTCAAACCTTCAGCGCGCGGCCCCAGACGGCTTCCCAATCCTGCCCGGTCACATCGGTAACGCGGCCGTCGGCCTCGTAGAATTTATTCGGGATCTGGAACATGGCAAGCATCAACCCGCCCTCGGGTGTCCAAGCGACGTGACGGCTGCCGGTCTCGCGCCAGACGAATTCGCCGGCGTTGACCTCGAGCCCGGCGGCGGGGCCCTCCTTGTCCACCAGCTTGCCCTCGAGCACATAAGTCTGCTCGATCTTGACGTGCTCGTGGTCGGGAAGCACCGCGCCCGGCGCAAAGCGCATCAGCGCGGTGACGAGCCCGCTGTCGCGATCGAACAACAGCGTCTTGACCTCGCAGCCGGGAAAGCGCGTCGGCTGCCATTCCATCTTGGCGGGGCGCACGACGTGCGAATGTTGCTCGGACTTCTGCGACTTCGGCGTGACGGCGTCCATGATCTTGTCCTCCTTCTCCGGCGGCCTCGATTTGCTGTCGCGCATGATAGCCGAACGCAGGCGCGCGCGCCGCTACATTTCGTCGTCCTGGATCGGAGGCTGGAAGGCAAGGCCTGTGTCCCAGGGGAAATAGATCCAGGTATCCTGCGACACTTCGGTGATGAAAGTGTCGACCATGGGCCGGCCCATGGGCTTGGCATAGACCGTCGCGAAATGCGCCTCGGGCAAGACGTCGCGCACCACCTTGGCGGTCCTGCCGGTGTCGACGAGGTCATCGACGATCAGCACGCCCTTGCCGCGTCCGCCGCCGATTGAGACGATGCTTTTCGCCACGTCCTTGAGCACCTTGAGCTCGCCTTGCGTGATGTGGTTGTAGCTCGCCACGCACACCGTCTCGATCAGCCGGATGCCGAGCTCGCGCGCAACGATGGCCGCGGGCACGAGGCCGCCGCGGGTCACGCAGACGATCGCCTGGAACGGCCCGGCGCCGGAGAGCCGCCAAGCGAGCGCCCGCGCATCGCGGTGGAATTGATCCCACGAGACGGGAAACGCCTTCTGTTGCTGCGGTTGCAGCTGTG
Source organism: Xanthobacteraceae bacterium (assembly GCA_035601615.1). Lineage (GTDB taxonomy): Bacteria > Pseudomonadota > Alphaproteobacteria > Rhizobiales > Xanthobacteraceae > VAZQ01. Next base: position 7,368 of record DATNNX010000290.1, read on the forward strand.
GCTGCGGTTCTGGACGCGGTTGCGCCATCCTCTCCCCCGCGAACGGAAAAGAGCGTTCTAGCGCATGTCGAGCACGAAATCGAACCGTGCCGAGAGCGCGTCGCCCGCCCCGGCCATTTGCATCAAGAGCTCGCGGCGAAAGAGGCCGTCGCGGCGGTTCATCGGTTCGTCCGGAAAATAGAGTTGCGTCGTGAGCAGGCTTTGCCGCGGCGCCTGCACCTTGACGTGGTAGTGGCGAGTGCGGCCGGTGTAGAGCGCCGGCAGGATGGTGCGGAAGCGGTAGCGGCCCGCATCATCGGTGAGCAAGTGCCCGCGATAACGGAAGCCGGCATTGTCGTATTCGCCGCGCTCGTCGGCGTGCCACACATCGACGAGCGCCTGAGCCACCGGGGCGCAGGAGCGGGTGAGGACCTGCCCACTCAGCTCGACCAGCCGCGCCTTGCTACCGGGCTCGACGAGATCGGCACGCTGCGGCGAACTCGGCTTGAAATAGGGCCCCTCCGTCTCCCGGATGGTCGGCGCACCGCCGTCGTGGCATTGCGGCGTCGGGGCAAGCGGCTGCGCGAAAGCATCATCGAGCACAAGCTGGGCCGCGCCGAACGCGCTCGCGGCAAGCAGTCCGCGGCGTGTGGGATAAAACGGCATCGCGGCCTCCGCATGCCCCCGGTTGCAATCTTACTCGCGATGGCGTGCCGGCGGCGATCACGACCGCGTTAGCGGTCATCCGCTCGACTGGGCACCCCTCACCCGCTGCAGCATGTCTTCGACCGCCCGCGCGGCAAGCGCAAGCTTTCGCGCGTCGCGGGCGCGCAACACCACATTGGTGTTGGGCCCGTGCTGCGGATCGAAGAAGGGATAGCTGCCGATCGCCACCTCGGGATTTGCCTTGGCAATCTCGCCGAGCTGTGTGCCGATGTCGCCCTCGCGCGCGTCCGCACGCAAGGTCTGCGAGAGGATGCGCACCCCGGTCTTGAGCTTGGGGGCGACCTCGTCGAGCATTGCCTGCATGATGGTCGGCACGCCGGCCATGACGATGACATTGCCGATCCAGAAGCCGGGCGCGCCGGAGACCTTGTTTTGCACGAGATCGGCGCCCTGCGGTATGCGCGTCATGCGCAGCCGCGCCTCGTTTATTTCCACCCCCATTTCACGCACCCGTTCCTTCAGGATGGCGAGCGCGCGCGGATCGATATCGATCGGCACCCCAAAGGCCTTGGCCACGCAGTCGGCGGTGATGTCGTCATGGGTGGGCCCGATCCCGCCGGTGGTGAAGACATAGCTGTAGCGCCGGCGCAGCGCATTGAGCGCCTCGACGATCGCCCCCTCCTCGTCGCCGACCACGCGGACCTCCCTCAGATCGATCCCGAGCGCGGTCAGATATTCCGCGATATAGCCGATGTTCTTGTCCTTGGTGCGGCCGGAGAGGATTTCATCGCCGATCACCAGCAGCGCGGCGGTGACGTGCTCGTTGGGCGCGGGTGCATCTGCGGCTGACATCTGATGACCGAGGGCTCACGGCCCGACACAGCGGGCCCGCCCTACCCTGCCATTGTGGGTTATCATCCTTCAAGTCACCCGCCCGGGGCTTGGGGCCTTACGGCCGAGGCAACGGCCGGTTGCCGATCACACAAGGAGGAGGCGCGGAGAGGACATGCCCGCACCAGCGCCGCGGCGTCCGATTGCTTATGCGCCCCCGCGCGTCGTTTGCGAGTGCGGCAGCGATGGCGTTCTGCGCTATCGCTCGAGCGTGCCGCTGGCGCCGTACGATCCCAGCCTGGCGCGGCTGTTCCGGGGCGCGGTCGAGCGCAATCCCGCAGGCATCTTCCTAGCCGAACGCGACGGGGCCACTTGGCGCAAATTGACCTATGCGGCAGCGCGACCGCTCGTCGATGCGCTCGCGACGGCCCTCATCGAGCGCGGGCTTTCGGCCGAGCGGCCGGTGATGATTCTTTCCGCCAACAGCATCGATCACGCGCTGCTCACGCTCGCCGGCCACACCGCCGGCGTCCCGGTGGCGCCGATCTCAGTTGCTTATTCGCTGCAGAGCCAAGACCATGCCAAGCTCAAGCATATCGCCGCCTTGCTCGCGCCCGGGCTCATCTATGTGGCGGACACCTCCCCTTTCGCCAAAGCGCTCGCCGCGCTCGATCTTGGCAGGACCGAGCTCGTGGCGAGCCGCAACGGCGCCAACGTCGACGGCGTCACCTCCTTCGCTGCGATGGCGCGGGCCCGTCCCGATCCGGCATTGGAGAACGCCGTCGCGGCCATTGGCGGCGATACCATCGCCAAGTTCCTATTTACCTCAGGCTCGACCGACCTGCCCAAGGGCGTCATCAACACCCACGGCATGCTGACAGCCAACCAGCAGCAGCTCGCGCAGATCTGGCCGTTCGTGGACGAGGCGCCGCTCGTCCTGCTCGACTGGCTGCCGTGGAATCACACGTTCGGCGCCAACCACAATTTCAATCTGGTGCTTCGCCATGCCGGCACCCTCTTCATCGACGGCGGCAGGCCGGTGCCGGGGCTGATCGAAGAGACGATGCGCAATCTCGCCGAGGTCTCGCCCACCATCTATTTCAACGTGCCGGCGGGTTATGCCGCGCTGCTGCCGTTCCTCGAACGCGACGACGTGTTGGCGAGTGCGTTCTTCGGCAGGCTACGGCTGATCTTCTATGCCGGCGCGGCCCTACCGCAGGACCTGTGGGAGCGACTCGAAGCCGTGTCGAAGCGTGCGACCCGCGAGCGGGTGCCGATGACCTCGTCGTGGGGCGCCACCGAGACATCGCCGCTCGCGACCGCCGCGCATTTTACGATCGAGCGCGCGGGCCCGATCGGCGTGCCGGTCCCCGGTGTCGAGCTCAAGCTCGTCCCCGCGGGCGACAAGCTCGAAGTGCGCGTGCGCGGCCCGAACGTCATGCCCGGCTATTGGAAGCGAGGAGACCTCACGCGCGCAGCGTTCGACGAGGAGGGTTTTTACAAGCCGGGCGACGCCGTGCGCTTCGCTGATCCCGCCGATCCGGCAAAAGGCATCATGTTCGACGGGCGATTGGCCGAGGATTTCAAGCTTGCCACCGGCACCTGGGTGGCGGTCGGGATGCTGCGCGTCGGAGCGCTCGCCGCCGCCTCCCCGGCGCTGCAAGATGCCATCATTGCCGGCGAAAACCGAGAACGGATCGGCATGCTGGCGTGGCTCCACGTCGCCGGCAGCCGCAAGCTGACTGCCTGCGAGGCGCCGCTCGCCGAGCTGGCGCGCCATCCTGTCGTGCGCGAGCACGTCCGGCAGGCGATCGCGCAGTGGAATGATGCGCATCCAGGCTCATCGCAAAAAATCGCACGCGTGCTGCTCTTGCCCGATTCACCCTCGATCGACGCCAACGAGATCACCGATAAAGGTTACATCAACCAGCGGCTGGCGCTCGCGCGACGCAAAGCCGACGTCGAGCGGCTGTTCGCATCCGCGCCCGATGCGGACGTGCTAGTGATATCAGCTCGATGAGATCCGCGAGGCAGCTGAGTGCGGCCGACACCGCCCGTGTCTTCGGGAACCATTTCATGACGCCTAGGCTTGTTGCACCGAATCATCCAGGAGGCCTGCGATGGGCGACCGCCTCTCGAAAGTTGTGATTGCCGCACTCGTGGTCGTGCTCGCTGTCTATTTCGCGCAGCCCTACGTCAATCGCTGGATGTTTTCGGCCTCGACGCCACGCGCGGTCGAACCGCGCGGCAGCTTGTCCGAGATCGAGCGCACATCGATCGAGATCTTCGAGCACGCATCTCAGTCCGTGGTGCAAGTGGTGGGGCGCGCCGGCGCGATCGACACACCGGAGGCCGAGAACGGCCTGGCACAATCGGGGTCAGGCTTCGTCTGGGATGGAGCCGGCCATATCGTCACCAACGATCACGTGGTCGAAGGCACGAGCAGCCTCGCGGTTCGGTTTGCCTCCGGGCAGGTCCTGCGCGCGCAAGTCGTCGGAACGGCGCCCAACTACGACTTGGCAGTCATTCGCGTGGATAACCCCCGTTCATTGCCGCCGCCGATTGCCATCGGCACGTCCGACGATCTCAAAGTCGGGCAATGGGTGTTCGCGATCGGCAATCCGTTCGGCCTCGATCAATCCTTGACCACCGGCATCATCAGCGCGCTCAAGCGCCGCCTGCCCACCAGCGGCGGCCGCGAAATCACCAACGTGATCCAGACCGACGCGGCCATCAATCCGGGCAATTCCGGCGGCCCGCTGCTCGACTCGGCGGGGCGCGCCATCGGCGTCAACACCGCCATTCTTTCACCCTCCGGCACGAGCGCGGGCATCGGGTTCGCCATTCCGATTGATTCCGTCAATCGCGTCGTGCCGGAGCTCATTCGCCGTGGCTCCGTGCCCACGCCCGGAATCGGCATCGTTGCCGCCAGCGAAGCCGCGGCGACGCGCGCGGGCGTGCAAGGTGTCGTCATTGTCCGCACCGCCCCGGGCTCCTCCGCCGAACGTGCCGGCTTGCACGGCATGGACCCGCGCACCGGAAAGCCCGGCGACATCATCGCCGCCATCAACGGCAAACCGGTGCGGGGGCTAGCCGACCTGATCCAGGAGCTCGAGCGCGTCGGGGTGGGAAAGCGGGTGACGCTGACGGTGCAACGGGACGGGCGCGAGGTGCCCGTGGAAGTTGATGTGATGGATATTGGGCACCGCGGCTAAAGCATCGGCTGCACAGATCGTGTTTCTCAAAGCGAGCGACGCCTGCTGCGTCATGAGAATGAACCGACCCCCTCACCCATTCCTTCATGGTGCAAAAGCGAGTAGCCCTTTCCCGGCGGGGAGAGGGCACGAGCGGCGATCGTGCGCCCGCGGGATGTGACGCAGTAAAGCCACACCAAATCGCAAACACAGGAAAGAAAACCGTGATCGATCTCTATACCTGGACCACCCCCAACGGCCGCAAAGCTTCCATCATGCTCGAGGAGCTGGGCCTGCCCTACAGCGTACATCCGGTCGATATCACCAAGGACGAACAGTTCAAGCCGGAGTTCTTGAAGGTCAGCCCGAACAATCGCATCCCCGCCATTGTCGACCGCGATGCTGGTATCAGCCTCATGGAATCGGCAGCCCTCATGATCTATCTGGCGGACAAGACGGGAAAGCTCCTGCCAAAATCGGGCGAGCCGCGCTATCGCGTGCTCGAGTGGCTGATGTGGCAGATGGGCGGACCCGGACCCATGTTTGGCCAGGTCCACCACTTCGTGAAGTACAACAAGGGCAAGGCGCCCTATGCCGAGGAGCGTTTTCTCAAAGAGGCGCACCGGCTCTATGGCGTGCTCGACCGCAGGCTCGCGGATCGCGAATTCGTTGCCGACGGTTATTCCATCGCCGACATCGCCATCTGGCCATGGGTGTCGCGCTACGAATGGCAGACGATCGATCTCAACGAATACTCAAACGTGAAGCGGTGGTACACGGCCATTGCCAAGCGGCCGGCAGTGCAGAAGGGCTACAAGGTGCCGAAGGACGTCGGCGAGATCCCGATCCCGTCGTGACGCGCGCCAGGCGGCGAGATGAGGCAGCCCGCCCGGCTGGCGCGGAGACGTCGCGAGCGGCAACGCATCGGCTTCCCCGCTCGATTTTGATCTGCACCGCGCTCGCCGTCGCTTCAACGCTGGCAGCTAACGCCCAGGACGTCATCGAGCGGCCGGTGACGATCTATGTGGCCGGCACGGCAGGCGGGGGCATTGATCTTTACGCGCGACTGGTCGGCCGCCATATCGCTCGCCACATCCCGGGCAACCCGACCGTGACCGTGCAGGTGATGCCGGGAGCCGGCGGCATCCGGGCGGCGAACTATCTCGCCGAGCAGGCGCCGCGCGACGGCACGGCGATGACCGCGTTCGCCGGCGGGCCGATCCTCGAGCCGCTGATCGGCGCGCGCAATCCCGGCCATGACATGAGCCGCTTCACTTGGATCGGCGCCGTCACCAAGGATATCGGCCTTTGCATCGCGTGGGGAGCAACGCCGTTCAAGACGATCGACGACGCCAAGAAGAAGCAGATGGTCGTTGCCGGAACCGGAGCAGGCTCGGAGACCGACACGTGGCCCGTCGTGCTCAATGACGTGCTCGGCACCAAGTTCAAGCTGGTGACCGGCTATGTCGGCACCCAGGAAACGATGTTGGCGATCGAACGCGGCGAGGCGGATGGGCGGTGCGTGTTCAGCTACTCCGCACTCAAGATCGCCAAGCCGGACTGGTTGCGCGACAAGAAGATCAACGTTCTCCTTGTGACAGCGCTCGAGCCGAGCGCGGATTTTCCCGGCGTGCCGGCGGTCATCGATCTCGTTAGCAAAGAGGACGACCGTCAACTGCTCGCGCTCATGGCGGGGCCTTCAGCCATGGGGCGGCCGTTCGCGGCCCCGCCCGGACTTCCCCCCGAGAAAGCCGCGATGCTGCGGCGCGCGTTTGATGCGACGATAAAGGACGCTGAATTCCGCGCCGAGGCAGCCAAAATTCAAGCGGACCTTGCGCCAACGACGGGCGAGGAGGTGCAAAAGCTTGTCGCGCGTCTCTACGCGACGCCGCGGCCGGTCATCGAACGCGCCAAGAAATTGTTGGCGCCCTAACAGGAGCCGACCGCGTCCCTCGCCGGCGCATGCCGCGATCTCAGGCTACCGACTGCTCACGCGCGATCCTGCCCGCTTCCGCACACATTTCCCACGAATCGCGCTGATCGCGCCCTAATCAACCGCGGGCATCTCCTTCACCAGCCGCCGCCCAAAACATGGGCAAAAGCAAACAAGTCCTGATCGCATCAACGCCTGAATACCGCTTGGGTTGGCGCGCGGCTTGCAGCTAGGATCGGGCCGCGCGCGGCTTGGCGTGGAGGGCGCACGGGGCTGTGGTGATCGCGTTCGACGAGATGAAAGGCAATGACGGAAGCCTGCGGCCCGCCTATGGCGAGCTGTTTCGCTGGCTCTCCGATGTGCCGCCGGATGTGCTGGACTATCGCCGGCGCGAGGCGGAGGTCCTGTTCCGGCGCATCGGCATCACCTTTGCGGTTTACGGCGAAGCCGACGCTCAGGAGCGCCTCATTCCCTTCGACGTGCTGCCGCGCATTCTCGCCGCCGCCGAATGGGACATCCTGCGCGCGGGGCTCGAGCAGCGCGTCAAAGCCATCAACCATTACATCCGCGACATCTACACCCGGCGCGAGATTCTCAAGGCCGGGGTCGTGCCGGAAGATCTGGTGTTCCAGAACCGCGTGTTCCGGCCGGAAATGAATGGCCAGAAGGTGCCGCACGATATTTATGTTCACATCGCAGGCATCGACATCGTTCGCGTCGATGCCGAAACCTTCTATGTGCTCGAGGACAATGCGCGCACGCCTTCCGGCGTCTCCTACATGCTGGAGAACCGGGAAATTATGCTGCGGCTGTTTCCGGAACTCTTCGCGCGGCACCGGGTGGCTCCGGTCGAGAATTATCCGGACGAGCTGTTGGCGACCCTCAAATCGGTGGCGCCGACGACCGCGAGCGCCGACCCCACCGTCGTGCTGCTTACGCCCGGCGTTTACAATTCCGCCTACTACGAGCACTCGTTTCTCGCCGACAAGCTCGGCGTCGAGCTGGTCGAGGGCCGCGACCTGTTCGTGAAGGACGACCTCGCCTTCATGCGCACGACGCAGGGACCCAAACGCGTCGACGTCATCTACCGCCGCATCGACGACGATTTTCTCGATCCGCTGGCGTTCCGTCCGGATTCGGTGCTCGGCGTGCCGGGGCTGATGTCGGTTTACCAGGCGGGCAATGTCACCTTGGCAAATGCGGTCGGAACCGGGATCGCCGACGACAAGGCGGTTTACAGCTACATGCCCGCGATCGTGAAGTTCTATCTCGGCGAGGAGCCGATCCTCAAAAACGTGCCGACCTGGCGCTGCCGGGAGACCGAACATCTCGCCTACGTGCTCGACCGCCTCGACGAGCTCGTGGTCAAGGAGGTGCACGGTTCGGGCGGCTACGGCATGTTGATTGGACCGGCAGCGGACAAGGCGACCATCGCGGCCTTCCGTGTCAAGCTCAAATCCAATCCGAAAAATTTCGTCGCGCAGCCGACGCTGGCGCTATCCACCTGCCCCACCTGCGTCGATGAAGGCGTCGCGCCTCGCCACGTCGATCTGCGCCCATTCGTGCTGATGGGACGCGATCGCATTCGTATCGTGCCGGGCGGGCTCACCCGCGTGGCGCTGAAGAAAGGATCCCTCGTGGTCAATTCCAGCCAAGGCGGCGGCACCAAGGATACTTGGGTATTGGATCGATGAGCGCGGCCAAAGCCAATTTCAGCGAAATGGAACCATCGCGAGCGCACTCGGTGTTCTCTCTCCCCCGGGAGGGCTGGGAAGGCGGCGGGAAAAGGCTCAATCGTGTTGCGTGCCCCCCTCCCCTATCCCTTCCCTGCAAGCGGGGAGGGTATGATGCGGCACGGACGTCGCGATCCGACGAGCTATGGTCCTATATGACGCGCCTTAGTTGAATGCTCTCGCGGACCGCCGATAATCTCTATTGGCTCGCCCGTTACGTGGAACGCGCGGAGTATCTCGCCCGCATCCTCGAGGTCACGCAGCGCCTCACGACGCTGCCGCTCGCCTATGTGGGTTCGTCCAATGAATGGGAATCGGCAGTCGCGACCGCCGGCTGCGCGCATGCGTTTGCCGCCGCGTATCCCGAAGCGAACGAGGAGGCGGTCACCGATTTCCTCTGTTTCTCCAGCGCCAATCCCTCCTCCATTCGCAATTGCTTCGAGATCGCCCGCACCAACGCGCGTGCCGTGCGCACCGCGCTAACGGTCGAAATGTGGGACGCCATCAACGGCACCTGGCTCGAGCTCAGGCGCTTCGGCAACGGGCCAACCTCGCGCGAGGAATTCATGCGCTTCTTGCGCTGGGTACAGGAGTCCTCGCTACGCTTCGACGGCTCCGCCTACCGCACCATGCTGCGCAACGATGCCTATTGGTTCTCACGCCTCGGCGTGTTCATCGAGCGCGCCGACAATACGGCGCGCATCCTCGACGTGAAGTATCACATGCTGCTGCCGGCGCACGAACGGGTCGGCGGCCCGCTCGACTACTTCCAGTGGTCGGCAATCCTGCGCTCGGTCTCGGCGCTGACCGCCTACCATTGGGTTTATCGCGAGAGCGTAAAACCTTGGTTGATCGCCGACCTCTTGATCCTGCGCGATGAAATGCCGCGTTCGCTCGCGAGCTGCTACGAGAACCTCGTGGTCTACTTGGATCATATCGCGCGCGCCTATGGGGGCCAGGGACCTGCCCAGCAGCAGGCGCGCGCGGTGCGCGCGCGACTCGAAAACAGTCCCATGGAAGAGATCTTTCAGCAGGGGCTGCATGAATTCATCAGCCAGTTCATCGATGACAATAACCGCCTCGGCGAGGCCATCAGCGAACAATATCTGATGTAGCGGAGCACGGACGACAGAAGACGCAAGACGGAGTATCGTCTGTCACTAGGTCCAGGGCTGAGCATTGCCGGTCCGCCGCCGGCATCGGTATATAGGACCGCCAGGCAGGAGCGCGTCGAGGGTCATGACCTATTGCTGCGGCATTCTGGTGCGCGACGGGCTCGTGATGTTCGCCGACACTCGTACAAATGCCGGCGTCGACAACATTTCGACCTTCCGCAAGCTCCACGTTTTCACGCGACCAGGCCAGCGCATCATGGCGATCGCCTCAGCGGGCAATCTTTCCGTCAGCCAGTCGGTCGTCAGCATCCTGCGCGAAGGCTGGGAGAATCCCGAGACCGGCGAGACTGAAACGCTGATGAACGCACCGACAATGTTTCAGGCGGCACAGCGCGTGGGCCACATCATCCGCCAACTTCACGACGTCGAGGGCGAGGCGCTTGAAGCATCTGAGGTGAAATTCGACGTCTCGTTCCTCTTGGGCGGGCAGATCAGGGGTGAGCGGCCGCGGCTGTTCATGCTCTATGCCGCCGGCAATTTCATTGAATGCACTCAGGACACGCCCTATCTTCAGATCGGCGAGCACAAATACGGCAAGCCGGTGCTCGACCGCGCCATCACCTACGACATCGATCTCTACGATGCACTCAAGGTCGGCCTGGTCTCGGTCGATTCAACCATGCGCTCCAATCTCAGCGTCGGACTTCCGATCGACGTATTGATCGCGCGGCGCGACGCCTGCGACGCCGAGCTCAACTTTCGCATCGAACCGGGCGAGCCCTATTTCCATGACCTGCGCGAACGCTGGTCGGCGGCGCTGCGCGCGGCGCACGCCGGAATCCCCCGCCCGCCTTACAAGAACGTCCGCTGAGCGGCCCCACATTGCCGTGGTGCACGCGCAGTGACGATAATGGCGTGATCTGCGGAGGGTGCTATGGCTCAATTGCAAAAGGTCGCTGTCATCACGGGCGCCGGAACTGGGATCGGCAAGGCGGTCGCGCTGGCGCTGATGAAGGAGGGCTACGCCGCCGTGCTGGCGGGGCGCCGACAGGACAAGCTCGAAGAAACGGCGCAGGAAGGCAAATCGACCGGGGCGAAAAGCCTGGTCGTCGTCACGGACGTGGGCGATCCGGCGGCTATCAGGTCGCTATTCGCCAAGACCAAAGATACGTTCGGCCGCCTCGACGTCCTGTTCAACAATGCCGGGATCGGCGCGCCTGCGGTGCCGCTCGAGGATCTGCCTTACGAGACCTGGAAGCAGGTGGTCGATGTCAATCTCACCGGCATGTTCCTGTGCACGCAGGAAGCAATCAAGATCATGAAAGCGCAGGACCCGCGCGGCGGCCGCATCATCAACAATGGCTCGATCTCGGCGCATGGGCCGCGCCCGCGTTCGGTCGCTTATACCGCGACCAAGCATGCCGTGACGGGGCTCACCAAGTCGACCTCGCTGGATTGCCGGGGCTATAACATCACCTGCAGCCAGATCGATATCGGCAATGCAGCAACGCCGCTGACCGAACGCATGGTGCAGGGGCAAGGCGTGATGCAGGCGGATGGCCGCATGGCGATCGAGCCGCGCATGAACGCGGACGACGTCGGCCGCGCTGTCGTCTACATTGTCAATCTTCCGCTCGACACCAACGTCCTATTCATGACGGTCATGGCGAATCTGATGCCGTTTGTCGGACGCGGGTGAGTCAACAACGACTGCGGGTCACCCAACCAGCGTCACGCTGATCTTCGCCCCCGCTCGCACCTTCGCCAGAGTTTTTACGTCGCCCATCGCGCGGGCGAAGATGTTGCACGGGCTCGCAAGCCTCGTTTCGTTGCCGCGGCTGATCGGAGTGCGGCCGAAGCCGAGCGCGATGGCGTGCCCGTCAGGCCAGTAGGCTACCTCGCCAGGGGTGACGACGGCGCGCGCATCCTTCTCCCGCGGAGCCCTGACCGGGATTTCGAAATAGACCTCCTCGCCCCAGGTTAGCGCCGACGACGAGATCGGCAGCGCTGCCGCGATTGCTTGCGCGGTCGGGGTCTCGAGCAATTCCGCGTCGAGCGTGAGGATGCCGAAATCGAAGCGAATACGCGCCATTCATGCCTCCGTTGACCACCCGTATTGCGTGGCGCATTTTTCGCTGCGGTGCAACGGGACTCGGGGCGTGCGCGCACCCCGAGGCTGAGGCCGCGAGCAGACCTGCTTGGATCAAGGGGCAGAGGGGGCCAAATGCAGAATCTTCAATCCGCGTTCGGCATCTTCGCCCTGCTCGCTATTGCGTGGATCATCAGCGAAGATCGGCGCGGCGTGGCGTGGAGGCAGGCGGCGGTCGCGCTCATCGTGACCTTCGCCACCGCGGTCATCCTACTGAAGGTGCCTGCCGTTACGCGCCTCTTCGCCGCCATCAATAATGCTGTCGACGCGATCGCCGCCGCGAGCAAGGCCGGCACGTCGTTCGTATTCGGCTATCTCGGCGGCGGGGAGCTTCCCTTCGAGCTCAAGGTGCCCGGCGCGGAGTTCGTGCTGGCGCTGCAGGCGTTGCCCATCGTGCTGGTGATGAGCGTCTTGACCACGCTCCTCTTCCACTGGCGCATCTTGCCACCGGTCGTGCGCGGCTTCTCCTGGGTGCTGGAGCGCACGCTCAAGGTCGGCGGTGCGGTCGGACTCTCGACCGCGGCCAACATCTTTCTCGGCATGGTCGAGGCGCCGCTGTTCATCCGCCCGTATCTCGCAAGTTTGACGCGCAGCGAGTTGTTCATTGTCATGACCGGCGGTATGGCGGGGATCGCCGGTACCGTTCTGGTGATCTACGCGACCTTACTCGGCCCGATCATCCCCGACGCCGCGGCGCATTTCGTGATCGCCTCGGTAATGGGCGCCCCCGCGGCCATCCTGATCAGCCTCATCATGGTGCCGGAGGATGTCGTCCAGCGTGCCGGCGGCGAAACGGTCGAGGTCGCAAAGGTCGCATCGAGCACCATGGACGCGATCGTGCGCGGCACCGCCGCTGGCCTCGAACTCCTCCTCAATATCTGCGCCATGCTGATCGTGCTGGTCGCGTTGGTGCATCTCGCCAACGCGATCATCGCCGGCATTCTGCCCGAGGTGGCGGGAGCGCCGATCACGCTCCAACGCGTGCTGGGATATGTGATGGCGCCCGTGTGCTGGCTCATCGGTATTCCGTGGAGCGAGGCAGCCACCGCGGGAGCCTTGATGGGCATCAAGACCGTGCTCAACGAGTTCATCGCTTACGTGGAGCTGTCAAAGCTGCCGCCCGAGACGCTCGACGCGCGCTCGCGCCTAATTATGCTCTACGCCATGTGCGGCTTCGCCAATTTCGGCTCGCTCGGGATTATGATTGCCGGCCTTTCCACCATGGCGCCGCAGCGCCGCGATGACGTGCTCTCGCTCGGCCTCAAATCCATCCTCTCAGGCACGCTTGCGACCTGCCTCATGGCGGCGATCGTGGGCATGTTGACCTAAGCTGGCAGCGCGCCGGCGGGGGAAATCAATGCAAGCGAAATTCGCCGTCGATCGCGCGCAGCTCGGCGGGCTTGATCAGGCGCGAGTGCGCGACGACCACCGAGTACAGCGGTCCCTCGAGCTTTTCGAGCCAGAACGCCAGAAACCGATTGAGCACCGGAAACCGCGGACACAGGTCGTAGTCCTGCCAGACATACGTCTGCAGGAGCGACGGATGATCGGGCAGTCGATAGAGAATTTGCGCGGTCGTGAGGCCGTAGCCCTCGAGCTGGCGGCGGAAGTCTCCGGAGGCTATTTCTTTGGCTGCTTCTTTGGCTGCCATTTGCTGAGTGGCCATGGATGCCCTCCGATTCGGACACCGAGTCTGTGGTTCACCTCCCACACAAACAAGCCCAAAAATTGGAGAATGTTCCTAAAATCAAGGCGTTAGCAGCAATTGGGCAGAACTGCTGACAGACCGGATGTGCCCCCCCCCTCAAGGCCCAGCTCTCGTCGCCGATCGGCTGGCACTTTGGAATCGAGGACTGCCAAAATTTGGCCTGGCACTCCCACTTTCGGAGTGCTAAATTTTTTCCAGACGCCTCTTGCGGGCCGAAATGGGACCCCTATGTCGCGTCTGGAAGTAAGCGGCAGAACTCCATTGCCGCGCTCACACCGAAACTAAATCCAGCATTGTGTCAGAAGCTTAGGAGGACAGCATGAAGTTTCGTCCGCTTCACGACCGCATCGTCGTCAGGCGCATTGATGCCGAAGAGAAGACCGCCGGCGGCATCATCATCCCCGACACGGCGAAGGAAAAACCCTCTCAAGGCGAGGTCACCGCGGTTGGACCCGGCGGCCGGGACGAGGCCGGCAAGCTCATTCCGATCGACGTGAAGGTCGGCGACCGGGTGCTGTTCGGCAAATGGTCGGGCACTGAGGTCAAGATCGACGGCGAAGAGCTCCTGATCATGAAGGAGAGCGACGTCATGGGCGTGATCGAAGAGGGCGTGGCCCGCAGGAAGGCCGCCTGACGCAACCGCGCCGGTTCCCCCTCACAAACACATTCGGAGAACAACAGCTATGGCTGCCAAGGAAGTCAAATTCTCCGTCGAAGCCCGCGACAAGATGTTGCGCGGGATCGACATCCTCAACAACGCGGTGAAAGTGACGCTCGGTCCCAAGGGCCGCAACGTCGTGCTCGACAAGAGCTTCGGCGCCCCGCGCATCTCCAAGGACGGCGTCACGGTCGCCAAGGAGATCGAGCTCGAAGACAAGTTCGAGAATATGGGCGCGCAAATGGTGCGTGAGGTCGCCTCCAAGACCTCCGACGTTGCCGGCGACGGCACCACCACAGCGACCGTGCTCGCGGCCTCCATCGTCAAGGAAGGCGCCAAGTCGGTCGCCGCCGGCATGAACCCGATGGACCTCAAGCGCGGCATCGATCTTGCTGTCGAGGCCGTGATTGAAGATCTCAAGAAGAACTCGAAGAAGGTCACGTCCAACGAGGAGATCGCCCAAGTCGGCACCATTTCCGCCAACGGCGACGCCGAGATCGGCCGCTTCCTCGCCGAGGCGATGAAGAAGGTCGGCAACGAAGGCGTGATCACGGTGGAAGAGGCGAAGTCGCTCGAGACCGAGCTCGACGTGGTCGAAGGCATGCAGTTCGACCGCGGTTACATCTCGCCTTATTTCGTCACCAACGCCGACAAGATGCGGGTGGAGATGGAGGACCCCTACGTCCTCATCAACGAGAAGAAGCTCTCCGGCCTGCAGGAGCTGCTCCCGCTGCTCGAGTCAGTGGTGCAGACGGGCAAGCCGCTGCTCATCATTGCCGAGGACGTCGAAGGCGAGGCGCTGGCGACGCTGGTCGTCAACAAGCTGCGCGGCGGGCTCAAGGTCGCGGCCGTGAAGGCTCCCGGCTTCGGCGATCGCCGCAAGGCCATGCTGCAGGACATCGCTGTCCTCACCGGCGGGCAGGCGATCTCCGAGGATCTCGGGATCAAGCTCGAGAACGTGACCCTCAACATGCTGGGCCGCGCCAAGAAGGTGACGATCGACAAGGAGAACACCACGATCGTCGGCGGCGCCGGCAAGAAGGCCGACATCGAAGCCCGCATCACCCAGATCAAGGCGCAGATCGAGGAGACCACCTCCGACTACGATCGCGAGAAGCTGCAGGAGCGACTAGCCAAGCTCGCCGGCGGCGTTGCGGTGATCCGCGTCGGCGGGGCCACCGAGGTCGAGGTGAAGGAGCGCAAGGATCGCGTCGATGACGCCATGCACGCGACTCGCGCTGCGGTCGAGGAAGGCATCCTGCCGGGCGGCGGCGTTGCGCTCTTGCGCGCCAGCGAGGCGCTCAAGAAGCTCCGCCCCCACAACGACGACCAGAAGACCGGGGTCGAGATCGTGCGCAAGGCCTTGTCGTCGCCGGCACGCCAGATCGCGATCAACGCCGGCGAAGACGGCTCCATCATCGTCGGCAAGATCCTGGAGAAGGATCAGTACGCGTTCGGCTTCGACGCGCAGACTGGCGAATACGGGAACCTGGTGTCGAAAGGCATCATCGACCCGACCAAGGTAGTGCGCACCGCGCTGCAGGACGCGGCCTCGGTCGCGGGCCTGCTGATTACCACCGAGGCGATGGTCGCCGAGGTGCCGAAGAAGCAGTCACCCGCCATGCCGCCCGGCGGCGGCGGAATGGGCGGCGGCATGGACTTCTGACGGTCCGCCTCCAATCACGCGACAGCGGCCCGGGCGCGCCCCGGGCCGCTTTTTTTCACTCCGCCGGCGCTACCGCGTGGCCTTTCTCCACTCCGTTGACCAGGACGGCCATCACGGCGGTCGCCACCACGAAGCCGAGCGCGATCATCGCCGTCGTTCCCAGCAGAAGGGCGAAGCCGCCGCGCCCATACAGCAAGGCAATCGCCGCGACCGCCGCGCCGGAGGCGAGGAAGGTCAGAAAATAGCGCACCGCATAGATCCGGCCGCGCCAGGCGTCGGCAGTGTAACGGGCAATTACGAGGTCGTTGACGGTGACTTGCGCGTAGATCGCGGCCATCGCCACGGCCAGGGCCGCGATCAGCGTCTTGCCTGTGGCTTGCGCGGCCCACAGCACGCCCAGGAACTGCAGCGACGCGATCACGGCAAACAGAATGTGGGGCGGAAATTTTTCGACCAACCGGCCGACCGCGATCTGGGCAAGCGCCCCGCACATGAACACTAAGCTGGCAAGTCCGCCAACCAGAAAGAGCGGCACGTCAGTTCCGAGCCGCTCATCGACGATCTTTGGCAGCGCAATCGCGACGATGTTGAAGACGAGTCCGGCGCAGAGCGCGATCACCACGAACAGGCCGAAGATCATCGCCGCGAGCGCCGCGCCGAGCGGAACGTCGGGCACGGTAGCACGCCTCGTCTCTGTTGGCCCTTCATCTGGGACGAGACGCAAATACAGCACAGCCGTGGCAAGGCAGACTACCCCCGGCACGAGGAAGGCAGCGCGCCAGCCCAAGCCCGCGACCAGCACCGCAGTCAGACCTGCCGCGAGCGCCGCGCCGAGATTGCCGCACACACCGTTGAACGCGAGCGAGCGGCCGCGCAAGCTCGCCTGCTCGATCAGCATCGCTGTGCCGACGGGATGGTAGATCGCCGCGGACACTCCGAGCGCGGTCAGCGCGATTGCGAGCACGATGAGGTTCGGCGCGAGCCCCGCCGCAGTGAGCGAAAGCCCGCAGCCGGCATAGAACAGCGCCATCATGTTGCGCCGGCTCCAGCGGTCGCCGAGCCAGCCGGCCGGCAACGAGAACACGCCGAACGCGATGAATGCCGGTGTGCCGAGCGCGATCAGCTCGGCGTAGCTGCGGCCGTAAACGATTTCGAGCCCGATCACCACGGTCGGGAAAATCAGCATCACGTAGTGGTCGAGCGCATGCGCCCAGTTGATGAAGCCGATGGAGCGCTTGTTTGTCTCTGCAGTTGCCATGCTCGACGTTTCGAAACTGCGGCCTGCGCGTGCAGCCGCCCGCGCATATAGCGCGATTTGCCGCCGCCTATCCATGCCTAAATCGCGGAGCACCAAAGCACGCAGAGCAGATGATAATGTCGACCGCCCGCTCCTCCCCGCTTGCAGGGCCTGCAAGCGGGAGGAAGCGAGCAGAGCGAGCTTGCGGCGCGCGCGCTGAAGGCGCGCGACATCGCGGCTCGGCGCTGAGCCGCATTCGCCATTCCTATTCACTTGTCAAACAGCGTACGCACCGCCGCTTACCGCGGCGGCTAAATCAATTTTCTCCGAGCTCTATCCAGGCTCGCGTCACACGCTCGGTGTGCTCCCCTCCCCCTTGTCGGATGGGGGTGGGGGTCGAAGTTGCTGGACACATCTCGCGTAACAACAACGACCCCCCTCCCTAGCCCTCCCCCACAAGGGGGGAGGGAACGAAGCATCGCCTGCGGCGACCAGACTACTTTTTTCGCTTTTTGCTAAACCGGTAGCAGTCCTTGCGCCCGCAACGCCGTCTCGATCTCGCCAAAGATGCGCGCGAGCCGCTCAGCCCATTGCCGCT
>DATNNX010000291.1:0-7538 GCA_035601615.1 Xanthobacteraceae bacterium
CGCGCTTTGCCAGCACGAGGACATGGCCGTAGGGATCGATGTACACGGTCCCCGGGCGCAGCGTCTCCTCCTTGAGCGGCACGGGATAATAGTCGCTGTTGTCGTCGCTCAGCGCCGTTCGCCCGGTTCCGGAATGAACGCCGTCGGCGACGGCCGAGCGCAAATACTCGCCGAATCCCGCCGCCAACCCGAGCCGCTTGAGCGCCGCAAGTCTGCTCGTTGCAGGTGCCGGGGGCTGGGCGACCGGCGGGCGAAACATCTCCACAACGGCGGGAGACGCGATCCTTTGCTCCGGTGGGGGTTCCGGTGCAGGCGGCGGCTCGAGATTCTGAATGTTCCACCACGCGTGGCACTTGGGTCCCTCGCCGGCGCCACCGCGCGTGCACTTGGTGTAGCCGAATGGCAGGCCCATCTTGAACGCGAAATAGGCCCGCAAGAAGTACGGCAGGTCGGCGCAGTCGGGACGAATGATCAGGCTCATCGAGTCTTCGCGCAGACCCAGGTGATTGAACAGGACATTGCGCGAGCGGTCGCGCAGCACTTCATGCAGCGCCTTCCACGAGAGCGTGGCGTCGAGCGGCGCGTCGAAGAGCTTTTCGATCCAGGCGGAATAGAGGTTCTCGGTGTCGCGATTCCACGTGTTGCGCAGGGGCCAGAGTGTCCCCTCGGACGGCTGCAGCCGTGGCGGCTCGGCAGCGCGCACGGCGATTTCGTGGGTGAGCATGCTGCATTCACCCCGCGCGCTCTCGCGCGTGAGCTTCGCCTGCCAAGTCCCCGCGGCCGGAGAGGCGACCTCGACGAGCCAGAAATAGGGGGGCCCGCCGTGCCGCTCACGCGATTTGGCGGCGACCCTTCCATCGGGGGCGACCAGCGAAAGCTCGCCCTCGAGTGCCCTCTCCGCGGCGACGATGACGCGCAGAGGCGCGCCCTTCCATGGCGCAAGCGGCGAGGGCAAGACCGCGAGCTCGGCCGCGCCTTCGCAGGCGCCCGACGAAGCTTGAGCCTGTGCGTCAATGACCGAGAACAGGAAAGATGCAGCCGTGGTCAGCAACAATGCTGCGACGGCGGCAGCGAACTGGCGCGCTAAAAGCACTCTGGCCCCCATCCCTGACGGAAGCACAATCATATAGCGAAAGCTTTGGCTGAATGATGGCGAAAGCGCTCGCCGGGGAGGGGTTGGCTCGCCCTCTATGCACTTGCAACGCTGAGGGAATTTGACCGTTTCGCCTATTCCTTGCCTGAGAAGGACAGCACCGGGCTACCGCAATCACCTCCCAAACCGGTGGCACACGAAAATACGATGCGCCTTGCGGGCGTGTCGCGTATGCAGCACGACGCGATGCGATCCCCGGCATAAGCATCGGCGCGGCGGAGGGAACACGGTGGCGGCGCCGTCGAGCGGGGTGTAGCCGCCGCCGTAGAGCGGGGGCAGGAGAGGACTGGGATAATGGCGCAGGGCGCCGGCGTAGGCGGGCACGACCAGCATGGCGAGCAAAGCGGCAACGGTGAGTCGCATAACCATCCTCGCTTCGCGTAGTCTTGTCGCGCTCAATTAATATAACCTAATGCGTCAATGTCGTGAATGAACGCGCGGCAAATCTCAGTCGGCCTTTGCGCCGGAGAATTTCACCACCTTCGCCCACTTCTCGGTTTCGTCGGCGACGAGCTTTCCGAATTGAGCGGGCGTCATCGGCATCGCCTCGCCGCCGAGCTCCGCAAGGCGCGCCTTGAGCTTGGGATCGGCAAGTACCGCGTTCACTGCCGAATTGAGCGTAGCGACGATCTCCGGCGGCGTGCCCTTCGGCGCCACGATCCCGTACCACACCACCGCCTCATAGCCCGGCACGGTCTCGCCGATGGTCGGCACATCCGGAAGGGCATCCGAGCGCTTTCCCGCGGTCACACCCAGAGCACGCAAGGTGCCCGCCTTGATGTGCGCGATCGAGCCGGGCAGGTTGTCGAATATGACCTGCACGCGGTTGGTGAGCAGGTCCTGCATCGCTGGCGCCGAGCCGCGGTAAGGCACGTGCTGCATCTCGATGCCGGTCATCGCCTTGAACAACTCGCCCGACATGTGCACCGACGTCCCGCTCCCCGAGGAGGCCATGTTGATCTTGCCCGGATTGGCCTTGGCGTAGGCGATAAATTCGGCGACGGTTTTGGCGGGCACATCCGGATGTACCACCATCACGTTGGTCAGCAGCATGGTGCCCGCGACCGGCACGCTGTCACGGATGAAATCGAAGGGGAGTTTCTCATAGAGCGAGGCATTGATGGCGTTGTTGGGAGCGGCGAAGCCGATCATATAGCCGTCGGGCGGAGAGCTGAGCACTGCCCCCATTCCGATGTTTCCGCCGGCGCCAACCCGGTTCTCGATCACGAACTGCTGGCCCAGCTGCTCCGACAGATATTGTCCGATGAGACGCGCCACGGTGTCGTTTGGCCCGCCGGCGGTGAACGAGACGATCCAGTGCACGGGCCGTGTCGGATAAGCCTCCGCCTCTGCCAAACGTGAACCGGCCGGCAGCGCGGCAGCGCCAGCTGCCAAGTACAACAAACGGCGGCGGTGAAGCTTCATGGTGGCCAGTCCCCTGTTGGCGGTTTCACTCGATCACTTCGTCGGCGCGGGCAAGCAGTGCGGGCGGCACGGTCAGGCCAAGCGCATTGGCCGTCTTCATATTGATGACCAGCTCGAAATGCGTTGGCTGCTCGACCGGCAGGTCGGCTGGATGGGCGCCTTTGAGGATCTTGTCGACGTACACGGCAGCCTTGCGAAAAAGCTCGACGTATTTCGCGGAGTACGACATCAGCCCGCCTTGTTCGGCAAACCACCGCGGCACTGAAACCGCCGGCACCCGCTGCTTGAGCGCCAGCTCGGCGGCCCGTTTGCTCGGCAAGCTCGGTTGAACGATGACGGCGTCGGGCCGATCTTTCTCCATCGCGGCAAACGCGGATTCGAACTCCTCATCGTTGCTGATCCTAATAGCGCGGATCGTCGTTCCGGTGGCCGCGCCGCCGAGGTCGATTTGCTCGAGGAAAGGTTTGGAGAAGGGATCGGTGACATTGGCGAGAGCGGTCACGCGGCGTGCCGACGGCAGCAGGTCGCGGATGAGCTGCACACTCTTGCCGGCGAGCTCCGCGGTCACGCTGGCGATCCCGGTCACGTTTCCGCCGGGGCGAGGAAGGCTCGCGACGAGGCCGGTACCGATCGGATCTCCAGTCTCCGCCATGACGATCGGGATGTCGCGCGTCGCCTGTCTTGCCGCCACAGCGGTGGGCGTGAACCAAGTGACGATGACATCGACCTTGAGGCGGACCAACTCGGCCGCCAGTTCCGGAAGCCGGCTCGCGTCACCTTGCGCCGATCGAAACTCGAAGCGAATGTTTTGCCCTTCGACATAGCCGAGGTCGCGCAGCCCCTGCCGAAACTCCCGCCAAAATTGTTCCGGATCGGTATTGCCGATGACCAATGCGCCGATGACCGGCAGCTTCGCCGGGTGCTGTGCGCGCGCCGCGAGCGGCCAAGCCGTCGCCGCACCGCCGACGAGAGCGATGA
This sequence comes from Xanthobacteraceae bacterium, assembly GCA_035601615.1. GTDB lineage: Bacteria > Pseudomonadota > Alphaproteobacteria > Rhizobiales > Xanthobacteraceae > VAZQ01. The sequence goes on from DATNNX010000291.1 coordinate 3,557, forward strand.
CATCGCGTCGTTTCAATTGATCGAATCGCATCCGGTGCCTATGAGCCGGGAGGGCACGGCAGGATATCCAATTGGCGGGGCTCAGTCAGCGGGCACGGCACGGCCGATCAGGCATCATCGTTTGCCCGATGGCGCCGGCATGCGCTACTCCGCGGCGGCGGCGCGACGGCATTACTCCGCCTTGATATTCGCCGAGCGGATGACCTTACCCCACTTCTCGGTTTCGTCGGCAATGAGTTTTCCGAAATCGGCAGGCGAGCCCGCGAGCACCATGCCGCCCATATCGTCAAGCCGTACCCTTATCTTGGCATCGGCCAGGCCTGCATTGGCCTCCCGGTTGAGAATCTCGATGATGGCGGCGGGCGTCGCTTTGGGCGCGGCGATCCCGAACCATGAGCTCGCCTCATAGCCAGGCACGAAATCGTTTAGAGTCGAGATGTCCGGCAGCGCCTGCGAGCGCATCAGCGTCGTCACTGCTAGCGGGCGCAACCTGCCGGCGCGGATGTGTCCGATCGAGGCGGTCATAGTCGCGAACCCGACCTGGACCTGTCCGCCGATCAGGTCGGTCATTGCGGGTCCGTCCCCGCGATAGGGCACGTGAATCATATCGACGTCGGTCCTGATCTTGAACAGTTCGCCCGCCAAGTGGCTCACCGTCCCGACACCGGCCGAGGCGAAGCTGAGCGAGCGCGGATGGGTCTTGGCGTAAGCGATCAGCTCGGGAACGCTGTTCACCGCAAGCGCTGGATTGACCTCGACGATATTCGGCACGCGGACGACTCCGGCGACCGGTGCGATGTCCTGGATGAAATTGAAGCTGAGCTTGTCATAGAGCGTCGCGTTGATTGCGCTCGCCGGCGGGACCATGAGGAGCGTGTAACCGTCGGCGGGCGCCTTCACCACTGCCTCGGCGCCGATATTGCCACCGGCGCCTGGCCGGTTCTCGACGATGAATTGTTCCCCAAGCCGCTCCGACAACCACTGACCCATCAAGCGGGCGAGGATGTCACTCGTGCTGCCGGCGGCGAAGCCCACGACCAGACGCACCGGCCGGCTCGGATAGGATTGCGCCCTTGCAATCCGCGGGAGCGCGGAGAAACCGGCAGCAGCTGCCCCCAGACGAAAAAAAGTTCTGCGGGGAAGTTTCACGATGTATCCGCCCACAATCGTCAGCGAGAAGACGAGAATTTCACCGCCGGTTTTCAGATGTCAATCGGTACGTGCCATAAGCGGTGGCAGGATCGACTCTTTCGGTAGCCGTCCGGCTCGCCAACATACTGTGGCACGCCTTGAGGAAATATGTGGCTGACGCCGTGACACGTCCGATCAGGCCCAAGGCTTTCCGACACACGCAAGCTCGCCACGAGCTGCGCTGCGTCCCCAGCGCGCACCAGGAGCGGACAAAATTCCGATTGTGAGTATGACATCGCGGTGCTCAAATTCCGCGCAAAGGGGTTCGCATGCCCAAGCTCAGGTTGGTAACTGCTGACGAGCGACGATCTCCGCCATGTCCAGATCGTCCTCGTGGCCGCGTTTGCTGAGGCCTTTCGCAACACCGTCGCGATCGCCCATATCGCGATTTTGGCTCATCTTCCACTTGCCCTCGAGCCGCGTGATGGCAAAGCGGAACCCTACGATGCCTCGCAACATAACCTCTATGTAGGTCCCGGGCGCATCTGATGTCATCCATGGCTCGGGTTCGTTGCGCTCCTGCTGAGCGGTGAGTTCTGTTACGTGACGGTGCAACCAGTCCTTCTCTTTCATGACCTCCGGACGACCATAGGCGTGCACGACCGCATAATTCCATGTCGGTACGACCTTCCCATGCTGAGCCTTCGACGGATACCAGTTGGGCGTAATGTAACCCTCGGGTCCCTGGAAGATCATCAGCGCCTCGTTGCCCTCAGCCAGATCCTTCCAATGCGGATTGGCACGCGCGAGATGGCATTCAATCACTCCGTATGGTCCATCGTCCTTGAGCACGGTTGGCAGATGAGTGGCATAGAGCCCAGCCGAGCCTGCGGACACGAGCGCGGCAAGCGGTCGAGCCCGCATCAGCGCATGCATCTGCGGCACATCGTCGACGCGATGATGATCGGGCTGGTACATAGCGATTACTCCGCCCTGATGTTGGCCGCCTTGATGATCGGCCACCATTTCTCGATCTCGGCCTGCTGCTGCGCGGCGAGCGCTTGGGGCGTCTGCTTGTCGCGTGGCCAGACTTCCTGGCCCACGTCGGCGAACCGTCGGCGCACCGATGGGTCGGCCAAGGTCTCCACGACAGCACGGTGAAGGGTGGCGATGACGTCCTTCGGCGTCCCCTTGGGCGCCCACAAGCCGTGCCAGAAGGACGCGTGAAGTCCCGGCACCCCCGCTTCGTCGATCGTTGGCGTGTCGGGTGTCGCCGGCCACCGAGTCTTGGACATCACAACATAGGCCTTGAGCTGACCCGCTCGAACTTGTGCCAACGCGCTCGCCACCTGAGTAAACGTCAGGTCGATCTGCCCGGCCACCAGATCCTGGATCATCGGCGCCGCGCCGCGGTAGGGCACGAACTGGAATCGCGTGCCGGTATTCTTCTGGAAGTAAGTCCCGACCACGTCCGCGCCGCCGCCGACGCCGCCGATTCCCACGGTCGCTTTGCCGGGGTTTTCCTTCATCCAAGCGATCAGGTGACTTAAGTCCTTCGGCGGCAAGTCAGCTCTTGCAACGAACCACACCGGACAGTCTGCCACCAGCGATATGGGCTCAAAGTCCTGCACCACGTCGAACGGAAGAGTGTAAGTCGCGCCGTTGACGACGTGGGTCTGCCAGTGCCCGAGGATGAGCGTGTAGCCGTCGGGCGCCGCACGCGCCACACGGCCGGTGCCGATCGTGCCTGCAGCGCCGGTCGGGTTCTCGACGACGACGGCTTGGCCGAGCGCCCCCTTCATCCGATCGGCGAGGATGCGCGCAAGCGCGTCGGTGGGCCCGCCCGCCGGAAATGGCACGACGATGGTGATGGGGCGCGATGGATAGGTCTGTGCCTGCGCGTCGGCGAGACCGGTGAAACTAGCAGCGATTGCGATGGCGGCGAGCAGTCGTCTCATGTCACACCTCCCGCGATCCGTCGGGGTGTCACTTGCTGCCATGTGCAAAGACAGCGAGCAGGCAGCGTTACTCTATCACCTCGTCGGCGAGAGCGAGCAGCCTATCCGGCACGGAAAGGCCGAGCGCCTTCGCGGTCTTGAGGTTGATCACCAAGTCGAACTTGGTTGGCTGCAAGACCGGCAGATCTGCCGGCTTTTCGCCTTTGAGAATGCGACCAGTGTAGATTCCGATCTGACGATAGGTATCAGCTAAGCTCGTCCCATAGCTGATAAGTCCTCCAGCTTCGGCAAATTCGCGGCGCCCGTGCATCGCGGGAATTGCGTCGCGTATCGCAAGCGCCGCGAGCTTGTCGCGTTGGCTGAAGAAGAACGGATCAGCGCCGATCATGAGTGCATCGGGCCGTTGTTGCGCCATCGCGGCGAAGGCAGCATCGAGTGCATCCTCGCTGCCGGCAGCAACTGGCTCGATTTTTAGCCCGATCGCGCGCGCCGCCTCTTGCCTCTCGTTCAATTGCTCCGGGGTGCTTGGATTGTTTGGATTTGCCAAAAACGCGATCACCTTCGCTCCTGGGACAAGCTCGTGCAGCAGGCCCAAGCTCTTGCCGCCCAGCTCGCTGACGAGTTGATTTACGCCGGTTGCGTTACCGCCTGGGCGGTTCAGGCTGGCAACCAGACCGAGGCGCACGGGATCGCGGCTGGTATCGAAGACAATCGGTATCGTTGTGGTCGCGGCCTTGGCGGCGAGCGCCGAAACTTCGCCGCCCGTGGCAACGATCACCGCGACCCGAAGGCGGACGAGATCCGCCGCCAGCATGGGAAGTTTTTCGTGGTGACCTTCTCCCCAGCGGTATTCGATGACCACGTTCTGGCCATCAACGAAGCCGCTATCCGCC
>DATNNX010000292.1:0-8332 GCA_035601615.1 Xanthobacteraceae bacterium
ATCGAGCTCGCTGACCTGGAACTGCGCAAGCGGCTTGATGGCGCCGAGATCGCTCACGTCGAAGGTCAAGATGCAGGCATGCGCACGCCCACGGCGCGCCTCCTCCTCCGTTGCGCTTAGCGCCTGATCCTCCTCGTCGATGGCAATCGCAATGCGTCGGCCGCCCGTGCGGCCCGGCAGCGGCATTACCGTGTGCGTCGGCTCCGGAAAGAGTGGATGATAGTTGCAGCTACCGGCGCTTTTCGGACGCGCCAGATCGGATACGTCCACAACCCAGAAGCCCGCGTGCCAGCAGCTCGCCCACATCTCGTCCCCGAAGCGCAGCGCATGGTGGAGGCGGTGCCGCCGGCCCGACCAGGTCGGCGTCTCGCCGCCCGCGACGTGCTGCCCTGGCATCCACCAGCGCGAGACTTCCTGCGGCTTAACCGGATCGCCCAGACCGTAGATGACGAGGATGTTGCCGATGTAGCCTTGCATCTCGGTCGAGATGTAGGCGTGGCGTTCATCCATGTCGAAGCGGTGCACGCCGATGCCGCCGGTCTTTTGATATGCGATGAGCTTCGGCTGCGCGGGCTTTGAGACATCGTAAATCTTGAAACCGCCGTTGTGATAGCCGCGCTGCTCGAACGCTTCAAGCGTCGCCAGGTCGGCCTCGCTCACACGCATCTTGTCGGCCACTTCCTTGCGCGTGGGCTCGCGCCCGAGCGCTTCGGTGAGCGCACGGCGTACCGCGGGAAGCTCTTCGGCGCGGCGACCGATCTTGCTCATGTTGCGTTCGTGATTCACGATCATGATGTCGCCAACAACCCGTACCTTATGGCTATGCGACTCGTGATCCTCGAGCGCGATCGTGGCGATGACGCGCGGCTGGCGCGGATCGGCGATGTCGATGATCGACGTGCCGAGATGTTCCGGATTGGGAATGTGCCCGACAAACGCATGCGAGCCGCACACCGTCACCTGTCCACCGCCGGCGAGATCGAGATGACCCAAGCGGCGGACGTTGCGGGCGAGGCCGGAAGTCGATCGGTCGCCTGTATTCATACGAGGAACTCCGATGTGTGAGGCACGCGTGGATATGGGAATTTGCGAATTGCTGTAAGCCGCGAGCACCTCTGGCGTGCGCCGATGACGTCAACGCCGAGATCGGCAAGCGATGCCTCGACGGCGGGATCAGCGAGTGCAGCGGCGAGCACGCGATTCAGCGATACGGCATCGAACCGCGCCGCTATATGAACTGCACCGCGATGCCGCCGAGTGTGCCAAAGTCGGCATGCAGCGTATCGCCCTTATTCGCGAACACCACGCGCGTGAACGAGCCCGCCAGAACGAGATGACCGGCCTCGAGCGCAATTCCATGGCTGGCGAGCTTATTGGCAAGCCAAGCCACGCCGAGCGCGGGATGGCCGAGCACGCCGGCCGCAACCCCGGTCTCCTCGATCTCGGAATTCTTGTACATGATGCCGCCGACCCAGCGCAGGTCGACGTCAAGCGGCTTAACCGGCCGACCGCCAACGACGATTCCGGCCGCCGCGCCATTATCGGCGACGGTATCGAAAATCCTGCGCGGATCCTGCAGGCGCGCGTCGACTATCTCGATCGCGGGCACGACGTATTCGGTCGCACGCAGCACCTCGGCTAACCCGACGCGAGGCCCCTTTAACGGCCTGGCCATGATGAAGGCGAGTTCGATCTCGACGCGTGGGCGGCAATAATTCTCGTGCGGAATCCTGGCACCATCGGCGATCATCATATAGTCGAAGAGGTGCCCGTAATCCGGCTCATCGATCTGCGAGGAACGCTGCATAGCTTTCGAGGTCAGGCCGACCTTGTGGCCGATCAGTGTCGCTCCGGCCGCCATCTTGCGCTTGGCTACCTCGGTGGAGATGGCGTAGGCGTCCTCGATGTTGATGTCGGGCCAAGTCTTAGAGAGCTGGGTCGCCTGTTTGCGCTCCTTCTCCGCGCGCATGAGGAGGTCTGCGGCTTTGTTGCGGTCGGTCTCGGAAAGCATGGTTCCTCCGATCGTCTGTTGGTCAGTCTAGGCGGATTTCGATCCAGTTTCACGCGCCGCCTCTCGGGCCAAAGACAGCGTCGAGCTTCGCCGCAACTGCGCGACGATCGATTTTGCCGGCGCCGTTGAGCGGCAGCGCGGCGACGATGTCGATGAAACGTGGATGCGAATAGGCCGCTCCCTTGGTGAGGCAATAGGTCTTAAGATCGTCCGAGGTGATCCTCGAGCCGGCGCGCGCAACCACCATCGCGGCCGGGACCAAGCCCTTCACCGGATGCGGCACTGGCGCCACTACGGCATTGACCACCTCGGGATGGCCGAACAGCACGTTCTCGACCTCCTTCGGATAGACGTTCTCCCCGCCACAACTGAACATGTCGTCGACGCGGCTACGGAAATAGAAGAACCCGTCCTTGTCCCTACAGAAGATATCTCCCGTGTGCAGCCAGCCGTCCGTCAGCTTGGCCCGCGTGATCTCCGGCTCGTTATAATAGCCGCGGCAGACATAAGGGGATCGGATCAATAGCTCGCCTTCCTCGGCATCGTTGCCCTCGCCGTCGATCAGCCTGAGTTCGATCTCGGGCGCGGCCACGCCGGGGCTGCCGCGCGGCCCGGCACGACCATCGATCGGCGCCCGCAGCGGGCTTCCACCCTCGGTCAATCCGTAACTTTCCGAAACCTTGACATGGGGAAGCGCACGTTCGACGGCATCGATCAGCTCCGGCGTCACCACCGCCGAGCCGATCGTGAGCTCGCGCAGCGCGCTGAGGTCGAGCGTGCGCAGATAGTCGCGATGCTGGAGAAACATCGTAAATATCGCCGCCACCCCACGCGAATAGGTGCATCTGTACTTCGCCAAAGCATCGAGATAGGCGCGCGCGTCGTATGCCGGCATCAGCACGAAGGAGCCGCCGGCATAGAGCATCGGCTTCACGGTTCCCCGCAGTGCATTCTTGTGGAAGAGCGGGAGCGCGACGAGGCCGCGGTCGCTCTCCGCGCAAGGCCAATAGCGCTGGTTGTAGGCCACGTACCAAAGCATGCCCTCATGCGTCATGATCGCGCCTTTGGGCCTCCCGGTCGAACCCGACGTATAGGGCTGAAACGCTTGCGCACCATCTGCGATTGCGGGCGGATCGACGGGCGCAGCTGGCTTTGCCATTTCCTCCTCGAACGACAGAAAATCTTCCTCGCGCTGATCGAGGGCGAGCCGCTGGCGCAGCGGCGAACGGCGCGCGATCGCGAGCGCACTGCGATGGCTCGATGGATCCACGGCGGCCAGCGTGCAGGCCGCCTCCGCGATGATTCGTTCCAGCGTGTCAGCCGCAAGGCGCGTGTTGAGCGGCAGCGGGATCGCGCCGACGCGCATCGACCCGAAGAAGAATTCGATAAACTCCGTGCGGTTTCCCATTAACAAGGCGACGCGCTCGCCAGGCGATACGCCGAGCCGAGCCAGCATGCTCGCGGCGGCATTCATCCGCTCGTCGAGCTGCCGATAGGTCACGCATCGCTCGTTTCCACCGAACAGGTCGATGATCGCAACCTTGTCCGGCACGCGCCCCACGGAGGCATCGAAGAAAAAGCCGAGATTGCGCAGACGATTTGCGTTGTCCATGGTGATCAGGCCGGCTTGCCAGACTACAGGCGTCGATCGCGCTGAAGGGCGTACTTGATTAGCCGGCAGATGGGACCTCTGCTAGAGCAATCCGCGACATTGCCGCAGTCCGGCTTAGTGGTTTCATCCACCCCACTAGCTCGAGGAAGCAATCGGCGTCGGGGACCGGATTATCGTTTTCGGCAGCGCGGCAAGACTCCTCGCCGACATCGACGTGGCGCGCTGGCATAAGAGCGATTTTGCAACGCTACGCGAGGCGATCCAGGCTACGTTGCAGAACAACGCACGGGATTTGCGCCTGATTCAGCACTGGGCCGCCGGTAGGATTGCTGGCCTACGGCTGTGACGAAAAAGTCACATGCGTCTCAATTCTCGAGTCGCAGCTCAATATCTGCGTTGGCACAGCAAGCAAATCAGGTAACCTTCCCGCGCCTAATCATGGGCGTTTCCTCCTTTACTCAAGCCCCGCTCGTCGGGGCTTTTTTCTCGACTCGCGGTGCCCTCTGGCGTGCGTTGCCGGAGGTTTGCCGCCGGACAAGCGCTCGAAGATTAAGGTTCGAGTAAACAAGCGTCTGCCTGCGGCCAACGCGCCAGCGCCGCCGTGCCCACCGGCGTGAGCGCATATGTGCCGCGCTCGACACGGAAGAACCAGCCGTAGACATTGCGCAGCAGAATCTTGGGCGCGTCAGGGATCGCGCTTTTGATCTCGGATGTGCGCCGCGGGCCGCGGGACAGCGAAGCCGCGCAGGCGAGCGCTTGCTGGCGGTAGGCGGTCATGATCGGCTCCTTGCAGGTGCCGCCGGGCACCGGATCGCCTAGACGCCGGCGGTGCTCGCCGAGCAGGCGGGCTCGGCGCTTGGCATCGCGGCGAGGCCGCCATGGGACAGGCTCGACCAGTACCTCGACGCGGCCAGCAGCCGAGACGCCGAGAAGTCCAAAACCCAAGAGCCGGCAAAGCTTGCGCACGCGCGGATCACGCGCGCGGCCGCGGCGATCCGACACGCGCACGGCAAGCCAGATCTGATCGCAGGCCGCGCTGCGATTGATACCCTGCAACACGAGCTCGAGATTGAAGGCGAGCTTCAATTCGCCAATGACTACGAGCGGCGGTTCTTCGCCGCGAATGGCAACGAGATCGCAGCCGCAGATTTCGCCTTTGACGTCGAAGCCAAGACGCTCGAGGAAGCGCTTCACCGGGACGTAGAGGGAGGTTTCCCGTTTTGCGGGCTGCTCCCGATATGCTCGTCGACTTGGCATGGCGGTCAATTGCAGCGAACACGCTTCCAGGCGACCAATGTTTGGGGTGTTTTCGTAAACCATGTCGTCGATGTCGTAAGCGCTGGGTTAACGCAACGGCGGGCCCCACGAACAGCGGTCCGGGATCCGGCTGCTGCACCGGCAGGCGCGGGCTCACGCCCGCAGAACGGGAACGACGTTCCCGTTGCGATTCTGCTTCGTTCCCGGATCGATTCCGAAATGTCCGCAAGTGCGCCGGTCAGCCGCCGGAACGGCTCGATTTCAGCGCACTCTCCGAACGCCCGCGATTCCGGTTACGCATGTGGAAAGCTGCTTTCCTTCCGGTCTCGAATCATATCTGCTAGCAGCACAAGCGCATTTCGCGCCTCTGAGGAGGGCATCCATCATGGCGGGCAAAGCGATGACAAGTGCCAAGTCTGGCCGTCCCGTTACGCTCAAGCATTTGGCGGCAAGGTTGGCGGCTGATCACGAACTCACGAAACGAGCGGGCGAGGCCATTCTCGGCGATCTCGTGAGCCTTATCACCAAGCATCTCAAAAAAGGCGAACGCATCCGGATTGCCGGTTTCGGCATTTTGCAGGTCAGGGCACGTGCAGCCCGCATGGGGCGAAATCCGGCAACCGGCGAAGCTATCAAAATCAAAGCGAGCAAAAAGGTCGCGTTCCGCCCGGCCAAGCACTTGAAGATGGCGATCTAGTCAAGTTCGCACGGACGCCGAATACAGCTGCCCCGTCGGCCGGCGCCGACCGGGCAGCGTACCTTTACGTCGTCGTCAATCTCTTGACAGGCGATCTCATGGGGGCCTGTCACGGCTCAGTGTCGCATGTCACTTGCCGGCGCGTTTGCAAACTCGGCCTCGAACTGGGAAATTTCCCGCATCAAGTCATCCAAAACGCGCTGGCGCAGCGCGGCGTCCGAACCATAGGTCAGCTCTGCGACTGTCTTGGCGAGCGCGGTGATGATTTCGTCCACATCGATGGCGTCTTTCTCGCCGCTCAGCGAACCATATTCCGCGTAAAAATCGTCGATGACGTCGCCGATCAGACAATGTAGGCACGGCCGCTCATCATTCGATTCAATACTATCCGACATGGCCTTCCTCACGTTTGCAGATCGAGGTTCGGTGGGTCGCTCGCTTGCAAGCCGCGCCTTGAACCCCCGCGGTTCGGGAAATCGTGGCGGTCCCGAGAGGACTCGAACCTCCGACCTTCGGTTTAGGAAACCGCTGCTCTATCCGACTGAGCTACGGGACCAATGGGAAAATTTGTGCACGAGGTTTTCTTAAGATGCTCGCTTTCGTTCAGTGCATGCCCTGAGCGTATATATCCGCCGAGGCGACGTTGTTCTAGTAGGCCGGGAACTGGCTTATACGGTCGAAATTTCGGATCCCGCCGGAACGAATGAGGAAGCTTGATTGTTGTGCCCTCATTGCATGGGCGTTCTCGCCGACAGGCGGAGAGACGAGTGCCAAGTCGCATTCTCCTGGTAAGCATAATCGCGGCCGCGCTCGTCGCGGCGCCCAAACTGGCTGGCGCGCAGAGCGCCCCCTTCTGCCTAAAAAGCGCGTCGGGCGCACTCAGCTGCACCTATCACAGTATGATACTGTGCGAGCAGGCCAAGCAGCCCCACTCGCGCGATCAATGTATTCCGCGCTTTCAGGCAGACGAGACCACGGCCAGCTCGGCAGCGCCGCTCGGCAACCCGCACCAGCCGGCCGCAAGGGCTCCAGCCGCCACTCCCGGTCTCGGACGCTAGGAACGCTCGGATCCGTTTCCCCGGTCGCGCGGGACAAACAAGATCGTTTCGGTCGTCGTACGGGTTCTTGATTTAGCAAAGAATGAACAGGGGCAGGAAATCTATCTCGGCATTCGGACGCAGGCGAACGTCGAGCCCACGCGGCGGTCGATATGAGTTTGGAGCCGATGCCGAAGGATCAACGCCTCTTTGTTGCAGAGCGCTTCGCCTCCGCGAGCCGCTCGTAGTCGCGCTGGGTGCGCTCCGCGTAGGCCAAGGCAAAAGACGCAAGCGCATCGTCCATGACATCGGTTTTGCCCATGTATCCCGCCAGCACTGCCGGATCCGCCGAGCGTGCGTGCGCACGTGCCAGCGTGCGCCCGCACAAACGGGCGTAGCTTCCTAGCGCCCGTTCTTCCACCAACTCACTAACCGTTCCAAGCCGTCGGTTCTTCAAGTGGCGCACGTAAAAAAATCGCCCCGACGTTTCATCTTCCGTCCACCCCAGGAAGACGTCGCTGGCCGCCTGCATGACGCGTTGACCTTCGACGACCCGCTGGCCCGGGTGACCTTCGAATTTCGGCCCGAGGCACTCGAGCACGGACTTTCCCGCTTCTTTGATCTGAAGGAACAGCGGAGCGCCGTCGCCGCTCATGAACAGGCCGATGGCACAGAAGGTGCCCACGCTTCCAACGCCGACGACCTTGAAGGCGACGTCCTTGAGCGCGTAGCGCTCGAGGAGGCAGCGCCGCTCCGGCGCGAGGCGCTCCTGATACGACGCAAACACCCGCCGCTCATCTACTCGATGCCGCGCGTCCGCGCGGGTTCCGGTGAAATGATAAATGAGCGGCGGCCTGTCCTCGATGCGCGCCAGCTTTCCCTTCACTAAATGCGGAAAATTGTCGTCTTCTTCGAGGTGGCCGGCCGCCTTGGAAACGATGGCAGAAAGCTTTTGCCTGAGGGCGCGATCTTCGATGCGCTCGATTTCCCGCATCAACTCGACCCTGCTGTGCCAAATTTCCAGCGGCGACAATTTGGCGAGAACATGCATCCGGCTTCGATATGCTTCGGCCGTCGCCGCGGCGATCACCCGCGCCCGCTTCCTCGGCAGCTTCGCTCCCAGCGCGGCAACCGCCACGCTCGCGGCCAAGCGCTTGAGGTCCACCGTGAAATCGATTCCCGCGAGCGTTTCGTCGAAGTCATTGATGTCGAATACGATGTTCTCCTCGGGCGTCGCGAATGCCCCGAAGTTCAAGAGATGGCAGTCCCCACAAGCCTGGACGGCAATGCCCGCGATCGGTTGATGCTTGAGATCCTCCGCCATCACCGCCGCCGCGCCACGCAGGAATGCGAATGGGCTGGCAAGCATGCGGTCGTAGCGCACCGGGATCAGCTTCGGCACGCGATTGCGATCGCCCGCGGCCAAAATTGCGACCGGATCGCGGGCGGCCGATCCGAGTAGCTCGGCGTGCCGTTCCCGCGGAACCTTTTTGCGCAGACGCTTGCCGTGTTGGTAGCGCTCGGCGTGTGGGCCCCACGGGCCTTGGGTTATCTGTCCTGCGACGTAAAGCATTTGAAGCACCGATCGAGAAACGCCCGGCGGCCGCTTACCTAAGCCGTCAACACTTCGAGCACGTGCCCGTTGGGGTCTCGGAAATAGAAGCCGCGTCCGCCATGACGGTTATTGATCTTCATGTCGTCAAGGGCACGGGGTCCGC
>DATNNX010000293.1:0-16920 GCA_035601615.1 Xanthobacteraceae bacterium
ACGGCATTGAAAATCTGCTGCGCCATTACTTGCCGGACGTGGTCGAAGTCCGGCCAATGGCATGAGTTGGATCCGAATCGACCGGCGAAGCAACAACAGCGGCAAAACCGAGCGTCGGCGTTTCACCCGCCTTATCCATGGATAACGGCGGCGAAGGTGAGCCATGCGCGTCCTTGCCATCGATACCGCGTTGGAGGCCTGCTCCGCCGCCGTGTTCGACACCAGCAGCGGGATCGCCGCCACTGAAACCCGCGGGATGGCGCGCGGCCACGCCGAGCAGCTAATGCCGCTCATCGCGCGCGTGATGGCCAAGGCCGGTTTCGAGTTCGCCGACCTCGACCGCATCGCGGTCACTACGGGGCCGGGCAGTTTCACCGGGCTGCGCGTTGGAATATCGGCCGCGCGCGGCATCGCACTGGCGGCGGCAAAACCGGCGATCGGCCTCTCCACGCTTGCCGGATTCGCCGCGCCTCTGATCGCCGCCGATGACGGCACTCAGATCGTGGCAGCCATCGACGCGCGCCACGAGCATATCTATCTGCAGGTATTCGGGGTCAATGGGCGCACTCTCGTGGCGCCTCGGATGGCACCGGTGCGCGATGCCATACGCGCGGCGATGAGCGCGCCTGCACGCATCATCGGTTCCGGTGCCAAGAAGGTGGCGGCCGCCTGGCCCAAAGGGGCCGAACCGCCGCTGTCGGTCGAGCAGCTCGGCGCGCCCGACATCGACTGGATTGCGCGGCTGGGCGCCGCTGCACCGGAAGCTCGCGGCGCGCCGAAACCTCTCTACCTGCGCGAACCTGACGCGCGGCCACAAGACGGCGCGCGTCTACCTCGCCGATGAAAGGCATCAGTCGCCTATTCGCCCGGCAAGCGAGGGTGTCGGAAGCCGGCCCAGCCGACGCTTGCGCGATGGCGGCGCTGCATGCCGCCTCGTTCCATCACGGATGGAGCGAGGACGAATTCGGGCGCTTGCTGTCTGATCGAAATGTGCTGGCACACCGCGCCACGGCAGGAGAGAGCCTCACCGGATTCATCCTGTCACGGCTCGTTCTGGACGAAGCAGAGATTCTGTCGATTGCTGTCGCCTCCACCGGGCGAGGGCGAGGGTTGGGGCGGCAATTGCTCGAGACCCATCTGCGCAGGCTCGCCGCGCTCGGCGCGCGCTGCGTTTTTCTCGAGGTCGATGAGGGCAACGTCTCGGCGCTTCGACTTTATCGCCGTGCGGGTTTTCGGGAAATCGGGCGGCGAAACTCGTACTATGAGTTGGGCCGAGGCTCGGCGGCCCTTGTTCTTCGCCGCGATCTGGTGTGATCGGTAACAAGTGCTGAACCGGCTGCCTGCCCCGCAGCGATTTCCTATTCGAGATCCAATGGATTTCAGCGCCCTGCCGTGATATTGCGATGGCACGGAGAAGCGTCGTGAACGCGCCGAAGCCCAGAGACATCGAAGCTCTATGCAGCGCCAAGGGCATGCGCATGACCGAACAGCGCCGCGTGATCGCGCGCGTGCTGGCAGCGGCAGATGACCACCCGGACGTCGAAGAGCTCTACCGGCGCTGCTCCGCGGTCGACGATCGCATCTCGATCTCGACCGTTTATCGAACCGTGAAGCTATTTGAGGACGCCGGCATCATCGAGCGGCATGATTTCCGCGACGGCCGCGCGCGCTACGAGCAGATGCCCGACAGCCATCACGACCACCTCATCAATCTACGCACGGGCGAAGTGATCGAATTTCAATCCGAAGACATCGAACGCCTCCAGGCCGACATCGCGCGTCGCCTTGGTTACCGGCTGGTCGACCATCGTCTGGAGCTCTACGCAGTGCCGCTCGATGACAAGCCGAAACGCTGAGTCTCGCGACGAGCGCGAAGCTTGCCGCGAACGATGCTGCCTAGTCCTGCTCGGTCGCGCGAGCGCTTTACCGGGAAGATCTCCAGGCCGATCTCGGAATGACAATCGACGTTGGTCCGCCCCGACGAGGTTGATCGCTATATCAAATCCGAGATGGTCAAGAGGTCTAAGGTTGTCAAAGAAGCCGACATCGGTGCTCCGGAATAGCGAACAAAGCAATCCACACCCATTTTCTTTTGGCCCCAAGGCGGGTAAAACCCGGCATCGGCCGATTGCGCCGCGGCTGAGGTTTATGAGGATCATCATAGAGTTAACCTGCGAAGACGCGCAGGAACACCCGACGGCATGACCCGACCGCGCAAGCTCTACGTCAAATCCTTCGGCTGCCAGATGAACGTCTACGATTCCCATCGTATGGCGGACACGCTTGCGCCCGAGGGCTTTGCCGAGACGCTCAACGCCGGGGACGCCGACCTCGTCATCCTCAACACCTGCCATATTCGCGAGAAGGCGGTAGAGAAAGTGTATTCCGAACTCGGCCGCGTCGGGGCGCTTAAAGCCGCTGCGGCGCTCGCGGGACGCCGATTGACGATCGCCGTTGCGGGCTGCGTCGCTCAGGCCCAGGGGGAGGAGATCGTCCGGCGCGCACCGGCGGTCGATCTCGTTGTGGGCCCGCAAAGCTACCATCGCCTGCCCGAGTTGCTCGCCCGAACCGAGCGCGAGGGCACGGTTGTCGATACCGAATTTCCGGCCGAGGACAAATTCGACGTCCTCAAAGCACCGAGCCGTGAGTCCATACGCGCGCGCGGCGTCAGTGCGTTCGTCACCGTGCAGGAGGGCTGCGACAAATTTTGCACGTTCTGCGTCGTTCCCTACACGCGTGGCGCGGAGGTGTCGCGGCCAGTCATGAAGATCGTCGCGGAGGCCGAGTTACTGGCCGAGGCCGGAGTGCGCGAAATCACGCTCATTGGCCAGAACGTCAATGCGTATCACGGCCAAGGGCCCGATGGTGCGCCCTGGACGCTTGGACGATTGCTGGAGCGGCTCGCCGATCTGCCGGGGATCGCGCGGCTTCGTTACACTACAAGCCATCCCTGCGATATGGACGCGAGTCTGATCGCGGCGCATCGTGACCTGCCCAGCTTAATGCCCTCTCTGCACCTACCCGTGCAGTCGGGTTCCGACCGCGTCCTCAAGCGCATGAACCGCCGCCACACCCGTGCGGCCTATGTCAAAACCGTTGCGCGCATGCGCGCAGCCCAGCCAAAAATGGCGTTCTCGTCCGACTTCATCGTCGGCTTCCCTGGCGAGAGCGAGAAGGATTTTCGGGCGACGCTGTCGCTGGTCGAAGAGGTCGGCTATGCCAACGCCTTTTCCTTCAAATACTCGCCGCGTCCCGGAACGCCCGCCGCGGATCTGCGGGGTCAGGTACCAGACGCGGTGAAATCGGAGCGGCTCTACCGCCTCCAGGCGGCAATCGAGCGACAGCAAGCCGCGTTCAATGAGCAATGTCTTGGCCGCACTTTCGACGTCCTGTTCGAAAAGGCGGGACGTTATCCTGGCCAGATCGTCGGGCGCTCGCCATATCTGCAGCCGGTTCACGTGATGGCCCCACGGACGATGATCGGCGGAATTAGGGCGGTAAGGATCACCGAAGTCGGAACCAACAGCCTGTTCGGCGAGTTTGCGGGCACCGGCTTAGGCGCGGAACCGATATTGGTGGAGGCCTGAACCGTTGCGCTCATCTCGATCGGACAGCGAATCCTTCGCCGGCGACAATACTGCGACCCAGGTCGTGCTGGCGTTCGAGGATAACCGGCTCGCATCCTTGTTGTTCGGCCAGTACGGACAGAACCTAGCGCTGATCGAGCGCAGGCTCGGCGTGGTTGCCGAGCAGCGCGGCAACCACGTTACCCTGGCCGGCTCGCGTGACGGCGTGGAGCGCTCGCGGCGGGTACTCGAAGGTTTGTACGAGCAACTCAGGCGCGGCGATGAGCTGGTGTCCGGCGACGTCGAAGGCGCGATCCGTTTGGCAATCGCACAGGGTTCTCTGTTCGACTACGATGCCGCTACCGCGCGACCAAGTTTCGAGGAGATCAACCTGCGCAAGCGGGCCGTGCGCGCGCGCACCGCGGCGCAGGACGCGTATATCCGCGCGTTGCGACGCCACGCGTTGGTCTTCGGCACCGGGCCGGCAGGGACAGGTAAGACCTGGCTCGCGGTTGCACATGCGGTGCAGTTGTTCGAGCGCAAGGAGGTGGACCGCATCATTCTCTCCCGTCCGGCGGTCGAAGCAGGGGAGCGCCTCGGATTCCTCCCTGGCGACATGCGCGAGAAGGTCGATCCATATCTGCGCCCGATCTACGACGCGCTGTATGATCTCATGGATGCGCGGATCGTCGAGCGCACACTGCAGACCGGCGAGATCGAAATCGCTCCGCTCGCTTTCATGCGCGGGCGCACGCTCTCGAACGCGGTCATCATCCTCGATGAAGCGCAGAATACGACGGCGATGCAGATGAAAATGTTCCTCACGCGATTGGGTGAGAACAGCCGCATGATCGTGACCGGTGATCCGAGCCAGGTTGATTTGCCGCCCGGGCAGACCTCCGGCCTCGCCGAAGCAACGCGGCTGCTGAGGAACGTCGAGGGAATAGGCCATGTCGTCTATACCGCCGAAGATGTCATTCGGCATGAGCTTGTTGCGCGCATTGTCGAAGCCTACGACAAGGCGGCGTTCAAGGCCGTCCGGGGACGCGAGACCAAGGAATGACCTCTCTGAGTGGCAGCGGGCTCCGCGCGAGCGGGGACGGAGATCGCGATTATGAAACGCAGGCGAGGCGTGCGCCCGCCGGCGTGGCCGCGAGGGGGAGTGACTGAGATCGACATCGTGGTCGCATCCACGCTCTGGACTGAGCAACGCAGTGTGAAGGCGCTGCTTCGCCGCGCGATTCGCGAGGCAGCGTCAGTCACGTCAACGGCTGCGGGCGAGATTGCTATCGTGCTCACCGACGACTCGGCGATTAGGGCGCTCAACCGCGACTGGCGCGGCAAGGACGCAGCGACCAATGTGCTGTCTTTTCCTGCCGGCGAGCCGCGCGGCACTCGTGGAATACCCCGGCTGCTCGGTGATATCGTGATCGCCTATGAAACGACGGAACGTGAAGCACGCGCCGAGCATAAGCCCTTCATGCACCATCTTTTGCACCTGGCGGTGCATGGATTTCTCCACCTCGCGGGCTACGATCACGCCGCGGATGACCAAGCGGCCGCAATGGAAAGGCTCGAGGCCGCGATCCTCGCCCGGCTCGGTGTACCCGACCCCTACCTCGCGCGCGGCGCCGCCTAGCCTCCATGCCTGATCCGGAACCGCCCAGTTCGAGCGAGCCGAGCGCGACGCGCAATCTGCCCGTGCCCGTACCACGCCGCAGTCAAAGCGACCGCGCGCGCGCGGACAACTGGTTCACGCGGGCACTGCGGACAATCTTCCGCTGGAAATCGAGCACGTTCCGCGCCGACCTCAGGGATGTGCTCGAGGACGGAGCCGGCGAGACCGGTTTATCGCCGACCGAACGTGCCATGCTCAAGAACATTCTCGGGCTACGCGAGCGCCGCGTGCTGGATGTGATGGTGCCGCGCGCCGACATCATCGGCGTGCAGCGGGACATCGCCCTCGGCGAACTGATGAAGGTATTCGAGAGTGCCGGCCATTCGCGCCTGGTGGTTTATGACGAAACGCTCGACGACGCTGGCGGCATGGTGCATATCCGCGATCTCGTTGCCTTTATGACCGTGCGCGCTAGCCTGAGCGGAAAGGGCACCCGCCGCCGCAAAAAACCGCTTCCCGCCGGCCTCGATCTCAAGGCCGTGGACCTGTCAATGCCGCTTTCGGCGACCAAAATCGTCCGCGAAATTTTGTATGCGCCGCCCTCGATGCCGGTTCTCGACCTCTTAGCCAAGATGCAGACGACCCGCATCCACCTCGCGCTCGTTGTCGATGAATATGGCGGCGCCGACGGCGTCGTGTCGATCGAAGACATTGTCGAGCAGATCGTTGGTGAGATCGCGGACGAGCACGACCAAGATACGGCGCCAGGTGTCGTGCACCAATCGGATGGCTCGTTCCTCGCGGACGCTCGCGCCAGCCTCGAGGACGTGACCGCGACCGTCGGTGGCGAATTCGATGTGGGCGACGTCGCCCAGGAGGTGGATACCCTTGCCGGATACGTGGCGGCCCGGATCGGTCGCGTGCCCGTGCGCGGCGAACTCGTGCCAGGACCCGGCCCTTTCGAGCTCGAAATTCTCGATGCGGATCCTCGCCGCGTGAAGAAGCTCAGGATCTACCGCGGACTCGATAAGCAGAACGGCAGCCGACACGTCTCACAGCGGCAAGTCGGGCCTACGCCGGCCCCGCCGAGCACATCCTCCTCCTCGTTACCAATGAGCGGCGAGGAGGCCACCCGTTCCTCTGATACAGAGCCCTCCAAATCCGCCCGCCAGCCGTGACGCTCAGGCGCCTCGCGCAGACCATCGTACTGGCCGGGGGATGGTGGCGTCGTGTCATTGCGTTTCTCGCTGGAGCGTCCTCGACGCTTGCGCTTCCGCCGACCGATATTTGGCCGCTGCCTTTCATTACCTTTCCCATCCTGGTCTGGCTTGTCGATGGTACAGCCGGCAGCCTCCTGGGCGGGTTGCTCGCGGCCGCGGGTGCGGGCTGGTGGTTCGGCTTCGGCTATTTCCTCGCCGGCCTCTATTGGGTCGGCCATGCGTTTCTCGTCGACGCCAAGACCTTCGGCTGGCTGCTGCCGGTTGCAGTTATTGCGCTACCGGCCGCAATGGCGCTCTACACGGCATTGGGCCTCGCCCTGGCACGACTAATCTGGCCAGGCGGGGCGACTCGCGTTCTCGCCCTCGCCGCCTCGCTGACGCTCGCGGAATGGCTGCGCGGGCACCTGTTCAGCGGCTTTCCCTGGAATACCTACGGCTATGCGCTGATCTCGCCGCTATGGCTGGCCCAGGGCGCGGCGCTGATCGGTATCTGGGGCCTGACCTTTTTCGCTGTGGCGCTCTATGCCTCACCTGCGGTGCTCGCAGACCAGCATGCTGCGCCTTGGCGGCGCTGGCTGGTCGTGGCGCTGGGTGGCGCCGTGACGATGACGCTCGCGGTCTACGGCGCCGTGCGGCTGGAGTGGAGCCCGACGCGCTTCGTCGAGGGCGTGCGACTTCGCATTATGCAACCCAATCTGCAGCAAGACGAGAAGTTCAACTATTCGCAGAAGCAGGAAGTGATGCGACGCTATCTTGCGCTATCGGAGGGTCCGGGCGGGCCACAATCGACCGGCTTGCGCAATGTCACCGTTCTGATCTGGCCGGAATCGGCGTTCCCCTTTTTTCTCGTGCGCGAGGCCGATGCACTTGCACAGATTGGCAAGCTCCTGCCGCCGGGAACCGTGCTAATCACTGGCGCCGTCCGCCCGCCTGACACACCGCCCGGCACCGCCATCACGCGGGCCTACAATTCGATTTACGTGATCGGCCACGGCGGCTCGATCCTTTCCGTCTATGACAAGGTTCATCTCGTGCCGTTCGGCGAGTACCTGCCGTTTCAAGACCTGCTCGAGCGGCTCGGTCTCGTGCAGCTCACCAAAGTTCGCGGTGGATTCATCCCGGGCGACCGTCGGCGCAATCAGCCAGCGCCTGGGGCGCCGAATTTTTTACCGCTTATCTGCTACGAAATCATTTTCCCGGGCGACGCGGTTCCGCCCCGCGAAGAGGAGGGATGGCTTTATCGGCACATCGGTCGCTATCTCGACTGGCCCTCGGTAGCTGGGAGCGAAGGTCGTCCGGGCTGGCTCCTGAACGTCACTAATGACGGCTGGTTCGGCGCCAGCGCAGGCCCCTACCAGCATTTTCAGCAGGCACGTGTACGCGCCATTGAGGAGGGGCTTCCGCTGGTGCGGGCAGCCAATAGCGGAATTTCCGCGGTGCTCGATCCGCTCGGACGGATCATCAACTCGCTGCCGCTCGGCAGCGAGGGCGTGTTTGATGCGCCTCTCCCGCAGCCCATCGCGCCCACACCTTATACGCGGCTGGGCGACGGGCCTGTCGGTGCCGTGGTTGGAATTGTTTTCTTGTGGATGCTGCGCTCGCGCTGGCGTAGGCGGCAGCGCTGATGCATGGGGTCCGCGACATCGCCCTGTTCTCCTGCAAGTTGTATGCGCTCTATTTCGGCGCAACTTTGCAGGCACAAGTCACAACCGCAACGATCGGACAATTTCCTCGCCAGACCAATGCGGTGACACCAGGAGTCGCGGCATTTGCCTTTCAACAATTTTTTGCAGTATTTGCCAATTTTGCTCGGAATACGATTGCCTTCGGCCCGTCCACCGGGAACATTACTCAGCGCCCACAGGAGATTGTTATGGCCGTCGCCAAAAAGGCCCCAAACCCCATCGACAGGCATGTGGGTAGCCGGGTGCGCATGCGCCGGATGATGCTTGCGATGAGCCAGGAGAAGCTGGGGGACGCGCTCGGTCTGACCTTTCAGCAGGTGCAGAAATACGAGAAAGGCACAAACCGTATTGGCGCGAGCCGGTTGCAGCAAATGTCCCATATCCTTCAGGTGCCGGTCGCCTTCTTCTTCGAGGGCGCGCCGAACTTGGCTGCCGCGGCGGACGGTATGAACGACGCACCTTCTCCGGCCTACGTCTCGGATTTCCTCGCAACCTCCGAAGGGCTCTCTCTGACAAAGGCTTTCATGCGCATCAAGGAGGCCAAGCTCAGGCGCCGCATTGTCGATCTGGTCGAGGAGATCGCCGGGAACGATAGCTGAAGTGGGAGCACCAAAGCGCGGGAGTGGCTCGAGCTGCCTTCTCTCCCGTTGTCCCACAGTTCGCCCACACCTTGACCCCGCGCGGGGACGCTGCAAGAAACACTCCGGGCTCAGAGCCTTGAGGGTTGCAGTCGAGCCTGCGAGGGGTCTTTCAGTGTCACACGCCAATTATCTCTTCACCAGTGAATCGGTATCCGAAGGCCATCCCGACAAGGTCTGCGATCAGATTTCGGATGCAATCCTCGACGCGTTCATTGAGAACGACATCAGGCTTGGCATTGCCGACGACAGCCTGGTGAATACGCGGCTCGGCTGCGAGACGCTCTGCACCACCAACAAGATCGTCATTGCCGGCGAAGGCCGCGGACAGGCGCCCCTATTCACCAAGTACGGCGGGCACGCCGTGATCAACCGCGAGATCATCAGCCAAATCGCGCGCAACGTAGTGCGCGACATCGGCTACGACCAGACCGGGTTCTCCTATCACGGCGCGGATATCGAGGTGCTGCTGCACGGCCAGTCGCCGGACATCGCCAGGGGTGTCGACGCGAAAAAGAAGAAGGGCGAAGAGCAGGAGGGTGCGGGCGATCAGGGCATGATGTTCGGTTTCGCCTGTACCGAGAGCGAGGTCTACGAGAAAGGCTCGTTCATGCCGGCTCCGATCTACTTCGCACACAAGATCCTGAAGGTTCTGGCGGAAAAACGCCGTTCGAAGCAGCTGTTCGATTTACAACCCGACGCCAAAAGTCAGGTGACGGTGCAATATGTCGGCGGCAAGCCGATTGGGTGCACCAAAGTGGTCGTCTCGACGCAGCACAACGCCGAAACCCGTAATGGAAAGAAATACTCGCCAGCGATGGTGAAGGACTTGATCGGTGATGCCGTGGCTTCGGCGCTGGCGGATGGCTGGATGCCCAAGCGAGCCAACGATTTCCTGGTCAATCCCACCGGGAATTTCGTGGTGGGTGGGCCTGACGGTGACTGCGGCCTCACCGGCCGCAAGATCATCGTGGATACCTATGGCGGGTACGCGCCGCACGGGGGCGGCGCCTTCTCCGGTAAGGACCCCACCAAGGTCGACCGTTCGGCCGCCTATGCCGCGCGCTATCTCGCCAAGAACGTCGTCGCCGCCGGTGTCGCCGAGCGTTGCACCATCCAGATCGCCTATGCCATCGGAATTTCCGACCCAATGTCTCTCCTGGTCGACACCCACGGCACCAGCAAGGTCGACGAGAGGAAGCTCGAAAAGGCCCTGCCCGAAATTCTGCGGCTTACGCCGACCAACATCCGCCGCACGCTTAAGCTTAACCGCCCGATTTATCGCCGCACCGCGGCCTACGGCCACTTCGGTCGGGCGCCGGACAAGGATGGCGGCTTTTCCTGGGAAAAGACCGACCTGGTCAAGGATATCAGGACCGCCGTCGGCTAACGCCGTCAACGCGCAGGCGTGGACGGGTCCAACTTGGCGGGTCTTGTGACCGCCACATCCATGTCCGAGAAAAGACAACCGCGGCGTGGCGCGTTCTTCGGGCGCCGCAAAGGGCACGCATTACGCCCGCGCCAAGCCCAGTTATTCGAAACCCTGTTGCCCCGGCTCGCCCTGAATTTGGCCGCACCGCCGCCGGCCAACCTCGCACTCCTATTTCCCGATCCGGTCGACAGCGTCCGCCTCGAGATAGGATTCGGCGGCGGAGAAAACATGATCGCACAGGCCGAACAGCATCCGCGCACCGGCTTCATCGGGATCGAGCCGTTCGTCAATGGAATGGCCAAGGCGCTCGCGGCGATCGAGCTAAATAAACTTTCGAATGTCCGCCTGCATTTCGATGACGCGACACCTCTGCTCGATTGGTTGCCGGCGGCCTCGCTCGCGTGCGTCGATCTGATCTACCCCGATCCCTGGCCGAAACGGCGGCACTGGAAGCGACGCTTCATCCAGGACGAGAGCGTTGCGGCGATCGCGCGCATCCTGCAGCCAGGCGGCGAATTGCGGTTTGCGACAGATGTCCCCGACTACGCAACCTGGACGCTCAGGCACCTGATCCAATCGGCGGACTTTGCGTGGACAGCCGAACGCGCCGACGATTGGCGCCGCGCGTGGCCCGGCTTTTCAGCGACGCGCTACGAAGCCAAAGCCAGGCGGCAAGGGCGCACGCCTTGCTATCTGATTTTCAGAAGAAAGGACCGCGGGTGACCCTCACAGAAAGACACAAGCTCAGCCCCGGCTTGCGCCAGTCGTCCGCCGCTTACCATCTGATCGCACCTGCCAAAATCGGATTACACGTTGGGCGCTTGTCGGCGAAAGCAGATCGAAATCGGCGCGGGCGGTGCCGAGATCCTGGCCTGAGATTGCCGCGCTGCCCGGCCGTCTTTTGATGATCGCCTCTGCCGTCGCCCAGCCCCAACCGGCCGACTTGCAGAGGATGAGCACCGGATCAGGCCTCTCGGCGCGCATGAGCCGATCCACCACTTCGATTGGTACCACGCAAAGCGAGGCGAGCGCTGCGATGGTATGGTCATAGTCTGCGCTCTCTGCCAAACCAACGAGGAGCGCCTCATCAAGTTTACCTTCGTGCTGGAGCGCCGTTATTCTGCGCTGCGCACGTGAATAATCGGCCGGAGCTGCGCGCGCGCTCGCTGGGTTGCACTCCCGCGCCGATGTGTGGCGGATCTCGGCTTGCCCATCGGGACCAACAGATGCGAGAAGCCGCCGCTGAACCGCATCCGTCGCGGTGAGCAGGAGTTCGTGGAACAGACGCGGCGGAATGTCACCGCGCAGCACGATCTTTTCAGCGAGGATACCGTCTGTTTTCGCGCGCTCGACTAGGAGGCAAAAGGCCTCATCGGAGAGACGTGCGGCGCGATTGCCGGCTAAGCTGCGCAGCACCTCTTGGTTTCCGCGCTGCACGAGCCCGTCGGTCACGGGCTCGGCGAGGCCCGGCCGCGCCGAGATGGCGAACAAATGCGCCTGGCTCTTGGTCTGGGTGATATCGATGAGGTCGGTCTCGGACAGACCGTCCGCCTGCTTGAGTACGGGAGCTGCGACCGTGATCGAGTCGTCTCGCGCGAGACGGCGCACCGCTTCGACCGGCGCGTTGCCGAGCGGCGCAAGCCGAGAAGACAACTCGCTACGCGCCGTGGTCTCGATGCGGTCGATCAGTCGGGTGAACACGAGATCGAACAGCTGGACATGATCGTCATTGAAGCTTCTCGCCCGGTCGAGAAAAAACCTTGTCACGCGCTCGAGGATCTTGGCCTGTCGCTGGGGTGAGCCGCGTATGATCAGATCGTCCAGTTCTGGAAGGAGCGAGGCGTGCACGGACATCGTCGCGTCGGAAAACCGGACCGCTCGGGAAGCACACGTGACGGCGCAGCGCGTCACTTCGGCGGCGAGCTTAGGGGACGAGTCTGAAAGAAGGGTTAGTCGATCGCGAGTGCCCGGCCCTTGCGCAGCCGTGGCAAATCGCTATATTTGAGGCGTCCAGCTTTTGGATGTCTCATAACGGCCGGATGTGGTCCGGTCGGTTTTTGAGAGTGGGTTCCCCCCGGGACCCGCTCTTTTTTGTTATCGATTTCGGGCTCTTGGGTTCCGGTCGAGGCGAAGGGGCGCGCTCTGGCTATAAGTTGCGCGCTAAAAGGGAATGGTACCAGCGGTCGACACTCTCGGGACAAATTGCGAGCCGCGCCTCATCGCGGAGCAGGGCATTGCCGCGCGTGTGGCCGCCATTAGCGAACCCGTCCTGGACGGCATTGGGTATCGGTTGGTCCGGGTGAAGATTTCCGGGCTTGATGGTTGCACGGTTCAGATCATGGCCGAGCGTCCGGATGGCACTATGACCGTCGAGGACTGCGAGGCGGTATCGCGCGCGCTCTCGCCAGTGCTCGACGTGGCTGATCCAATCGACCGCCCCTACCGGCTCGAAGTGTCCTCGCCGGGCATGGATCGCCCGCTGGTGCGACGTTCGGATTTCGTGCGCTTTGCCGGGCATTTGCTCAAAGTGGAAATGATGGTTGCACGTGACGGCCGGCGGCGGTTCCGCGGCCTGTTGCTGGGCGTGGAGGGGGACGCCGTGCGCATTCGCCGGAACGATTCCGCACCCGGCGAAAGCCACGAGGTGCTGCTGCCCATCGAGGAGATGGCGGAGGCCAAGCTCGTCCTGACCGATGCCTTGATTGCTGAATCGCTCCGACGCGGCAAGGCGGCAGAACGCGCCGCACGGCGGCAGCAGGCGGAGAACGGCCCATCGCCGCTCGCCAGCCCAGAAAAGTCCGAAGCTCGACCCAAACATGTCCAGCCCGCGCCGGTCGATCACCGGGGCGACGCCAAAACCGAAGGAGAATGACCGATGGCCGTAAGTGCCAACCGGCTCGAACTGTTGCAAATCGCCGACGCGGTTGCACGCGAGAAGGCGATCGACCGCAGCATCGTCATTGCCGCAATGGAGGATGCGATCCAGAAGGCCGCGCGCTCGCGCTACGGCAGCGAGACTGAAGTGCGCGCCGAGATCAATCCGAAAACCGGCGAGTTGCGGCTGTCACGCCTGCTGCTGGTGGTGGATCAAGTCGAAAACGATGCGACGCAGATCGCGCTTGAGGATGCAAAAAAGCGCAATCCCGCCGCCCAGGTCGGCGACTATATCGCCGAAGCCTTGCCGCCGCTCGAATACGGTCGCATCGCCGCCCAATCGGCGAAGCAAGTGATCGTGCAAAAAGTTCGCGAAGCGGAGCGCGATCGTCAGTATCAGGAGTACAAGGATCGCATTTCCGATATCGTTAACGGCATCGTCAAGCGGGTGGAATACGGCAACGTGGTTGTCGATCTCGGCCGCGGCGAAGCGATCGTGCGCCGGGACGAACTGTTGCCGCGCGAAACGTTCCGTAACGGCGACCGGATCCGCGCTTTCATCTACGACGTGCGCCGCGAGCCGCGCGGGCCGCAGATCTTTCTGTCGCGCACGCACCCGCAGTTCATGGCCAAGCTGTTCGCGCAAGAAGTGCCGGAAATCTACGACGGGATCGTCGAGGTAAAGGCGGTGGCGCGGGATCCGGGTTCGCGCGCAAAAATAGCGGTGATCTCCCGGGATTCGTCGGTGGACCCGGTCGGCGCCTGCGTAGGGATGCGCGGTTCTCGCGTGCAAGCCGTGGTCAACGAGCTGCAGGGCGAGAAGATCGACATCATCCCGTGGACCGCGGACCCCGCCAACTTCGTGGTCAACGCGCTCGCGCCGGCGGAAGTCGCCAAGGTTGTGCTCGATGAAGACCGCCATCGCATGGAAGTGGTTGTCCCCGACCAGCAGCTCTCGCTGGCGATCGGTCGGCGTGGGCAGAACGTCCGGCTCGCCTCCCAGCTTACCGGTTGGGACATCGACATCGTCACCGAGCAAGAGGAATCGGAGCACCGGCAGGCCGAATTCGAAAAGCGTACGAAGCTGTTCATCGAGACGCTCAACGTCGACGAGGTGGTCGGACAGCTGCTCGCCTCCGAGGGGTTCAACTCGGTCGAGGAGCTTGCCGCCGTGGACGAAAAGGAGGTCGCCGGGATCGAGGGTTTCGATGAAGAGACCGCACGCGAGTTGCAAGCGCGTGCCCGCGACTACCTCGCGCGAGAGGAAGCCGAGCTTGACGAGAAACGCAAACAGCTCGGCGTCGAGGACGCGCTCAAAGAAATCCCCGGCATCACCAACGCCATGCTGGTCAAATTGGGAGAAAATGACATCAAAACAGTTGAAGATCTGGCGGGTTGCGCCACAGATGACCTTTTCGGCTGGAGCGAACGCAAGGACGGCGAGACTGTCCGCTATCCTGGCGCTCTCGACGGATTCGACCTGGCGCGCGACGACACCGAAGCGCTGATCATGCAGGCACGCGTCAAGGTCGGTTGGATCAAAGAGGAGGATCTGGCGCCGCCTCCTGCCGAGGAGGACGCCGCGGTCGAGGCCACTGCGACATCGGCCTGAGAACATTGAATGCTTGGTCAACCGCAAGATAGCGTACTTGATCTCGGCCCGCGCAAAACCGCGCCGGGGATGCAGCGGTTTTGCGCGGCCACCGGAGCGGTGCGGCCCGTCGACGAGATGATCCGTTTCGTCATAGGTCCCGATGGCGTCGCGGTGCCCGACCTCAAACGCCGCTTGCCAGGACGGGGCATCTGGATCACGGCAACGCGACAGGCGCTCTATGCCGCGCTGGCGCGTAAGGCGTTTGCACGCGCCTTCAAGGATGACGTGCGCGTTACTGCCGATGTCGTAGATACCACCGAGCGGCTGATAGAGAGGGCCGCGCTCGAGGCGCTCGCGATCTGCCACAAGGCCGGCAAGGTCGCGATCGGCTTTGCCAATGTCGCAGCGGCCCTGGCTCGCGCCCGCGTAGTGGCAGTTTGCAATGCGGCGGGGGCCGCGCCCGATGGCCGGCGAAAGCTCGCAGCCGCGCTGCACCGGCGCGCGGATGTCGTGGAAATTCGCATGATTGATACATTTACCTCGGTGCAATTGGATTTGGCATTGGGGCGGTCAAATGTGATACATGCAGCCCTCCTCGCCGGCCCTGAAAGTGAGACGTTTCTGGCTCGTGTCTCGCGCCTTGAGCGTTTCCGGACCGGTTCCGTATCGCTACATGTCGCGTCGGGAGATCGGCCGAAGTCCGACATGGAAACATGATGAACTACGGCGAAAGCCTGGAGAATTGGGATTGGAATGGCTGAAACGACGGAAAAGACAGGCGAAAAGAAGCTGAGCGTCACGCCCAGCAAGACCTTGACCCTGAAAGGGCGGGGCGTCGAGCAGGGCGTGGTGCGTCAGAGCTTCAGCCATGGCCGCACCAAGGCGGTCGTCGTGGAAAAGGTGAAAAGCCGCGTCCCGACGCGAGCGAAAGCGGAACCGGCCACGCCTGCTGCTGCGCCCAAGCGTTCTGCCGCTGGCAAAGCCGCGGCACCGGCAGCGGCGGCCGCAACCGCTCAGACGGCAACACCTCTTCCTTCAAAGCCGTCCGGCCGCATGGTGCTGCGCAGCCTGACCGATGAAGAGCAGAAGGCGCGCGTCCACGCGCTCAACGACGCTCGGCTGCGCGAAGCGGAAGAGCGCAAGATTGCGGAGGAGGAAGCATTTGTCCGCACCCTGCGTGAAGCCGCCGAGCGGACTGAGCGCGAGGCCGCCGAAGCGCGCAAAGCCGACGAAGAGAGGCGTCGCAAGCACGAGCTCGAAACCAAGCTCAAGGCCGAGCAGGAGGCGAAGAAACGTTTCGGCGAGGACGCCGTAACGGCGGGAAGGCCCGGCGCACGGCCTGCGCTCGAGCCCGACGAGGAAGAGGTCCCGCGCACACGGCGCGGTCCGGGCGCGGCGCGACCGGCGCCGGCACCGAAGCCGGCACGCGGCGCGGGGCAAAAAAATCGCGGCCGCCTCACGGTGGTCACTGCACTCAGCGCCGATGAAGAGCGCGAGCGATCTGTGGCGGCATTTCGTCGCCGCGTGCAACGGCTGAAGGGACACGCGGCCGACGAACCGAAAGAAAAACTCGTCCGCGAGGTCACGATTCCGGAAACCATCACCATCCAGGAGCTTGCCAACCGCATGGCGGAGCGGAGCGTGGACGTGATCAAGCTGCTGATGAAGCAGGGTCATATGGCGCAGATCAACGACGTGATCGACGCCGATACCGCTCAGCTCTTGGCCGAGGAATTGGGTCACACGGTCAAGCGCGTGGCCGAGTCGGATGTCGAAGAGGGCTTGTTCGACGTCGCCGACGACCCGAGTTCGCTGGTATCGCGCCCGCCGGTCGTGACCGTCATGGGTCACGTCGACCACGGCAAGACTTCGCTGCTCGATGCCATTCGTTCGACCGATGTAGCGGCAGGCGAGGCGGGCGGCATCACCCAGCACATCGGCGCCTACCAGGTGACTGCGCCCTCGGGCAACAAGATCACCTTCATCGACACGCCTGGTCATGCCGCCTTCACTGCCATGCGCGCGCGCGGCGCCAAGGTGACCGACATCGTGGTGCTCGTGGTCGCAGCCGATGATGGCGTCATGCCGCAGACGGTCGAGGCCATCAACCACGCCAAGGCGGCGAAAGTGCCGATGATCGTCGCGATCAACAAGGTCGACCGACCCGACGCCAAGCCGGAACGGGTGCGCACCGAATTGCTACAGCACGAGATCCAGGTGGAATCGTTGGGCGGTCAAGTGCTCGATGTCGAAGTGTCGGCGACCAAGAAACTCAACATCGACCGCCTGCTGG
>DATNNX010000294.1:0-7709 GCA_035601615.1 Xanthobacteraceae bacterium
GGCCTTCACCTGGAGGGGCCTTACCTCTCCGGCGAAAAGCCGGGCGTGCACGATCGAGCCCAGCTCAGGCAGCCGTCGCCGGACGAGCTCGCGATGCTGACCGCGCCATGCAACGGCGTGCTGATGGTCACCTTAGCGCCCGAAGTGGTCGCGCCGGGAGTCATTGCGCGTCTCGTGGCCGCCGGAGTACGCGTCTCGCTCGGTCATTCAATGGCAACTTACCCGCAGACGCGTGCTGCCATGGCCGAGGGACTGACCGGCTTCACGCATCTCTTCAACGCGATGCGTCCGCTCGCGAGTCGGGAACCCGGCCCGATTGCGCAAGCACTCGAATCGCCCAACGCCTGGTATGGACTGATCGTGGACGGTGTGCACGTCGATCCCGCCATGCTCCGCCTCGCGCTGCGGGGGCTTGGCCATGCCATGCTGGTGAGCGATGCCATGCCGCCCGTCGGCGGCCGTCATTCCCATTTTACGCTTTACGGAAAAAGCATCGCTGCGCGCGACGGCTGCTGCGTGACGGAGGACGGAACGCTCGCGGGGACCGTCCTCGACATGGCGGCTGCGGTTAGGAATTGCGTTCGCCTGCTCGGCGTTGCGTTGCCCGACGCGCTGCGGTTTGCGTCAGCGCATCCGGCGACCTTCTTGGGTCTCGGGCAAACGCTCGGGAAGCTCGCACCCGGATATCGCGCCGATCTGGTGGCCTTCGACCCGACCGATATGACGGTTCTCACGACCTGGGTTGCCGGACAGAAAGACGTTTGATCGGCGTCGGGCCGCCGCAACGGCCGCCGCTCACTCACGCATGCGATCCGGGTGGTTCTGGTTCAAAGAGAGTCGTTACACGACTCAACTGAAGAAACTACGATCGGTTGACGCAATCCTGGAAGCACTGTTCTTTGGAAAGTGGTGCCCAGGGGCGGAATTGAACCACCGACACCTGCATTTTCAGTGCAGTGCTCTACCAACTGAGCTACCTGGGCGCAGCCCCCGCGGCAACGGCGGACGAAGGAGCGCCGGGTTTATAGAGGCTCGATTTCGCTCTGTCCAGAACAGCCGCCCGCCTTCTCACATTCAGGATGCCTCGTGACCGGATGTTGCCTTCGGCGCCCCATCCTCATCCTCTTCTTCCTTGACGGGCACCGCATAAACGCCGCTGAGCCAACGGTTGAGATCGACATCGGCACAGCGCCGGCTGCAGAACGGCCGGAATGTTTCGGCCGCGGGCTTGCCGCAGATCGGGCAGGGATTGCTGCGAATATCGCGCTCGGACATGACCTGCCATATGGTGATCGCTGCGCGCGGCGCCAAGCATCACACCACGTTGAGCCAACCGGCACGGATCGGATAGCCCTCGCCGGACAAGAGCGTGGTCACTTCGTAGAGCGGAAGGCCGACGACGTTGGTGTAGGAACCGGCGATCTTGACGATGAAGCTGCCGGCGATGCCTTGCGCCGCGTAACCGCCGGCTTTGCCGCGCCATTCACCCGAGGCGAGATAGGTCTCGATGTCGTCCTCCGAAAGCCGCTTGAACCGCACCCGTGTCTCGACCAAGCGCTGCCGGTAGGCCTCTTTCGGCGTGACCAGGCAGATGCCGGTGTGGACGCGATGATTGCGGCCGGAGAGCATGCGCAAGCATTGGGAGGCCTCGTCGACCAGCTCTGGCTTGGGCAGGATGCGCCGGCCCACCGCCACCACCGTGTCGGCGGCGAGGATATAGGCGCCCTGGAGGTCCTCATCGGCACGCACGAGATCGAGCGCGACCTCGGCCTTGGCGCGCGCAAGCCGAGTGGCGCACGCGCGCGGCAATTCTCCGCGCCGCGGCGTCTCGTCGACATTCGCGGGGCGCAACGCATCGGGTTCGATGCCGGCTTGATTGATGAGCGTGACCCGGCGGGGAGAGCCCGAAGCGAGCACGAGCTTGGGACGGCCGATCATGTTTGCGACTTGCATGGATGTGGCGCGCCTCTTGAGAGGCACGGCTACTTGAATCGATAGGTGATGCGACCTTTGGTCAAATCGTAGGGCGTCATTTCGACCAGAACCTTGTCGCCGGCCAAAACACGAATGCGGTTCTTGCGCATGCGGCCGGCAGTGTGGGCGATGATCTCATGTTCGTTTTCGAGCTTCACCCGGAACGTGGCATTCGGAAGCAACTCCGTCACGACACCGGGAAATTCCAAGAGTTCTTCCTTTGCCATCCGCTACCTTGGCGTTTCGGAAAAGCGGGCGCGCGGCGCCGCCCGAAGCGCGGCAAACTAGCGGAATCACCGCCGCGCGACAACTGGCGAGTTCGGCGTCACTCGTTCGCCCGCCGAGCCGGAGAGAAGCGCTCCCTGATCCGTCGCAGCAGTTGATCGCGCACATCTCGATACGCGCTCAAGCGCTGCTCGCGGCTGCCTTCGATTGCGGTCGGATCCGCCGTAGGCCAATACTCGACGTCGGCCGCGAGCGTTCGGGTCAACTCGAGCGCCTTGTGGTGCGCTTCAGGCGAAAGCGTAACGATCAAATCGAAGGTCAGTCCCTCCAGGTCCTCGAGCTCTTCGAACGTGATGGGCCGATGCGCGCTGATATCGATGCCAATCTCCTCCATTGCGGCGGCGGCGAACGCATCGAGTTCACCTTTGCGGACGCCGACCGAGCCGACGTAGAGCGACGTGCCGAGCATTTGCTTGAGCAGCGCGGCCGCCATGGGCGAGCGAACGGAATTCAGCCCACAGGCGAACAGCACCGCCTGCGGCGGCGATGCGCCCAATCGCTTCACCCCTTCCAATGCAGCACGCAAATCAACGTGAACAAGCGGCGCGCGGTATCGAAATCGAGCGTCACCTTCCGCGACAGTCGCTCCATCAGGAGCTTGGAGCCTTCGTCGTGAAGCGAGCGTCGGCCCATGTCGAGCGCCTCGATGCGGTCGGGCGTGGCCGTGCGAATTGCCGCGTAATAGCTGTCGCAGACGGTGTAATAATCCTTCACGACCCGCCGCAGCGGCGACAGCGACAAAAGATGCGCCACCACCGGCGTGCCGTCGGCGCGACGGATGTCGAATACGAGTCGCGCGCCGGTAATGCTCAAGTGCAACGCAAATGGTCCCTCCTCGTCGTCGTTCGCGGCAAAGTTATTGTCTTCGAGCAGATCGTAGATGGCGACTGCACGCTCGTGCTCGACGTCGGGATTCGAGCGGCCGATTGAGGCTTCATCGAGCGTGACCGCGACGAGGCGGTTCTTCTTGCGAAGCGACGCGCGCGGCGGGCGTGTCATTGCAGGTTGAAGCGCACCTTCACCGAGCGAGCGTGCGCCTCGAGCCCTTCGGCCTCGCCCAACGCGATCGCGGCTGGGCCGAGCGCGCGCAACTGATCGGGCCCGCATTTGAGGATCGAGGTGCGCTTCATGAAGTCGAGCACGCCCAGTCCAGAGGAGAATCGGGCCGAGCGCGCGGTCGGCAGCACGTGGTTCGAGCCGGCGACGTAATCGCCGATCGCCTCCGGGGTGTGAGGCCCGAGGAAAATCGCGCCGGCGTTGCGGATGCGGGAGGCGAGATGCTCGGCCTTCTCGCTCGCGATCTCGAGATGTTCCGGCGCGATGGCGTCGACGAGAGCCACGGCCTCTTCGAGTGCGCCGACGAGGATGATCGCGCCGAAATCGCGCCAGGAGGCCGCGGCGACGCACGCGCGGGGCAACGAGCGAAGTTGCGCGTCGAGCGCCTTCTCGACGTCATCCGCAAGCGCGGCGTCGTCCGTGATCAGGATCGACTGGGCGCTCGCGTCGTGCTCGGCCTGCGCCAACAGATCGGCGGCGATCCAGTCGGGATGGCCGCTTTTGTCCGCGAGGATCAAGACTTCCGAAGGTCCGGCGATCATGTCGATACCGACCTTGCCGAAGACGAGACGCTTGGCCGCCGCGACATAGGCATTGCCGGGACCGACGATTTTCGCGACCGGCGTGATCGTCTCCGTGCCGTATGCCAAGGCGGCGATGGCTTGCGCGCCGCCCACGCGATAGATCTCGTCGATGCCGGCGAGCTTCGCCGCGGCCAGCACCAGCGGGGCGAGCTTGCCCTGCGGTGCAGGCACCGCCATCACCAGCCGCGGCACGCCGGCGACCTTCGCCGGCACGGCATTCATCAGCACCGAGGACGGATAGGCGGCGCTCCCTCCGGGCACATAGAGGCCGACGGCCTCGATTGCGCTCCAGCGCGACCCAAGCTCGACCCCCAGCGGATCGATGAAAAGGTCGTCAGCCGGGAGCTGCCGCCGGTGATAGGCCTCGATCCGATCGCGCGCGAGCGCGAGCGCATCGAGCGAACGGGCCTCGCAGGCCGCATAGGCGGCATCGATCTCGTCGGCGGTCAGCTTGAGTCTGCGTTGGTCGAGATCGAAGCCGTCGAAGCGGCGCGTGAGTTCGAGGAGGGCGCGATCGCCGCGAGCCGCCACATCGGCGATGATGGCGCGCGCGGCCGCCTCGACATCGGACGATGCTTCACGCTTGGTGGCGAGAAAGGCGCGGAAATGCCCGGCGAAATCAGGGGCGCGGCGGTCGAGGCGGATCGGCATGGCCCTGTCCTACCGGACCACACGGGCCGGATCGGCGGTCAATGACTTGGCCGCGACGGGCCGTCAACCCCGCAGGTCAGGCGTTTCGTCGGTGTGGATTGGACGCGCGGCCGCCGGCCAAGAGGGTCCGAGATCGGTGAGCTCGGCCTCCAGGCATTCGACCTCGAGCCGCAGCGTTCCCCCGCCCGAGAAAATGAGACTGACGGCACCAGCGGGCGGATCGGTCTCGGCAAATTCGACCGCGAGCAGATTGAGCACTGCGGCTTTTCCGGCCGGGTCTACGTTTCGGCACTTGCAGCAATTGACGCGCTCGAAGCGCAGCGCCGACCGGCAGCGCCTGAGTTCGGGTTTTGTCCCCTCGGCCGAAAGCCAATCAAAACGGCTCAGACCGACGACCACGCGCTTTTCCTGTGGGCGCCAGATTACGTCGCAGACCTTGACCAGCGCATCCTGTAGGTGGGTGGAAACGACCTCGAGATCGTCCCGGTCGAGGGCGACGAACTTCACCGGCTCCATGGCGCGCTCCCTGGCACCGACATTTTCGATGCTACCAGGGTAATTAGGAAGCACCTTGCTGTAGCGCAAGCGGGGCAGTGCCCCGGGCAATGGAGGGGATGGGCGGGCGGCTAGAACGACACGCAGGCCGGCCGCACGAGCATGATGACCGAGTGCTGTTTGAAGCGTCGCTTGTAGGCGGCCACGATCTCGTTGAGGCGCGCAATGTCCTCGACCTGCCCGGGCAGCACGATCTGCACCACCTTGCTGGGCTCGCGAACGATTCTGTTGGTCGCCTCATCCCGCCACTCCCCGGCGGCATTCACCACGGTGAGACCCTTGGGGAAACGGGAAACGATCTCGTTGTCGACAAAACGGCTCCACTCGGCTTCGTTCACCCCAAGACGGCGGCCGATATTGCGGCCGAACATCAGCTCGGCGACCTGGGTCGGGCGTTGGCCGCCGAGGCAATCCACCAATTGCGCGTCGGCCGTGCTGGTAAGCGCAAGAACAAGAATCAACGCCGACGTCGCGCCCCATCGTCTCCTCCCCCGCCTGCGGGAGGGCGGACGCAATGCGGATGGAGCGTTTTCACTCGCCCCCTCACCAACCCTCCCCCGCAAGCGGGGGAGGGTTGGGACCGAGCTTGTCGCTCGCGCCAACTCCATTTGATCGAAATCTGAACTACCCGCTGATGCGCTCGATGGCGGCGCCGCATGCCGCGAGCTTGTCCTCCAGCCGCTCGAATCCGCGGTCGAGATGATAGACGCGGTTGACCATGGTCTCGCCTTCGGCCGCAAGCGCTGCAATCACGAGCGAGACCGAGGCGCGCAGATCGGTGGCCATCACCGGCGCGCCCTTGAGCGTGCTCACGCCCTCGATGGTGGCGCATTCGCCGTCGAGCTGGATGTGCGCCCCGAGCCGCACCAGCTCCTGCACGTGCATGAATCGGTTCTCGAAGATGGTCTCCGTGATGCGCGAGATTCCCTCGGCCCGCGTCATCAGCGCCATCAACTGCGCCTGCAGATCGGTGGGGAAGCCGGGAAACGGCGAGGTGGTGACCTCGACGGGGGCGAGCCCCGCGCCGTTGCGAGTAACGCGCACGCCGCGATTGCTCGCGCTGATCTCGACACCGGCGCGTACCAGCACGTCGAGCGCCGCCTGCAGCAACTCGGCGCGTGCATTTTCCAGGAGCACATCGCCTCCGGTCATCGCGACGGCCATGGCGTAGGTGCCGGTCTCGATGCGGTCGGGCAGCACGCGATGGCGCGCGCCTTCGAGCTTCGCCACGCCCTCGACCACGATGCGCGAGGTACCCGCGCCGGTGATCTTGGCCCCCATCTTGTTGAGGCAATCCGCGACGTCGGTGATCTCGGGCTCGCGCGCCGCGTTCTCGATCACGCTCGTGCCGCGCGCGAGCGAGGCCGCCATCAGCGCCGTGTGCGTCCCCCCGACGGTCACCTTGGGAAATGTGATCTCGCCACCCTTGAGGCCGTTCTTGGCGCGGGCGATGACATAGCCGCGATCGATTTCGATATCGGCGCCCAAACGTTCAAGCGCCATGATCAGAAGATCGACCGGCCGCGTCCCGATCGCGCAACCGCCCGGCATCGACACTTTCGCTTCGCCCATGCGCGCCACCAGTGGCGCGACGACCCAAAAGCTCGCGCGCATGCGGGAAACGAGCTCATAGGGAGCCGTGGTGTCGACGATATTGGCGGCCGAGACGTGCAGCGTCTGGCCGTCGTATTGCGTTTCCCCGACGCGCTTGCCGCTGACCATGATGTCGACGCCGTGATTGCCGAGGATGCGCTGGAGCAGATTGACGTCGGCGAGCCGCGGGACGTTGTCGAGAATGAGTGTCTTGTCGGTGAGCAGGCTCGCGATCATCAACGGCAAGGTGGCATTCTTTGCGCCGGAGATCGGAATCGTTCCATTGAGCCTTTGGCCGCCGTGAATGCGAATGCGATCCATGCCGCTCCCCTTGATCCGCAAAGGCGCCAGGAAACGCGGCAACCTCGTAGCGAGGTTCGGGCCGCACGGCGCGTCTAGCGCTCATTCTTCCCGGCAATTCCGGCGGAATCGTGAGACTTGGCGCCTGCTGGCTGGGAAGGAGCGGCGCGGCTTTTCGCCTGCGTCTTGCGGCGTTTGAGGTTTTCTCGCAACGCCGCGCTCAGACGCCGCTCCCGTCGCAGCCTCTCTGCGCTTTTGTGACCACCGCTCATGGCACAATATTAGGAGCCGGCGAGAGGTGTCGGAAGACCCTCGCAGTGATCCGCCTTCGAACGGCGCGCGCTTGCGCCATTTTCGGCCTTGTGGCAAGGATCGGCGCGCGCGTTTTCATCCGCTATTTTCGCGATCCGCCCGGCGCTGCCGTAGCTCAGTGGTAGAGCACCCCCTTGGTAAGGGGGAGGTCGTAAGTTCAATCCTTACCGGCAGCACCATTGCTATGTCCGCAATTATCGACTCTACGTCCGCTCCTCCCTCGCTACCGGAATTTCTCCGGCACGTGCGGCAGGACGACTAAGTGCCGATTGTGTTGTAAAACTATTTTGCCCGTTCGAGTGCGTAAGATTGATTCAAGATCTGGCGTCAATGCGCAACGTTGATTCAAGAATCCATTCGCTCCGATTCGATAGTTGCGTATTTTTATTTTACAGCTTC
>DATNNX010000295.1:0-2642 GCA_035601615.1 Xanthobacteraceae bacterium
GCCAGCCACGAAAGTCTGCCGCTGGCGATCCTGAGCGCATTCGTCGAAGCGCGGCGCAACAGTCTCACCGCGACTGAAAGCCGGCCGCAATCCGTGCCGCTCCTTGGCCCCACAGGGGGATACGCCATTTGCTGCGACAATTTCGCTTGAACCAAGGAAGGCGCGAAGCAGTGACAATGACGAGCTCCCCCGCTCTGCGATCACGACGGAACAATCGTGCAAGGCAGCAGCCCGTCGCCATCTCTGCGGGGATTGTAATCCTGGCCGCCGCCACGCTGGTGTGCGCGGGCCTCGTCGCCGTCCCGCTTTGGACGGCTCTTGTCCAAGGCTGGCAAGTCGAAGCGGTCTCGGATCCGTGCGGCGTGACAGACGGCGCCGCCCGGCAGGACTGTCTGGAAAAACTTAGGCTCGGCGAATCACCACATCCGGCCAAAGGCGCCAACGCCCCGATCCGGCTTCACGCTCGTGAACAGAAGAGTGACTAGCCGCGCGACTCGATATCACTGGAAAAATTTCGCGCAAACATCACGCAGGAATCATGATCGGCCATCCCGCGCCGACTTTTATATCGCTCTTATGAGGATGCACTGGCATTCCCTCTCGAATTCATATGCGACACTCAGCATATTCGTGGCCCCACAATTTCGATGGTCGAAAGGAGTAAGTGCCATGGATAAAGCTGAACCTCCCTCTGCGCCTCGTGCGAACTCGCTGTTCAGGGTCGGCAAGAACAGGCGCGGGCAATGGGTCGTGCAGGATCAAACCGGTCTTTGCGGCGGCCTGTTCGTGAGCCGCGCCGAAGCGGTGAAATTCGCGATGTTCGAGAACGGCCACCGGCCGCAGGCCGTGATCATGGTGCCCGGCATTCTCGAGCTCGACATGAGCGGCAAGCCTCGCGATCGGACTCGCTCGAACGCCGAGGCGCATGCTCCGCTCGCACGCGCCGCCTAGTCAATCGCAATGGTGTCAGTCATGAAACCGATCCGAATCACAGCGGCAGGCGAACGGATCGTCAAGCCGATTATCGCCCTGGCGCATTGCTCCAAGCTTGCACGAATCATCGTGACCGGCGCCAACAGCGCCGAGGCGGTGACCGATCTGCATCGTCTGGGTTTCGCTCGCGCAACGACTACGTTGAACTGCGGCCTCCCAGCCGGGCAGTACGACGTGGTTCTCCTCGATGGACGGCAACGTTCGATCAAAGCGGTCGAGACGACGCTCGATTGGGCGGCGGATTTCCTGAGTCCCGCGGGCGTGCTGATCGTCTGGCTCGACCCGCGCCAGTCTGCCACCGCTCGACCGCTTCGCTCCGTGCTGGAAAGCCACGGCTTTTGGATCGAGGCAGGCACCGTGCATGAACGAGGCTCCGCCGTCGCGGCGCGACGCTGCGACAAGGGCCTCATCTCCGAGGTGGCGTGAGGTCAGATGCAGCAGTTCGATTCGCAGGAGTTTCGCAGGAGTCAAGGCGAGCCGTTTCGGCGATGCGAAGAGAACCCGATTTCCAAGGTGGCATAAGCGCGCGGCAACCTTTTGGCTAACTTCGCTAGCCTGGCTACGGTTGCCACGGATGAAAACGGCATGGTGACCACGAGATCGGAGGCACGGGTGCTCAAGCCGCTTGGCCGCGTCTCCGCACGAGACGGCAACGAAATCGCGAAGGAGCGCGACGACGCCACATATTCCGCTGTAGCGAGCGCACCGAGCGGCGCAAACGATGCGCAGGATTGGGGAGCGAGGCAGGTACGCGAGTGGTTGTTGCTGCTGCTGCGGTTTGCGGTCACGTCCGATTCAAGGGATCAATCGGAGGCACTTGCTTTGGCCGATGAGGTCGACGCGCGCGGCCTGCAGTGGAGACCATCGGCGCCAACCTTCTTTCGCAGAACGACGAACGAAGTGTGCAAAGCGATCACCACTCTTGACGATCCGAAAAGCGCGGCAATCCTCAAGCGGCACCTCGCCCGCATCGACAATCCTGTGCTGAGGCGAGCCTTTCGTGCCGCCGTGAACATCGAAGAGCGAACTGCGCCCTCCCACCGCAACCCACGAGATTTGTGGTTCGGCCTGCCGCGCTAGCAAGTATTTGCGCGCCGGGTCGATCTTTGCGATCGCGCTCGAGTCGGCTCAGGAAGCTGTGTCGGAATCGTCACACTTGCTTCCTTTCGATCAGGAAAACCGGACTCGCCCAAAAATCCGGCACTAATGGCGGGCTTTCCTTGTTCCGTGTTGTTGGCTGCGCCGGCTAAATTCCGCTGAAACCACTGCGGAAGAAAGCCGCCACCGGCTGTAAAGGACATAGGAGGCAGTCATGCGGGCCGTCGGAAGTATCGTCGCCTTTGCGTTGCTTGCGAGCACCGCGGCGCAGGCTGGCGACGCTGTCATGCCGGCGAGGGCGGTCCCGGTCGCTGCCGCAAGCAACGATGCTGCCGTGGCGTGGCAACCCGCGCCTTATCCGGCGGATTGGGACAAACGCATCGGCGAAGATTTTTGGACGCGGCTTATCAACTACTATGCGCTCGAATGGGGACACGATGGAGCACCGCCCGACCCGACCGCGCCGCCGGGCCGCCGAGCCGGCTGGCCGGCAGCGCCGCAGAACACGCCGCCCTATCCGTTCACGGAATGGCCGTATGGCGGCGCGACCA
>DATNNX010000296.1:0-17864 GCA_035601615.1 Xanthobacteraceae bacterium
ATTTGATGCGCGCTGCTCGCCGTCCGCAATGATCCGCAATAGAGGGCAAACGGGTGTGCTGGCGGGTGTGAGCGCGGTTCCCCGTTAACCATGCATGCACCACCTCTATCGGCGTGAACTGTTCGCGCATCGATCGAGGAATGGCCGATTATATTGCACTTATTTCTGTGCCATTTATATTAAAGCGCTCGTATGACTTTGGCCTAAATCAACTGCGGTCGCCGCGTAGCGCCAGAGAATAAAGGCGACCCGATGGGGAGGTTCACATGACCATCAGCCGACGCTGCGTTCTTGCGGGTGCACTGAGTGCGCCCGCCATCGTCGCTTCAACCAGATTGGGTTCGGCTGCGCCGAGCCAGACCCTGAAAATCTCTCACCAGTTCCCGGGCGGCACGATCGACGAAGGCGATTTCCGCGACCGCATGTGCCGCAAGTTTGCGGCCGAACTCGAAAAGGGAACGAATGGTGCGATCGCCGCGCAGGTCTACCCTAACTCGTCGCTAATGAAGACGGTCGCGCAATTTTCTGCGGTGCGCAAAGGCGTGCTCGATCTCAGCCTGTATCCGATCTCCTATGGCGGCGGCGAGTTCGCCGAACTCAATATCGGGCTGATGCCCGGATTGGTCAGCTCCTACACGCAAGGCGCGGCGTGGAAGCAAGCCGCGGTCGGCCAGAAATTCAGCCAATTTCTCGCCGGCAAGGGCGTCATCATCGTGTCCTGGATCTGGCAAGCCGGGGGCGTCGTGAGTCGCAGCACCCCGATCGTCAATCCAGAGGACGTCAAAGGATTGAAGGTGCGCGGCGGCAGCCGCGAGATGGACATGGTGTTGCAGGCCGCCGGTGCGACAACGTTAAGCTTGCCGTCGAATGAACTCTACGCGGCCATGCAGACCGGCGCTTGCGACGCCGCGATCACGTCCTCGACCAGTCTGATTTCGTTCCGCCTGGAAGAACTCGCCAAGAACCTCACCACCGGACGGGGCAAGTCTTATTGGTTCATGCTGGAGCCACTGATTATGTCGAAGCAGGTCTTCGATGCGCTCTCGAAAGCACATCAAGACGTGATCATGTCGCTCGGCGTCGAAATGGAACAGTTCGGCACCAAGGAAGCCATGGCCGACGACGAGAGGATCTCGGAAGTCTACGCCAAGAAGGGCGCCAAGATATTCGATCTCGACGCGGCGACCGTCGATAAATGGCGCACCATCGCGCGTGACACCGCGTGGAAGGACTACGCCCAAAAGACACCACTGTCGGCGGAGCTCCTCAAGCTCGCTGAAGGCATCCAGGTCTCCTGATCGTCGTGAGGCTTTGCGATGGCTCACGGCCTCGACTATGTCGAGACCGAGCGGGCAGCGGCGCTCCCCCGGACCGCCGCCGATCGCATTCTTGCATCCGTCAATGATCTAGTGGTGAAGACATCATCGGCCGCGCTGGTTGCGGCTGGGTTCGTGCTCACCTACAGTGTCATCGTCCGCTATTTCCTGAAGATCTCCACCGACTGGCAGGATGAAACGTCGGTTTTCCTGATCGTCGGCGCGGTTTTCCTGTCGTCTGCTGCGGTACAGGCGTTGCGTGGTCACGTGGCGATCGAGACGATCGTCGGCCTATTGCCACCGCGGGTGAACAGGGCACGGCAGATTCTGGTCGACGTCGCCAGTCTGGCGTTCTGCGGCTTCTTCGCGTGGAAATCCTGGACCCTTCTGCACGAAGCATGGGTGGACGGTTACCACTCCGGATCGACATGGGGTCCACCGTTGTGGATACCCTACTCGCTCATGACCATCGGCACGACACTGCTCTCCATTCAGATCCTGCTGCAGATCATGGACGAGTTCAGGCGCTGGAATCGCGTCCGATGAGCCTGTTGTCGATCGGGCTGCTGTACGGCGGCGCTACCCTCTTCGCGATGTTCGTCGGCATGCCGATTGCATTCGCGCTCGGTGCAGTTGCGACGTTGTTCATGATCATTTTCATGCCGAGTGGTTCCGTCGATACGATCACCCAAAACGTGTACGAGGAAATGGCCTCCATCACGTTGCTCTCGATCCCGCTGTTCATATTGAAAGGCGCGGCGATCGGACGCTCGCCGGCTGGCCGAGATCTGTATGGCGCTCTGCACGCCTGGATGCATTGGATTCCGGGAGGCCTCGGCATCGCCAACGTATTCGCCTGCGCGTTGTTCGCGGCAATGGCCGGCTCCTCGCCGGCAACCTGCTCCGCGATCGGGTCCGCCGGCATCCCCGAGATGCGCAAGCACGGTTACTCTCCCGGATTTGCCTCGGGAATTATCGCAGCCGGCGGCACCCTCGGCATTCTGCTGCCGCCATCGATCACGATGATCCTCTATGCGGTCGCGGCCGAGCAGTCGCTCGGGCGGCTGTTCCTGGCCGCCATCGGGCCGGCGCTCTTGCTGGTGGCGCTGTTCGCCGGTTATGCGATGTGGAAGTTCCGGCGCGAATTCCGTGCGGCGCTGGCGCAGCACAAGCTCACGGGCGCTTATTCCGAGCTGCTGCGGGTCGACACGTTGACGGTATCCGACAAGTTCGCGCTGCTGCCGCGGGTGCTACCCTTCATCATCCTGCTCACCGGCGTTATGGTCGCGCTCTACGGCGGCTACGCTACGCCCTCGGAGACGGCTGGATTGGGCGCCGTTCTCGCGCTTGCGCTGATCGCATCGATCTACAGTGTGTGGACGCCGCGCGAGTTGGAGCCGATCCTGATCGCCACGTTGCGCGAATCCACCATGCTGATGTTCATCATCGGAATGTCGTTGCTGTATTCATACGTCATGAGCTACTTGCATATCAGCCAATCGACGGCGCAGTGGATCGTTTCATTGGAACTCTCGCGCTGGGTGCTGCTCGCGGCGATCCTGCTGATGGTGGTCGTGCTGGGTTTCTTTCTTCCACCGGTCTCGATCATCCTGATGACCGCACCGATCATCCTGCCCCCGCTCAAGGCGGCCGGCTTCGATCTCGTGTGGTTTGGCGTGATCATGACCATCATCATGGAGATGGGCCTCATCCATCCGCCGGTGGGGCTGAACATTTTCGTGATCAAGAACATCGCGCCGGATATCCCTTTGCGGGACGTGGTGTGGGGGGTGATGCCGTTTGTCGGGCTGATGATGCTGGCGGTCGTTGTGCTGTGCATATTCCCGGAGATTGCGACGTGGTTCCCGGACGCGGTCATGGGCGCAAAATAACCGCGCGCTCCTGGCCTGTGCGGCATTGTCCGCGGAGCGGAGTGCGCAGGATGCCGCGGCTCGTTTCGATCGCATTGGCAGCGGCGCTGCTTATGGGCGCAGTCACGGCTGCGCAAGCCAGCGATGCGTCTTGGCCGCAGCGTCCGATCCGTTTGATCGTGCCCTTCCCGGCCGGCGCCAGCACCGACGTCATTGCGCGCGTCGTAGGGCAGAAGCTCAGCCAGGAGCTCGGCCAGCAGATCGTGATCGAGAACCGTGCCGGCGCCAGCGGCAATATTGGCGCGGACGCGCTCGCCAAGGCGCCACCTGACGGCTACACGATCGGCATTGCCACCGCGAGCACGCACGCGGTCGCGGCGAGTCTCAGTGCAAATCTGCCCTACGATCCGATCAAGGACTTCGCGCCGGTGGGCATGCTCGGCAGCCAGCCTTACGTGCTCGTGCTTCATCCGGCTTTGCCGGCGCGCAACGTCGCCGAACTCATCGCGCTCGCCAAGGCGAGACCCGGAACGCTCAATTACGGATCGGCCGGTGTCGCCAGTCTTGCGCATCTCGCCACGGCGCTGTTTGCGAACATGGCGCGCATCGACATCGTCCACGTCCCCTACAAGAGCTCGGCGCAATCGGCCACTGACATCATCGCCGGACGGCTCGACATGCAGTTTGCGACTATTGCGCCCTCCCTCGCGAATATCCGCGCTGGGCAGCTGCGCGCGCTTGCGGTGAGCGGCAAAACGGGCGTGGCGGTGCTGCCAGAGATTCCGACGGTGGCGGAGTCGGGCATTCCCGGCTACGAGGCGGTCTTGTGGGCTTCCCTTGTCGCGCCGTCGGCCACGCCGACGGCGATCCTCGCGCGGCTCAACCGGGCCGTGAACGAAATCCTCAACTCCACCGATGGGACGCAGGCACTCATTGACCAAGGTATGACGCCTGGGCCGGGTCCGCCGGAAGCGCTCACCCAGCGCATTCGCGAGGACATCACGAAGTGGCGTGAGGTTGCGGCGAAGGCAGGAATCCGCGCGGAATGATACCCCCCGGCTCCTGCACTCGTGCCTGTTCGGCTGAGCGCGAGGGGGAAACTGATGAGCTCACCGCGCTTACGGCCTACAAACGCGCGGTGCCCCTGAGCGGCGTTTTTTTGCGCGGTTCGAGAGCGACGAAGGGTCGCGGCTTGTTCAATGAACGCCCATCTGCTTGAACGACGAGCGCAAAACGGCAGAATGCCGAGCAAGGAAGACGAAAGAGGCCACGGCTCTAGGCCATGCGCCCCTGGGATTGAGGAGGAGACGTGATGAGCAAGAAGCTTTGCCTGGGCGCCGGCGCCGCGCTGACGATCGCTCTGACCGCCGCGCCGGTGGCGGCGTGGGAGCCAACCAAGCCGGTGGAGATCGTCGTTGCGGCCGGCGCCGGAGGCGCATCCGACCAGATGGCACGCATGATGCAGGCCGCAGTTCAGAAGAACAACTTGATGAAGCAGCCGATGGTCGTCTCGCTCAAGGGCGGCGCGTCCGGAGCCGAGGCGCTCATCTACATGAAGTCGAGCGAAGGCGATCCCAACAAAATTCTCATCGCCTATTCGCTCATCTACATGCTGCCGCTCTCCGCCAAGATTCCGTTCAACTGGCGCGACTTGACGCCCGTGTCCGTCATCGCGCTCGATGAATTCATACTGTGGGTGAACACGCAGTTGCCCTACAACACGGTCAAAGAGTTCATCGAGGCCGCCAAGGCCGCCTCGCCCCCGTTCAAAATGGGCGGCACGGGCTCGCGGCGCGAGGATCACGTGCTCACGGTGTTCCTCGAGCAGAAAACCGGGGCGAAGTTCGCCTATCTGCCCTACAAATCCGGCGGTGAAGCGGCAACCCAGCTCGTTGGCAATCACACCGCCGCGAACGTCAACAACCCCTCGGAAAATCTCGAAGTCTGGCGCGCCGGCCAGGTGCGGCCGCTGTGCGTGTTCGACAAGGAACGTATTGATTACAAGACCAAAGTCGCCGGCGACATGTCGTGGTACGACATTCCGACCTGCAAGGAGGCGGGTCTCGACCTGCAATATCTGATGCTGCGCGCCATGTTCCTGCCGGGAAAAGTGACGCCGGAGCAGACGGCGTTCTACGTCGACCTGTTCAAGAAGGTGACCCAGACAACCGAATACAATGAATAT
Organism: Xanthobacteraceae bacterium; assembly: GCA_035601615.1. Lineage (GTDB taxonomy): Bacteria > Pseudomonadota > Alphaproteobacteria > Rhizobiales > Xanthobacteraceae > VAZQ01. The sequence goes on from DATNNX010000296.1 coordinate 5,373, forward strand.
ATGGAGAAACAGGCGCTCAAGCCGATCTTCCTGACCGGCAACGACATGGTGAAGTTTCTGGAAGAGGACGATGCGCTCAACAAGAACCTGATGACCGAAGCGGGCTTTGTCGCGCACTAGAAACATGTACCGATCGGATTAAGTCATCTGCATCGAAATTCCGCTCATTCCCGGCGCAAGCGGCAATCCAGGAGGAAGTGGGTTCCCTGCAATGGGCTCTGCGACGCAAGCGTCGCAGGAGCCCCTCGCGGAGGTGAGCGGACCTCAAAAACGGGCGATAATCCACCGCACGCCCGCAATGCCGCGAAAACATGAATGGCTACACCTGACGCCGAAATCATCGTCGAAGATCCGACCGCGCCGGCGGATGATTCCCCGCCCGTCGTCGCCACGCGCACCGTCGACATCATCACGTCGCTGCTGCTGCTCGCCCTGGCGGCGCTCTTCTGCTTCGACAACTGGCGCACCGGCATCGCGTGGGAGGCGGACGGGCCACAGCCCGGCTACTTCCCATTCTATCTCGGCGTCATCCTCGCGGGCGCCAGTCTTTACGGGCTCGTGAGCTCCCTGCTGATGCGCACCGGTCGCGCGCACATATTCCTCACGCAGGACCAGTTGCGTCGCGTCATGCAAGTCTTCGTTCCCACGCTGCTGTTCTGCCTGTTGACGCAGTGGCTCGGGCTTTACGTCGCAAGTTTCCTCCTGATCGTCGGCTTCATGCGCCTTATCGGTCGTATTGCGCTCTGGAAGTCCCTGCTCACCGCCTTCCTGTTTGCGATCATCATGTTCGTTACCTTCGACATCGCCTTTGATGTCATCATGCCAAAAGGCCCGCTCGAGGCGGCCTTCGGCTACTAGGTCGAGCCCATGGAAGCCTTCGGCCTGCTGCTTCATGGCTTTGCTGTCCTACTGACATGGAAGACGCTCGCGGTAATGATGGTCGGGCTCGTGCTCGGCATCTTCGTCGGCGTGCTGCCGGGCCTGGGCGGCCCGAACGGGGTCGCGATCCTGCTGCCGCTCACGTTCACGATGGACCCGACTTCGGCCATCGTCATGCTGTCCTGCATCTATTGGGGCGCGCTGTTCGGCGGCGCCATCACCTCGATCCTTTTCAACATCCCCGGTGAGGCCTGGTCCGTGGCGACCACCTTCGACGGCTACCCGATGGCGCAGCAGGGCAGAGCGCCCGAGGCGCTGACGGCTGCCTTCACCTCCTCGTTCATCGGCTCCCTCGCTGCAGTCCTGCTCATCACGTTTCTTGCGCCCGGCATTGCCGCCTTCGCGTTGCAATTCGGGCCGCCGGAATTCTTCGCCGTCTATCTTTTGACGTTCTGCTCCTTCGTGGGTCTCGGGCGCGAGGACAAGTACAAGACGATCATTTCCATGACGCTCGGCCTCCTGCTCGCCGGCATCGGCATGGATACGGTCTCCGGGACCTTGCGCATGACCTTTGGCTGGAACGAGCTGCTGCGCGGCATCAACTTCCTCGTCGCGGTGATCGGATTATTCGGCATCAGCGAAATTCTTCTTACGATGGAGGAGCGGCTCGCCTTGCGCGGTCACACCGCCAGCATCAGCCTGGGAGTCGTATTGCGCGTCTGGAAGGACCTGCCGCGCTACTGGGTGACGCTCTTGCGCTCTTCGGCAATCGGCTGTTGGCTCGGCATCACTCCGGGCGGAGCGATTGCCGCCTCCTTCATGGGCTACAATCTCGCCAAGCGCTTCTCCAAGGACAAGGACAGCTTCGGCAAGGGACGCATCGAAGGCGTGTTCGCGCCCGAGACGGCGGCGCACGCGTCGGGCACCGCGGCGTTGCTGCCGATGCTCGCGCTCGGAATTCCAGGCTCGGGCACGGCGGCGATTCTGCTCGGCGGGCTCATGGTTTGGGGGCTCAATCCGGGCCCGCTTCTGTTCGTCGAGCACAAGGATTTCGTGTGGGGCCTGATCGCGTCGATGTACCTCGGCAATGTCGTCGGCCTCGTACTGGTACTCACGACGGTGCCGGTCTTCGCCGCGGTGCTGCGCGTGCCGTTCGCGGCGATTGCGCCGATGATCGTTGTCTCCTGCGCGATCGGCGCCTATGCCATCCAGAACGCCATGTTCGACATCTGGCTGATGCTGCTCTTCGGCGTGGTCGGTTACGTGTTCAAGAAAATCGGCATCCCGCTCGCCCCATTCACACTGGCCTTGGTGCTGGGCAGTCGCGCGGAGGATGCGTTCCGCTTGGCGATGATCGGCGCGGGCGGCGATCTGCGCGTTTTCTGGTCGAACGGGCTCGTCGGTTCGATCACCACCCTGGCGCTAATCCTGCTCTTCTGGCCGCTCCTCGGACCGTTGTGCGAGCGCGCCGCGCGGCTGTGGCGCCTCCCGCGCGGCTCGCGCGCAGCCTAATCTCCTGCACGCCATGCCGAGCCTGGCAATTTCATCAACTTTCGTGAAGCGTGTTTGCGACGGGGATGGAATGCGCGGGTCAAGCCGCGATGACGAGATTAGGCCTTGGAATCGATGTCAGGCGCTTCGTTCGCGCCGCAGTTGTCCAATGGCGGCGTTAGCGAGCCGCCACATATCCCGTTCGCCGTTCTGAGCGAGACGCATCAACCTGTCGGCGAGCCGAGTGCGCATCTCCTGCGGATCATCGTGCGCGAGCTCGGGGTCGGTTTTGACGAACGGCCATGATTTTGCGAACGCGGCATCGACCAGTTCGGCGATTTGCGGCTCAAGAGTGCCCGCCATTTTTTCCTCCCCTTATTTGTTTATTTGTTTCTTTTGCTATCTCACGCGGGCCGACGACAGTCCAGCACGCAATGCGATGCTGCGCTGCCAAAATATGCTGCACTGCAGAGCGGCGACCCTCGTTCAAATCAAAGATGTCGCTGCAACCGCGTTGAGGACGCGGCTATGGCTGTTCGCTGATCCTACGCCCGGTCCAGCGCCGGTAAGCCCATTCCGCGGCAAACGCCGCTGCTGCGATAATGATCAAGGCGGCGAGCGCCCGCGGCTGCTCTCGGTAAATGTAAGCGCAGAGCACTGCAAACATCGCTAGGCAGGTCAGCAGCGACAGCCACACGAGGAGCGCGCTTGCTCCCGTCTCGCTGAGCACCTTGAGGTGACCGGCATTCACCGCGGCATAAATCAAAAGGAAAGCGGCGCTTCCCATCATGGCGATGCCGGAGAGATCGAAGCTCAACATCACGATGAGGACGAGCGCCGCCGTGAGCAGCAACCCTCCGCTCGCCCCGCGCCATTCGGTGCGCGAAAGTCCCTCCGGCAGGCCGCCGTCGCGGGCGATCATGTAACAGACGTTGGCCGACCCAAACAGGGTGGCATTGATGGCCGAGGCGGTCGAGAACAGGGCGGCGATCGCAACGAGCCGAAAACCGAATTGTCCCAGGAACGGCTTCGCCGCCTCTGCCAAGGCATAATCCCGGCTCTTCTCGATCTCGTAGTCCGACAAGTTACCGGTCACGGTCAGCGAAACGGCAAGATAAAGCGCGATCACCAGGAGCACGCTGCTATAGAGCGCCCGCGGGAGCATCTTTTTCGGATCGCGCATGTCGGCGGCCGCGTTGGTTATGAGCCCAAAGCCTTCGTAGCCGATAAACAGCACGCCGGCGCCGAATAAGATCGACTCTGCCTCGGGCCACAGCTCGGTCGACAGGTAGCCCGGCCTGATGAACCACAAGCCGACCGCCGCAAACAGCACGAGGATCACGAGCTTGATGGCGACAATGACAGTCTCCCAGCGGCCCATGAGTCGCGCGCCGAAGGCATTGATCAGCGTCAGCAGCACGACCGAAGCGACTGCCAGCGACTTCAGCAACAGCACGGACGGCGCGGTTGTCACGAAGGTCGCAGCGTAGCCGCCAAAGGCGGTGGCATAAAGTGCGAGCGAAATGATGTAGCCCGCCCACATGAACAGGTTGAGGCCGCCGGCGAGGATGCCGTCGCCGAAGCTCTTGACCAAGAAATGCACGGCGCCGCCGGCCGAGGGGAAGGTGGCGCCGAGCTTGGCGTACGAGTAGGTGGACAAGAGCGCCACCACGCCGCCAATCGCGAAAGCGAGCCACATCGCATTGCCGGCCGCGTGCGCAACGACCCCGAGAATGGAAAAAATTCCCGCCCCAACCATGCCGCCGATGCCAATCGATACGGCGGCTATCATGCCGATCGCCGATCCCGCCTTGACTGGGGGGACGTTCATCGCGGAACTCATGGCTGGGCTCGCGGATGGATTTCGAGGGGCCGTTGCATCCGCCGCTTTCCCCACTCGCAATGCGTGCGGCGTGACGCAGCCCCTTCATGGCACATTTGTGGGGTCGGCAGAAGACTGCTTTCGGGAAAGGGACGTGGCTAAACGCAGCGAGATCGAGACTGCCTTGCGTCGGCTGGCGCCGCGGATACCCCGGCATGAGTTTGCAGCCGTGGTGGATCACGCCGTCGACAGCCCCGGCCTGACCGTGGCCACGCCTGAAACAGCAGCGTGGCTATCGCTGGTCGCCTATGTGCGCCACACCTTTACCGACTACGACGAGCTCTTGCGCGAGGGCTACGACCAGGAGAGTGCCAGACACTTTGTGGCCGGCGAGATCACCGCCATCTTGAATGGCTGGGGCGTGCGGCGGCGCCTGAGCGCGGAGGACTGAGAGACAAGTCATCCCCCGTCATTGCCGGGCTTTGACCCGGCAATCCATCCAGCTTCGTAACACGCTTCTTGCAAAGCAGATGGATGCGCGGGTCAAGCCCGCGCATGACACATCGAGAAATCATCAGCTCACCGCCAACGGCGCGAGCGCGTCGATATCGGTCACGACATCGATGACCACCGGACGGCGCGCCTGCAACGCTTTCTCGATCGCCAGACCGATCTCGCCCGCTTTCTCGACGCGAATTCCGAGCGCGCCCATCTCCTCGGCGATACGCGCGAAATCGACTTTGCTGAAAGTCCACATTTCCCGCGCCTGCTCGCTCTGCGTTCCCCCATAGGCGCGGTCGAAGCCGCGTTTGGATTGATTGCCGCTGGAATTGTTGTTGACGACCGTGACCGCATTGATGCCCCAGCGTGCGGCGGTCTCGATCTCGGCGATGTGGTACCACAGACCCGCGTCGCCCGTGAACGTGATGACCGGCCGCTCCGGACACGCGCACTTCGCCCCGAGCCCTGCCGGGAAAGCCCAGCCGAGATGGCCGGCGCTGCGCATGTAGCTTTGCCGCGGACTCGTGAGATCGAACATCCCGCCCATCCACATGCCGGCATGTCCCGTGTCGGCCACGACGATGCCGTCGTCCGGCACATGCCGGGCGAGCTCGGCGCAGATGCGTTCGGGGCGTATCGGCGCGGCGTCGGAAGTCAGCACCGATCGGTATTTCTGCGACCATTCCTTGCAGATCCGTTGCGCCTCTTCGACCCAAGGTTTGCGCTTGCCGGCGCTGGCGAGGTCGGCTTGCACGAGCATGCGTGCGAGCGTGACCTTGGCATCGCCATTGATGCCGGCAAGCAGCGGATAATTGCGGCCGATCGCCTGCGGATCGATGTCGATCTGAATCGCCGGCGTACCGATCTTCGGGACTGCCCAGAAATGCGTGGTCATACCGCCGGTCTCGGTTCCGATGAAACAAACGAGATCGGCGCCGTTGACGACCCGGTTCGCACTCTCGCGCGAATAGGTCCCAACAACTCCGACCGAAAGCGGATGATTCCCGGGAATTGAATCCTTGCCGTTGAGCGAGGTCGCAACCGGGATCTGCAGCGCCTGCGCGAGCGCCACCAGTTCGGCCGAGGCGCCCGAGGCGCGCACGCCGCCGCCGGCAACGATGACCGGACGTTGCGCGTCTTGTAGATGCTTGAGCGCCGCAATCACGCTCGCGTCCTCGGCCGCGGGGCGGTACGGCGGCACACGCGCAAACTGCGGCTCGCACAACGGCTCCATCTCGGCTTCATCGGCGTCGATCTGTCCCTCGTTGCCGCGGAATTGCAGATGCACGGGGCCGGGCGTGCCCGAGGTCGCCACGCGAAACGCCTGTCGCACCATGTCGGGAAAACGCGAAACGTCGTCGATGGCGGCGTTGAACTTGGTCACCGGCTCGAACGCCGGCAGGTCATCGATCTCCTGATAGACCTTGCGGAATTTTGTCTTCGGCTCGCGCCCGCCGGTCATGGCAATGACGGGGGAGTGCGCAAGCCAAGGGTCGCGCAGACCGGCCGCGAGGTTGAGAGCGCCGATCACCTGCGCTGCGCAGACGCCGGGCTTGCCCGACGCACGCGCATAGCCATCGGCCATGTAGGCCGCGGCCTTCTCGCCATGCACGTGCAGGCGCTTGATCTCGGTGCGGCTTTCCATCGCCGCCATGGTTTTGCGCAACACTGCCGGCACGTGGAATATGTGGGTGACGCCGTACCCCTTGAGCATGTCGGCTAGGCATTCCGCCCCGCTCATTTTCCGGTTGTGGCCCAACATTGCGAATCTCCCGGGAGGAGAAGAACCGTGCGGCTTTATGGCCCAAGTATTAGGGTGGGTCGTGGCGCGGCAACGCAAGACTTCCCGCGCGATGCAGCCAGGTCACCGAAGCAAAGGCGCCGAGCCAGGAGCCAAGCGCCGCAAAGGCGACATAGACGGCGTTCTCGGTGTAGCTGATTACCGCGAAGGCGGACAGCATATACCAGATCGCGCTCCAGTTCGCGGCCCAAATCCGGCGCCTGCTGGTCACCGCAGCGTTGAAGAACACATAGGCCGCGTCGGTCGCCGCGGTCGAAGCGAGCACGCCGAGCGCAATCAGCGGGTTGATGCCGAGAGTCATGGAAGTCCTTTCCTCATTGACTTTGCGCACTCCCTTATCCGAAAACGCCTCGAGACACGATCGGTCACGACATGGCTGGCGCGGGATCGCGGCATGAAAACGAGCAAGGACCGCATCCTCACCACCCACACTGGCAGCCTCCCGCGGCCGAAGCCCCTTATCGAGCTCATCCTCGAACGGGAGCGGGGCCGGGCAGTCGATGCGGCCACGTTCGAGGAAGAGGTCGCGCGGGCAGTGAACGAGACCGTCACGCAGCAGGTCGCAGCCGGTGTCGACGTCGTCAGCGACGGCGAGATGAGCAAGCCGTCCTATGCCACCTACATCCGGCACCGCGTGGCTGGCATCGAGGCGGATCCGCGTGCCGCCGAGAAGGGCCGCGACATCATGATCGGGCGCGATCTCCTGGCGCATCCGGATTTCGCCAATCGGCGGGGAAATTTTAGCGACATACCTTTTCCGGGCTGCGTCGGCCCCTTGCGATACGCCGACCACAGCGCACTCGACCGCGACCTTGCCAATGTCAGGGCTGCGGCGAGCAAGGCCAAGGCGCTCGAGGTGTTCATGACCGCGCCCTCGCCCGGCATCCTGACGCGCTTCATCATCAACCTCTACTATCCGAGCGAGGATGCCTATCTGGCGGCACTCGCGGACGTGATCAAGAGCGAGTACCGGGCGATCGTCGAGGCCGGCTTCGTGCTGCAGATCGACGCGCCGGACCTCGCCTCGGCGCGCAACAACCAATACCGCCACCTGAGCGACGACGAGTTCCGCAAGATCGCCGAGCGCAACATCGCGGCCCTCAACGCGGCGACCGAGGGCCTGCCCGCGGAGCGGATGCGGCTGCACATCTGCTGGGGCAACTACGAGGGGCCGCACACCCACGACCTGCCGGTCACCAAGATCATCGACCTTGCCTGCAAGGCGCGCCCGCAGGCGATCAGCATCGAAGCTGCCAATCCGCGCCACGACCACGAATGGGAAGATCTGAAGGAGGTCGGCATTCCCGACGACAAGATTCTCATTCCGGGCGTCATCGACTCCACGACGAATTTCGTCGAGCATCCGCGGCTGGTGGCGCAGCGCATCGGCCGCTACGCCGCCGTCGTCGACCGCGAGCGCCTGATCGCCGGTGTCGATTGCGGCTTCGGAACGGCGGTGCGCCGGGAGCCGATGGTCGCCGAGAGCATTGTCTGGGCCAAGCTGCGCGCGCTCAGCGAGGGCGCCGCGATCGCCAGCAGGCGGCTGTGGGGCCGGGCCGTGTAACTGTAATTAGTCGTTACGGGGCTGTCCGCTGCCGCCCTGACCCGGCCCGCAGCCTCGTGATGTCACGCTTTGCCCGAGCGGACTTGCCAATTCACTTGATCGCCAGCGGGTTGGTCGGCGAGCCGACCGCACCGGTGATCGGGATCGCCGGTGCAACGAACATGAACTCGTAGACCTTGTCGGCCGCGCAGTCCTCGGCAAGATCCTTGAGATAGAAGATCTCGCCCATGGTCATGCCCATGATCGGGATCGTGATCCAGTGCCAGGGCTGGTTGATGCCGCCCTCGGTGTTGTTCGGCCGCACCTCGCAGCCCCAGGTGTCGCTGGCAAGCGCCGCGAGCTCGGTGCGCGCCACCCATTCGAGCGTCTCGAAGGCAAAGCCCGGCGCGTCTCCGCCCGGATAGCCGTCCCAGCTCCCGGCCTTGAGGCAGCGCTCCATCTGCCCCGTGCGCACGATGACGTAATCGCCGCGCTTGACGGTCACCTCCTGCGCCTCGGCGGTGGAATTGAGATCCTCGCAGGTGATGCCGTAGCCGTCCTCGAGCGACACTTTGCCGAGCGCGCGCGCCACGTCGAGGAAGACGCCACGGCCCACCATCTTGTTCTTCGTTTTCTCGATGCCGCACTTCTGCGCGCCGGCCGAGGTCACTTCGCGACAGTCGTAGCCGTTCCACATGCGGTCTTCATAGAAGACGTGCCCGAGCCCGTCCCACTGCGTTCCGCACTGGAGCGGCATGGTCACCATATCGTCGGCGGCGCGGATGCCGCGCTTGTCGAGCACGCCGGAATAAGCGTCGGTACCGGTGCGAATCATGGTGTGGATGGGGTTGGTGCGGCCCATCGCGGGATAATTGCTCTTGGCGCCTTGCGGGCCGGTGTGGTCGAAGTTGAGCGCCAGCGAAATGACCTTGCCTTTACGCACGAGCCGTGCCGCAGCGATGATGTCCTCGGGGCTGGTATGGTTGAGCGTGCCGATCTCGTCGTTTGGGCCCCACTTTCCCCAATTCTTGTATCTCTCAGCCGCGTCGTGAAGGTCCTGACGTGTGATTTTCTTCGGTGGCATGGAATATCCTTTATGTGGGAGCGCGCGAAGCGATCGCTTCTAGCGCGACGGCGCTCGCGCCGGCTTTACTGCGCCGGGCGTACCGGCGATGATAGCATCAACCAAAAAAGCAAGGGAGGACGCCGTGACGGCAGTTGTGCGCGCTCTCGCGTCCGTTGTCGCGCTGATCTGCGTAGCGGCCGCCGCCAGCGAATCACCGGCGCAGACCTATCCTGCACGGCCGGTCCGATTGGTCGTGCCGTTCGGCGCCGGCGGCCCGACCGATGTGATCGCGCGCATCGTCGCACAGAAATTGTCGGAGGCCTGGGGTCAGCAGGTCTATACCGAAAACATTCCCGGCGCCGGCGGCAACACCGGCGTGGCCACGGTCGCACGCGCAGCGGCCGACGGCTATACGATGCTCGTGGTGAGCACGGGATTCATGGTCAATCCAAGCATGTACGCCAAAATCCCGTATGACCCGGTCAAGGACTTTGCGCCGGTCACTCTGGTGGCCGCCTCGCCCAACGTCGTTTCGGTCAATCCAGGCTTTGCGGCGAAGACGCTTAAGGAGCTCATCGAATTGGTCAAAGCTCACCCCGGTACGTACAGTTTCGCACAGCCTTCGACCGGCTCGACGCCGCACCTGGCGGGCGAATTGTTCAAGCAGCAATACCACCTCGATCTGGTCACGGTGCCGTTCAACAGCGCGGCGCTTGCAATCAATTCCACGATCGGCGGCCATATCCCCATCGCCTTCACAGCGCTGCCGCCCGCCATGTCCAACATCAAGGAGGGAAAATTGCGCGCGCTGGCGGTGCTCAGCGTCAGGCGTTCGCCGGCCCTGCCGGAGGTGCCGACCAACTCCGAAGCGGGCGTTCCCGACCTCGAGAGCGACACATTGACCGGCATCGTGGCACCGGCTGGCACGGCGAAGGACATCATCGAGCGCTGGCGCGCCGACATCGCCAACGCGGTTGCCGCAGCAGACGTCAAGGAGCGGCTGGAGACGCTGGGGTTTTCCCCGGTCGCCAATACGCCCGAGGAGTTCGGCGCGCGCATCAGGGCGGAGATCGCCAAATGGAGCAAAGTCGTCCACGACGCGAACATCCGCGCGGAGTGAGCGGCGGTTTAGGGCGGCAAACTCGGCGGTGCAAAGCGAGCGTGCTTGGCCTCGTCGCGGTTGTGCTCGCGGGGCCAAGCTTCGCACAACCATCGGGTTATCCTAATCGGCCGGTCAAGATGGTCGCCCCGTTCGCACCGGGAGGTCCGGTCGACGTGGTTGCGCGCGTGCTCGCGCCGAAGCTCTCCGAGCGCCTCGGCCAGCAATTCTACGTCGAGAACCATCCCGGCGGCAGCGGCAATATCGGCACCGCGCTCGTCGCGAAGGCGCCGCCCGACGGCTACACGGTGCTCGTGATCAGCAGTACGCTCGTGGTCAATCCGAGCCTGTTCACCAAGCTTGGCTTCGACACGACGACGGATCTGGCGCCAGTATCGCTCGTCGGCGTATCGCCGCAAGTGCTGCTGGTGCATCCGTCCGTTCCGGCGACGACCGTCAAAGAGCTCGTCGCCTGGGTGAAAGTGAGCCCGGGGGAGCACGCTTACGCCCATGCAGGGCTGGGTACGCCCGGCTACCTCGCCGGCGAAATGCTCAAGCAGGCGTTCGGGCTCAATCTGACCGCTGTCTCCTTCAACGGCGGCGGGCCGGCGATCACGTCGACCATCGGCGGGCACACCCCGATCCTGTTCACGTCGATCTCCACCGCTGCCGGGCACATCAATCAAGGCACGGTGCGCGCCCTTGCCGTCACCGGTGCGCGGCGTTCGCCCGCGCTGCCCGACGTGCCGACGCTCGCGGAAGCAGGCACCGCCGATCAAGAGTCGGAAATCATCCTCGGCATCCTGGTGCCGGGCGGAACGCCACGAGACGTTATCGCGCGTCTGCATCGCGAGATCGTGACCATCGTCGCGTTGCCTGACGCGCGCGAGCGCCTCTTGGCGCTCGGCTTCGAGCCAATCGCCAGCACGCCCGGCGAGTTCGCCGACCGCATCAGGTGGGAAATCGACAAGTGGGCGAAGGTCATTCGCGCAACAGATATAAAGCTGCAGTGACTTGTTCGCGACTGCCTCACCGCAGCGCAAGCGAGAGTCCAGGGGCCATCCACGCTGTGATCCCCGCTTTCGCGGCGACGAGCGGGAAGTAGATAATGTGCGATGAGGGGCCACGTTCATGTGTTTGCTCAACTGGACCGAGCAGGGAATCCGTTCGATCAAGGAGGCTCAGTCGGAATATCTAAAAATGATCTCCGAGCTGCCGTAGCCGTCGCGCCAGTGGCACTCGGTTCAATTTGGGATCACAACTCGACGGTCCGAGGGGCGTCCTGCCCTGCCAAGCCGGGAACGGGCGCCACTTTCCAGTTGCGCGTCTCACGCAGCGCCTGCTCGAGCGCCGAAAGATCAAACGGTTTTTGCAGCACGACGAAGCCCTGCTGCACGGCGTCCCGCGCGCGCTCGCTGTATCCGGTAGCAAGAAGCACCGGGATTGCCGGGTAGCGCCGGCGGATGGCCTCACCGAGCTCCACGCCGTTCATTCCGCCGGGCATCAAGATGTCGGAGAAGACAAGATCGATCTTCGAATCGTTACCGAGGAGCTCCAGCGCTTCGTTGGCACTGGCGACCTGCTTGACCATGTAGCCGAGCTGCTGGAAGTAGGCCATCGCAACCTCGGCAACCTCCGGGCTGTCTTCGACCACGAGCACCGTGCCGACGCGCCGCGGCGCAGCCTCGGGCGCCAAGCGCGCGATCGAGGGTGCGGGTAGTTCCTGCGTACGCGGCAGATAAAGCGTGATCACGGTGCCGCGGCCGACTGTGCTGCCGATGGTCGCGGTGCCGCCGGACTGCTTGGCGAAACCATAGACTTGGCTCAAACCGAGTCCCGTGCCTTTGCCGACCTCCTTGGTCGTAAAATACGGCTCGAACACGTGCGGCAAAATATCGGAAGCGATGCCGCCGCCAGTATCGGCGACGCGAATGGCGACGAACTCGCCGGTGAGCCCCTCCTCCGTCGCCTTGCCCTCGAGCACCACCGGCTCGACGGTGATGCTGAGCGCGCCGCCTCTCGGCATCGCATCGCGGGCGTTCACCGCGAGATTAATCATGGCGAGCTCGAGCTCGCTCGGGTCGACCTTGACCGCGCAACCCTCGTCAGGAACTACGACCTGGGTGGTGACGTCGTCGCGCAGCGAGCGGTTGAGCATCTCCTTGAGCTCGGGAAGCCGCTTGCTGAGATCAATCACCGCGGGGGCGAGCATCTGCCGGCGCGAGAAGGCGAGCAATTGCCGCGTGAGACTTTCGCCGCGGCTGGTCGCGTTCATGATCATGTCGATGAG
>DATNNX010000297.1:0-10905 GCA_035601615.1 Xanthobacteraceae bacterium
CTTCAATCGCACGTTCGATTTGGCCGTCAGGACCACCCCCGCTGCACGCGTGAGGTCCGACAGCATGCCCGACGCTTGGTTGAGTACGGCCTCCATGGACTTGCCGGCGGCTGCGACTTTGGCCTCAATCTCGCGCCGATCGGATTCGGCAAGATCCCCGATCTCCATCAGTGCATCGACGAAGAACCGCAAGCCAAGCTCGGTCGGCAACCGCCCAGCCGACGTATGTGGCGCGTAAATGAGGCCGAGCTGTTCCAGGTCCGACATCACGTTGCGCACGGAGGCGGGCGAGAGCGGCGTCGTGATCAACCGGGAGATGTTGCGCGAGCCCACGGGCTCGCCGGTCGCGAGATAGCTCTCGACGATTTGCCGGAAAATATCGCGCGAGCGCTCGTTGAGCTGGGCCAGGCTCACCTGTGTCGCGCCGATGGGGACGTCGTGGGACAACGCTCTCTCCGTTCAAACGCGACAGAATTGTCCATTCCTGCTGCGCAGTTCAAGCCTTACAGCCTTTGCCCCCTCGGCCATGGCTGCTAGCTTCCCGCATTACGACTATCTCGCCGCGGGAGGATTAAGGATGAAAAGAGTATGCAAGCTTGTGGTGGGCATAGCCACCATCGCCGGTCTCCTTTCAACTCTACGTACCGGCTCCCCCGCGCAGACTGTCATCGACGAGTGGGCCACAGCCAAATTTCCAGCACCGCCTGCGCTCAAGCCGGCAACGATCGTTCCCAATGAGACCGCGCTGCTGGTAATGGATTTCACCAAGCAAACCTGCACCAACGAGCGCCGGCCGCGTTGCGCGCGCTCCGTAGCAAAAGTTCTCAACCTGGTGACGCAAGCGCGGAGCAAGGGCGCTTTCATCGTCTATAGCGTCGCAGTGCCAGGGTCGGTCCCCGCCGACATTCTCTCGGAGCTTACGCCGGCGTCGGGAGAGCCGGTGCTGCCGCCATTGGGCCCGGACAAATTCATTGCCAGCGACCTCGAGAAGATCCTCAAGGACAAAGGCATCAAGACCATAGTGGCTATGGGTACACAGGCGCAGACCTCGGTGCTGCATACAGCCGGCGCGGCCGCGCTGAGAGGATTCAAGGTGATCGTGCCGGTGGACGGCATGTCTGCCGATGAGGTGTTCCCTGAGCTCTACACCGCGTGGCACCTCGCGACCGCGGCGCGCATCAGCCCACAGGTGACGTTGACCAAGTTTGACCTCATCGGCTTTTGAACGTCCGCTCGATCTCTACGCACTAAGCCAATCCGACGACGCAGCCCGACCACTTGAGTTCCGCAGCCGATCCGCTCGCCTCTTGTCGCTCACAGCGCTCGCCCCTAAAAGCTTCCTCCGTATGCAGGAGACCCGGATGCGACCGAGCCGCCGACAGCCCGACGAGCTGCGCGCGATCTCGCTCGAGCGCGGCGTGGTGAAATATGCCGAGGGTTCCTGCTTCGTGAAGTTCGGCGATACGCACGTGCTGGTCACCGCGACACTCGAGGACCGACTGCCACCTTGGCTCAAGGGGCAGGCACGTGGCTGGGTCACCGCCGAATACGGCATGTTGCCGCGCGCCACCTCGGAGCGCACGCGCCGCGAAGCCTCGGCCGGCAAACAGAGCGGCCGCACCATCGAGATCCAGCGGCTGATCGGGCGCAGTCTGCGCGCGGTATTGGACCTTTCTGCGTTGGGAGAGCGTCAAATCACGATCGACTGCGACGTAATCCAAGCCGACGGCGGAACCCGCACCGCGGCCATTACCGGCGCCTGGGTCGCACTACACGATTGCCTGAACTGGATGAAGACGCGGGAGATGCTGACGGCAGAGCCGCTGCGCGACAATGTCGCCGCTATATCCTGCGGCATCTGTCACGGCACGCCGGTGCTCGACCTGGATTACGCGGAGGATTCGGAGGCCGAGACGGACGCCAATTTCGTCATGACCGGGGGCGGGCGAATCGTCGAGGTGCAGGGAACGGCGGAGAAAGTTCCCTTCACCGAGGAACAGTTCCTCAATCTACTTGCGCTTGCGAAAAAGGGCGTGATGAAACTCGTCGACCTGCAGAAACTGGCGGTGATGTGATCGCGGATCGCGCGAGACCGAGGATGAGTTCGAAGGGCGTCGCTCATCGACCGATTGCCGGGCGCCTGGTGATCGCGACGCACAATCCGGGCAAGCTCAAGGAGATGCGCGAGCTTCTCATGCCGTTCGCAATCGACGCGATATCCGCGGGCGAGCTCGGCTTGGACGAGCCGGCGGAGAGCGGCGCGACTTTCAAGGCGAATGCCCGCATCAAGGCATGCGCTGCGGCAACGTCCTCGGGTCTGCCTGCGTTCGCGGACGATTCCGGACTGGCCGTCGATGCGCTCGGCGGCGAGCCAGGCATCTACTCAGCGCGCTGGGCGGGTCCCGAAAAGGACTTCCGGCGCGCCATGCAAGCGGTGGAAGACAAATTGCGCGAGCGCGGCGCCCATGCGCCTAGCCAACGCAAGGCCCAGTTTGTCTGCGCGCTTTGCCTCGCTTGGCCCGACGGACACGTCGAACAGTTCGACGCTGCGGTGCACGGCACCCTCGTCTGGCCCCCACGCGGCGATCAGGGGTTCGGCTATGACCCCATGTTTTTGCCTGACGGCCATGCTCGCACTTTCGGCGAAATGACGAACGTGGAGAAGCATGGTCTACCCCCCACGGGCAAAGGGCTCTCGCACCGGGCACGTGCATTCCTGAAGCTTGCGGAGGCTTGTCTTGCAAAGCGGTGATCGGCAAGGGCCTGCGTTCGGCGTCTATATCCACTGGCCGTTCTGCCTGTCGAAATGCCCGTACTGCGACTTCAACAGCCATGTGGCGCATGTCGCGGTTGATGAGGCACGCTTCGGGCGCGCCTTTGCCGCCGAGATCGCGACGACGGCGGCGCGAGTAGGCGGACGAACCGTATCGACCATCTTCTTCGGGGGCGGCACGCCATCGCTGATGCAGCCTGCGACCGTCGGTGCGATCCTCGACGCGATCGCACGGCACTGGTCGATAGCACCGGACGTCGAGGTGACGCTCGAAGCCAATCCAACGAGCGTCGAAGCGACGCGCTTTCGCGGCTTTCGCTCAGCTGGCATCAATCGCGTCTCGCTTGGCGTGCAGGCGCTGGATGATGCGGCGCTCAAAGCCCTCGGGCGGCTGCATTCGGCGCAGGAGGCGCTTCGAGCGGTCGCACTGGCGCGCTCCATTTTCGAGCGCTATTCCTTCGATCTGATCTACGCGCGCCCGGATCAGACCCCGCGGGCGTGGGCGGCCGAGCTCAAATGCGCGATCGCCGAGGCCGGAGAGCATCTGTCGCTTTATCAACTCACCATCGAGCAGAACACGCCTTTTGCCGCGCTGCATGCGGCTGGCAAGCTCGTCGTACCCGACGACGACATGGGCCGCGCACTCTACGATACGACACAGACAGTCTGTACAAGCGCGGGGCTTCCTGCCTACGAGATTTCCAACCACGCCCGGCCAGGGGCCGAGTGCCGGCACAATCTCATTTACTGGCGCGCGCACGAATATGCCGGCATCGGACCGGGCGCGCATGGTCGGCTCGAGATCGCGGCCGAGCGCCGCGCCACCGCGACCGACAAGCCGCCGAGAACCTGGCTTGCGCGGGTGGAATCGCTCGGACATGGCGTGGTGAGCGATGAGGCGCTCACGCGGGAGCAGGTCGCAGACGAGTTTCTGTTGATGGGATTACGGCTGGCCGAGGGCATCGACCCTGCGAGCTATGCGCGTCTTGCCGGCCGGCCGCTCGATCCGCGCCGTGTGGCGCTCCTCCATGAACACGGCGCCGTCGAGACGACGGCAAGCGGGAAGCTGCGCCTGACGCTCGCCGGCTTTCCCGTGCTCAACGCGGTGGTTGCTGACCTCGCCGCGTGAGAGACTTTAAGTCGCCGAGCCGCCGAAGCCTTTAGGCGGTGGGCTGATGACCTGGCCACCGGTCGGCGACACCCGCAACACCGCAAGACCGCGCTGGTTGGTGCCATCAGGCCGGAAGCGAAACAGTCCGTCGATACCGGTGAAGCCCGAGGAATTGGTCAGAACGCTGTCGGTGAAGCGCTGACTGCCCTGAGTCTTGACCAGCGCCGCGACAAGGGCGACGGCATCATAGGCAAGCGACGCCGTGCGCACGGGGTCTCTGCCGTATCGGCCCCTGTAACGGACCGAGAAATTGCGAAAACCGGTTGAATCCGGGCCCGCATACCAGGCGCCGTCGAGCAGGGGATTGGAGAAGATTTGCGCGTCCTCCCATAAGCCCGTGCCGAGCAGCTGCACGCGTTTGGTGTCGATGCCGTTCGCCGTTAGCGTCTGCACCACGGTGGGAACGGCGTCAGCGCCGTCCGGGATGAAGATGGCATCCGCGTGGCTCGCTGCCTGTGCGACGTTGCGCACCGGAGTTTGCATCTGCGCCCGGTCGAGCGGGTAACGCTCGAGCGCGATCACGCGGCCGCCACCGCGCGCCACCGCCTGTTTGAAGGCCGCTTCCGTCACGCTGCCATAGGCATTATCGGGAACGAGCGCCGCGAATGACCGCCGGCCCTGGCTCGCCGCATAGCTCACGATACGATCGACGTCGGACTCCGGCAGAAAGCTCAGGAGATACACGCCGCGCGCCGCTGCATTGGTATCGGTCGAGAACGCAATCACCGGCACGCCGCGAGCGCGCGCGGCGTGTGCAACCGGAGCGACCGTGAGCGCAAACAGTGGCCCCAGGATGATCTCCGCTCCTTCATCGAGCGCCTGTTGCGCCGCCTGCTGGGCGCCCGGCACGCTGCCCGCGTCGTCCTTCACCAACAGCTGGAGATCGGGATTGTTGAACTCCGCGAGCGCCATCTCGGCGGCGTTGCGCATGGACTGCGCGGCGACTCCCGCATTGCCGCTTCCCGACAACGGCACGATCAGAGCGGCCTTGACCGCGCCTTCGCCGATATGGGTCGCGGGCGGCGAGGGCGCCCCTGACGAGGAGGCCAGATCGGGAAGGCTTCCCGAGCAGCCCGCCAGCAAGAGCATCGATGCGAGCGCGGCAAGCGCCGGAGACGCAGCGTGTGCAGGCCACGATGCCCGGACCTGCAGTCCTCCGAACATGGGGATCGATCTCCTCGGCCAGGACGTGAGATTGCTCCATGCCAGTCCAGGCCGGCAATCGGGCATTTTGTCGGTGACTGGTTAACCAAATGAAAAGGATAATGAATTTTTTACGGCGCCCATGACGGGGCAAGGTCGTGCCGTTACAGTAAGGAGCATGAGGACGACCGCGCCCGCCATCGCCGCACGCGCGCCCCGCGAGCGCGCCGGGCGGCATTACGTTCTGGACGGCCGCACCGCCGTTGCACCGCCGTTGAGGGCTGGTCTCTACCTGGTCGCGACGCCCATCGGGAATCTGGGCGACATCACGGTGCGGGCGCTGGAGGTTCTTGCCGCTGTCGATCTCATCGCTTGCGAGGATACCCGCGTCACCCGCAAGCTTCTCGACCGCTATGGAATTGCAACCCCGCTCACGTCCTATCACGAACACAATGCCGCCCAGGCGCGTCCCAAGCTGCTCGCACGCATCGCCGATGGCGCCGCGATCGCGCTCGTCTCGGACGCCGGAACCCCCCTCGTCTCGGATCCGGGCTATAAACTCGTGCGCGAGGCGCGAGCGGCGGGCGCGAATGTAACGGCATTGCCGGGAGCGTCGGCGGTACTTGCTGCGCTCACGGTGAGCGGGCTTCCGACCGACCGGTTCTTGTTCGAGGGATTCTTGCCCGCAAAAGAAGCAGCACGGCGCGCCCGCATCGCCGAGCTCGAGCGCATTCCGGCAACGCTCGTTCTGTTCGAGACCGGGGCACGCATTGCAGCCTCGCTCGCCGACCTCGCCGCCGGCCTGGGTCCGCGTGAGGCTGCGCTCTGCAGAGAGCTCACCAAATTTTATGAAGAAATCCGGCGCGGCGATCTCGCGACGCTCGCGCACCAAGCTGCAGACACGCCCGAGCCACGCGGTGAGCTGGTGATCGTCGTGGCGCCCCCCGATCGCCAGGATGACGTGAGCGCAGCCGATCTTGACGCGCTGCTCCGTCAAGCGCTCGATCGTCTGTCCGTCAAAGATGCGGTGGCCGAAATCGCGGCCGTCAGCGGCGCGCCTCGCCGGGAAGTCTATCGACGCGCGATCGCACTCAGCAAGGAGCGTGGCCATGCCCGATGAGAGGTTCCGCGCAGCCCCGATCCAAGCCCCGCGTCCCGAGCGTCAGATCGCGTTTCGGACCGGTATTTCGGCCGAAAGCCGAGCGGCAGTGTTTCTCATCGCCAAAGGCTTTCGCATCCTGGCGCGGCGTTGGCGTAGCCCGGTCGGCGAAATCGATATCATCGCACGACGCCGGGCGCTGCTGATATTCGTCGAGGTCAAGGCGCGTGACCAATTGGACGACGCCGCCTGGTCGGTCACCGATCGCCAGCGTTTGCGTATCGCCGCCGCCGCAGAGGCTTGGCTCGCGCGATATGCTGATGACCGCATCCGCGATATCCGTTTTGATGCCGTCCTGATCGCACCTCGGCGGCTTCCGCGTCATATCCCCTCGGCTTTTGATACGAGTGGGTGACGCGATCGCGTGGAGCTCGCGTTAGCAAAATATTTTCGGGCCAATGATGAGTCTGAGCATTGCCGTACAGATGGACCCGATCGAGCGGATCAATATCCGCGGCGACTCCACGTTTGCGCTGCTGCTGGAAGCGCAAAAGCGCGGCCATGCAATCGCATATTACACCCCGGACCGGCTGGCGTTGCGGGGGTCCAAAGTGATCGCGGCGGTACAGCCGCTCAAGGTTCGCGACCAGCATGGCGACCATTTCACGCTTGGCGCGCCGCGCCGCGCCGAGCTCGCCGAATTCGACGTGATTCTATTGCGGCAGGATCCGCCGTTCGACCTCGCCTATATCACAACCACGCACCTGCTCGAGCGCGTTCATCCAGGCACGCTGGTGGTCAATGACCCGACCGCCGTGCGCAATGCGCCGGAAAAAATGTTCGTGATGGAATTTCCTGACTTGATGCCTCCCACGCTGATCACCCGCGATCTGGCGGAGATCAAGGCCTTCCGCGCAGAGCATGCCGACATCGTGATGAAGCCGCTCTACGGGAAGGGCGGCGAAGCGGTGTTTCGGCTGGCGAAGGAGGACCTCAACTTCGGCTCCCTCTATGACCTGTTTGCGGCGACGTTCCGCGAGCAGTGGGTGGTGCAGAAGTTCTTGCCGGCGGTGAAAGACGGCGACAAGCGCATCCTGCTGGTCGACGGCGAGTTCGCCGGCGCAGTGAACCGGGTGCCCGCGCCCGATGATCTGCGCTCCAACATGGTGCGCGGCGGCATTCCGAAGGAGACCCAGCTTTCCGCGCGGGATCGCGACATCTGTGCCCGCATCGGTTCGGTCTTGCGCGAGCGAGGGCTCCTGTTCGTCGGCATCGACGTGATCGACGGATATTTGACCGAGATAAACGTCACCTCGCCGACCGGGATTCGCGCGGTCAAGGATCTCGGCGGGCCGGACGTGGCGGCACTGATCTGGGACAAGATCGAGGCTAAGCGGCGGGGCCCATCGGCGGCCCCATGAACAACCCACCTAACGGCTGGGCGCGGTTGATTACTCGCAGAGCAGCACGCGTTGCACGCCGCGTCTCATGCGCGCCGACCGGCGTCTGATTGCGTCAGCGCGTGGACGTGCCTTTCTGCTCGGCCTTGAGTTTTGCGATCGCGGCGCGGATCGGCGGGAAAGGCCCGTATTTGTGCTGCTGCTCGCCAAAGCCGTCCGCATAAGGCCCGTACGGCGCGTCCACCGGCTTTTCCAGAAGATCCGGAAAGTCCTTGTCGAGGCCAGCTTTGTGCGGCCGCGGCTGGGATATGACGTAAGCCGCAATATCCCAGGCCTGCTCTGGCGAAAGCTGCGGGTTCAGGTAGTCGGCGCCGTGCGGCATGTTGAAGTGGAGAAAATTTGCCGCCGTGAT
This sequence comes from Xanthobacteraceae bacterium, assembly GCA_035601615.1. Taxonomy (GTDB): domain Bacteria; phylum Pseudomonadota; class Alphaproteobacteria; order Rhizobiales; family Xanthobacteraceae; genus VAZQ01. The sequence continues at coordinate 7,999 of DATNNX010000297.1, forward strand.
CAGGCGCGCCATTCCGGCGCCGTCGTTGAAGCTATCCCCGCCCCACAGCGGCGGCACCCGGTAGCCCAGATCGGTGGTTGGTAGGCTGCGGCGAATACCAGCGCCATTGGGCCAATGACACGTCGCGCAGGCAGTAGCGTAGCCTGCCTTCCCGCGTGCCGGATCGGCCGGGCGATCGAGTTCCGGCATCTTGCCCGTGCCCAAGCCGGGCAGCAGCTCTCCCGGCGGCAGGCCGGTAGACAGAAATTTGATATACGCCACCATTGCCTGCATTTCCGGCGCGGTGGCCGGCAGCGCCCGCCCATTCATGCTGCGGGTCATGCAGGAATTGAAACGGTCCTCGATCGTCATCTGCGCCCCCGAACGGGCGCTGTAGTGTGGAAATTCGCCGAACAACCCGAACAGCGGGATACCGAATTTCTTCGTCCCCGCCTGAAGGTGACAATTGCCGCAGGCGAGATTGTTTCCGGCAAAGCGTTTTGAGCGATCTGCCACCTCAGGCCCGATATAGGCGTAGGTCGCCGTGATGAGGTCGCGCCCGCGGCGCACCAGGCGCCCATGCGCATCATTCGGCAGGGCGCCGATTTCCGGCACGGTCCAGATCTGCTGGGCCGCACGCGTTTCTTGCGCGAATGCTGCCGTCACCGCCAAGCCATCGAGGCATGCGCAGCCCGACGTCAGGGCGAGTGCGGCAAGAACAACGCCGAAGCTCCTCAAAGGCATCGACATCCCTCCCGGTCCCGGCGATCCCCACCGTCGCAGGTGTTCTAACACGAGGCCGGCCAACGTCTTTTGTTCTCGTATTGTTCTTGCAGGCTACTCCGGCTTCCGCTACTCTGACGTCGAGCAGGGGCAACATGGTCCAGCACGTCGCCACCGTGGCGTTCGAGGGCATCGAAGCCCGCGCCGTCGACGTCCAAGTTCAGGTCGCCCCGGGGCTGCCCGCGTTCAACGTCGTTGGTTTGCCGGACAAGGCTGTCTCCGAGGCGCGCGAGCGCGTGCGCGCGGCGCTGGTCGCCTCGGGTTTGGCGCTGCCGGCCCGCCGCATCACGGTCAACCTCGCCCCCGCCGACCTACCGAAGGAAGGCAGCCACTACGATCTGCCGATTGCACTCGGTCTGATGGGGGCGATCGGCGCCATTCCGGCGGACGCGCTTTCCGGGTTCACCGTGCTGGGTGAACTCGGCCTCGACGGCTCCATCGCCGCGGTGGCGGGGGTGCTGCCGGCCGCGATCGGCGCCAACGCTCGTGGCGAAGGTCTCATCTGTCCCGCCGCCTGCGGCCCCGAAGCCGCCTGGGCGAGCCCCGAAATGGAGATCATCGCGGCTGCATCGCTGATTCAGCTCGCCAACCATTTCCGCGGCGCGCAAGTGCTCGCCCGTCCGCAGCCAAAAGTGCGCGAGCCCTGCGCTCCGCTCGTTGATCTGAAGGACATCAAGGGGCAGGAGAGCGCCAAGCGCGCCCTCGAGGTGGCCGCCGCCGGCGGCCATAATCTGCTCATGGTCGGTCCGCCGGGCGCCGGCAAATCAATGTTGGCAGCGCGGCTGCCGACGATCCTGCCGCCGTTGACCCCCGCGGAACTGCTGGAAGTCTCCATGATTGCCTCGGTCGCAGGCGAGATCGAGGGCGGCGCGCTCACCAATTCTCGTCCGTTTCGCGCGCCACACCACTCCGCCAGCATGCCGGCGCTGGTCGGCGGCGGCTTACGTGCACGGCCGGGCGAAATCTCGCTCGCGCATCATGGCGTGCTCTTCCTCGACGAACTGCCGGAATTCCAACCGCAGGTCCTCGATTCGCTTCGCCAACCGCTGCAGATCGGCGAGGTTGCGATCGCGCGCGCGAACCACCGCGTGACCTATCCTGCACGTTTCATGCTGGTGGCCGCGATGAATCCCTGCCGCTGCGGCCGCGCGAGCGAGCCGGGATTTGCCTGCAAGCGCGGCGCCAACGCGCGCTGCGCGGCCGAGTATCAGGGGCGGCTCTCGGGCCCGCTCATCGATCGCATCGACCTGCATATCGAGGTGCCGGCGGTGACCGCCGCCGATCTCATCCTGCCGCCGCCGGCGGAGGGAAGCCGAGAAATCGCCGCACGCGTGGCACACGCCCGCGCCATGCAGGCCGAGCGCTACGCCGCGGTCGGCCTGTCGCGGCTGCGCACGAACGCGGATGCAAACGGGCCGCTGCTCGAAGAAATGGCGCGGCCGGACAGCGGCGGACTTGCGCTCTTACGCGACGCCGCCGAGGCTATGCGGCTTTCCGCTCGCTGCTATCACCGCGTACTGCGCGTCGCGCGCACGCTCGCCGATCTCGACGGCGCCGATAAGGTCGGCCGCGTGTATCTCGCCGAGGCCTTATCCTATCGCGTGCTTGTCGACGAGGTGCGCCGCGCGGCGTGAGCCAATCACTTCATAGCCGGCGCAACGCGACCTCTTCGACGAGATGGCTCTCGACCTTCTTTAAGATGAGATCGGCGCGCTGGCGCGTCGGCAAGATGTTCTCGCGCAGATTGACGAGGTTGATGCGTCTCCAAATGGTGGTCGCGGTGTCGACCGCCTCCGCATCCGACAAGCTCGCGTAGCGGTGAAAGTACGATTTGGGATCGCGGAACGCGGTGCCACGCAACGTCAGGAACCGATCCGCATACCAACCCTGCAGCACGTCTTCGCGTGCATCGAGGTAGATCGAGAAATCGAAGAAATCCGACACATAAGGGGTCGGCTTGCCGCCCTTGGGCGGCACCCCCGCCTGCAACACGTTGAGTCCCTCGACGATGAGGATGTCTGGCCGATCGATCTCGATCCATCGATTTGGCATCACGTCGTAGGTGAGGTGCGAGTAGACCGGGGCGCGCACGGGCCGCCGGCCGGCCTTGATGTCAGAGAGAAAACGCAGCAGCGCCGGCAGGTC